>NZ_JBDPMH010000031.1:0-86755 GCF_039871735.1 Plantactinospora sp. B24E8
CCGGGGCGCCGGCTCGGGGCGCGGCCGGCTCAGTACGACAGACCCGGCTGCGCCTGGTTGACCACCCGGCGCCGCAGCACCACCTGGCGGGTGCCATCGCGGTAGAGCCGGACCCGGGCCAGTTCCCAGCCGGAGAACTCGGCCTGGATCGCCAGCTGCGCCATCGCGGTCACGCGGTCGACGTTCGGCGGTAACCGCAACGGCGCGTATTCGTAGTCCATGGCCCCTATCCTGCCCACCCTGATCGGCCGACACCAGTCCTTCGCCGGCGTGAGCTGGGCCTCCGGGCCACCTGCCCGGTCCGCCCCCGGCGGCGGCTCAGCCGTCCCGTTCCGGGTAGCCGACCGGTACCGCGGAGACGTCGTCCAGGGCCCGGGCGATCTCGTCCGGCAGGGTCATCCGTTCGACCTGGAGCGCGCCGAGCAGCTGCCCGACCGTACGGGCGCCGAGGATCGGCGCGACGACGCCGGGACGGTCGCGGATCCAGGCGAGCGCGACCTCCAGCGGCGACGCCCCCAGCCCGGACGCGGCGGTGGCCACCGCCTCCACGATGCTGGAGCAGCGGGGCTCCAGGTATCGGGCGACGAACCGGTCGAAATGGGCCGAAGCAGCCCGGGAGTCGGCGGGCCGGCCGTGCCGGTACTTTCCGGTCAGCACCCCGCGACCGAGCGGTGACCACGGCAGCACGCCGAGGCCCAGGCTCTCGCAGGCGGGCAGCACCTCCCGCTCAACGCCCCGTTCGAGCAGCGAGTACTCGATCTGGACGGCGACCACCGGAGCCCGTCCGGGGAAGGCTGCCTGCCAACTCGCGGCCTGCGCGGTCTGCCAACCGGAGAAGTTCGAGACGCCGACGTAGCGGACCCGCCCGCTGTTCACCGCGTGGTCCAGCGCCGACAGCGTCTCCTCCAACGGAGTGGCTGGGTCGTAGCCGTGCACCTGCCAGAGATCGACGTGGTCGGTGCCGAGCCGGCGCAGCGACGCGTCCAGGGTACGCAGCAGGTGACCCCGGGAACCGTCCCGGCGACGGGTGGAACCCGGGCGGAGGCCGGCCTTGGTGGCGATCAGCACGTCGTCCCGGGGCACCAGCGAGCCCAGCAGGGAGCCGATCACCGCCTCGGCGTCCCCGTCGCTGTACACATCGGCGGTGTCGACCAGGTTGCCCCCGGCGTCCAGGTAGCTCTTCAGTTGCGCGGCAGCGTCATCCGCGTCGGTGTCCCGACCCCAGGTCATGGTGCCGAGCGCGAGCCGGGAAACCGCCAGCCCGCTTCGGCCGAGCGGTCGCTGCTGCATGGTTGAACTCTATTCAGAACATCGTCCCGCCGATATCCTCGCTCCCGCCATAACCGGCGCGCGTTCCACCACAGAACGGGCGGGTGGGCGGGGCGCCCGCGCGGTCGACACCGTCGCGACCCGTCCCACCGGCGGGTGTCGTACCCGTCGCTGGGTCGCCCCCACCGGCCGTCGGGTGCCGTCCCGCGATTGCGTACCCTGATGCGACTCGCGACGACAGGGGGGGGACGAAGCAGTGCGACTCGGGCTCAGCCTCGGCTACCAGACGGCGTGGAGCACACCGGCGGATCATCTGGCCCTCGCCCGCGAGGCGGACCGGCTCGGGTACTCGGTGGTCTGGGCCGCCGAGGCGTACGGCTCGGACTCGCCCAGCATGCTGGCCTGGCTGGCCGGCCAGACGGAACGGATCGACCTCGGCTCCGGGGTGATGCAGATCCCGGCCCGCAGCCCGGCGGCGACCGCCATGACGGCGGGCACCATCGACGCGATCTCCGGTGGTCGGTTCCGGCTCGGCCTCGGTGTCTCCGGCCCGCAGGTCTCCGAGGGCTGGCACGGGGTACGTTTCGCCAAACCGCTCGCCCGGACCCGGGAGTACGTCGACATCGTGCGGCTCGCGCTGGCCCGCAAACCGGTCGAGTACGACGGGGCGCACTACCGGCTGCCGCTGCCGGACGGCCCGGGCAAGGCGCTGCGGCTCGGCTTCCACCCGCCCCGCGAGCGGGTGCCGATCTACCTGGCCGCGGTCGGGCCGAAGAACCTGGAACTCGCCGGGGAGATCGCCGACGGCTGGCTGGCGGTCTTCTACGCACCGGACTTCGCCGCCGAGCAGCTCGCCGCGGTCACCGCCGGCCGGGCCCGGGCCGGCCGGGAACTCGCCGGCTTCGACGTGGTGCCGACGGTGCCGGTGGTGCTCGGCGACGACGTCGCCGCCTGTGCGGAACTGGTCCGCTGGTACGCGGCGCTCTACGTCGGCGGGATGGGCAGCCGGGAGCAGAACTTCTACAACCAGCTCGCCACCCGGATGGGCTACGGGGACGCGGCCCGCGAGGTGCAGGACCTCTATCTGGCGAAGCGGCAGCGGGACGCGGCGGCGGCGGTGCCGCTGGAGTTCGTCGACCGCACGTCGCTGTTGGGCCCGGTGGAGCGGATCGCCGACCGGATGCGGGAGTACGCGGCCGCCGGTGTGACCACTCTCTCGGTGAGCCTTTTCGTCGCGGACGTGGACAGTGGGGTACGGACGCTGCGGGCCTGTGCGGAGGCGCTGGACCTCGCCGGGGTGGGTGAGTGAACGGACGTGACCGGCGGACCGGGTGGGCCGGTCCGGGGTCGCTTCGGCGGCCCGTGCTGTGGGAGGACGGTGTGACCGGGCGGAACAGCCCGCCGGGCGCACCGACGGGACGAAACGAGGGGCGTACGGTGCTGCGGAGCGGGGTACGAGGGTGAGCTGGATCGAGGCAATCGTCCTGGGCATCGTCCAGGGGCTCACCGAGTTTCTTCCGGTGAGTTCGTCGGGGCACCTGCGGATCACCTCGGCGATCTTCTTCGACCAGGACGCCGGGGCGTCGTTCACCGCGGTCACCCAGCTCGGCACCGAGGCCGCGGTCCTGCTCTACTTCGCCAAGGACATCTGGCGGATCACCCGGGTCTGGGTCGTCGGCATCTGGGACCGTTCGGTGCGCTCGAGCCTGGACTACCGGATGGGCTGGTACGTCATCATCGGGTCGATCCCGATCGGGTTGTTCGGGTTCCTGTTCAAGGACCAGATCCGGACCGCGGCCCGGAACCTGTGGCTGGTTGCCACCACCCTGATCGTCTTCGCGTTTGTGCTGGCCTTCGCCGAGTACTGGGGTCGGCAGACCCGGCGGATCGAGAACTTCACGCTGCGCGACGGCGTGGTCATGGGCTTCGCCCAGGCGATGGCCCTGATCCCCGGGGTGTCCCGGTCGGGCGGCACGTTGACCGCAGGGCTCTTCCTCAACCTCACCCGGGAGGCGGCGGCCCGCTACTCGTTCCTGCTCGCCATCCCGGCGGTGGTGATGTCCGGGATCTTCAGTCTCCCGGACGTCTTCGACACCAGCGGTGGCGGGTCGATCCCGACCCCGGCCCAGATGATCGTGGCCACCGTGATCGCCTTCGGTCTCGGCTACGCCTCGATCGCCTGGCTGCTGCGCTATGTCGCACATCACAGCCTGTACGTTTTTGTCCTCTACCGGGTGGCGCTCGGCAGCCTGGTCTTTGCGCTGCTCGGCACCGGGACCATCGCGGCGACCTGACCACCGGGCCGTCGCGTGATCGCGGTGGCCCGGTGGGTCCGCCGGCCCGACCCGGCGCCGGCAGGCCCGGCCGTGCCAGGCCGCCGGTGGGATCCGGTACCGCCGGGCCGGCCCGCCCCCCGGTCCGGCGGGCCGTAGGGTGGGCTGCGTGGCAACCCTCCTGCTTCTCCGGCACGGCCGGACCACGGCGAACGCCGCCGGCGGCCTGGCCGGCCGCCAGCCGGTGGAACTCGACGAGACCGGTCGGTCCCAGGCGACCGCCGTCGGGGCGCGGCTGCGCGCGGTCCCGTTGGCGGCGGTGGTCACCAGCCCGCTGATCCGGTGCCGGCAGACGCTGGACCTGGCACTCCCGGACGTCGTGCCGGTGGTCGAGGACGGGCTGGTCGAGTGCGACTACGGCAGCTGGCAGGGCCAGCCGTTGAAGACACTGGCCAAGGATCCACTGTGGCAGGTCGTGCAGCAGCACCCGAGCGCGGCGGTCTTCCCGGACGGCGAGTCGATGGCGGGGATGGCGACCCGCGCCGTCGAGGCGGTCCGGCGGTGGGACGCCCGGATCACCGCCGAGCACGGACCGGAGGCGGTCTGGCTGGCGTGCAGCCACGGCGATGTGATCAAGGCCATTGTCGCGGACGCGGTCGGTGTGCACCTCGACCAGTTCCAGCGGATCGTGGTCGACCCGGGGTCGGTGACCGGCATCCGCTACACACCGGTGCGTCCGTTCCTGCTCCGGCTCAACGACACCGGTGGTGAGCTGGCCGGTCTGGTGCCGCCGAAGCGGTCCCGGCGGCGCCGGGCGGCGCGTACGGCGGATTCTGACGCCCCGGTGGGCGGCGGTGCCGGCGCGGTCGGCACCGGTACGGAGACCGTGGGGGAGCCGGCCGCCGCCGGGTCGACCGGCTCGGGCGGTGGGCGGTGACCGTTCCGTTGGGCACCCGGCGGAGCGGGGCACGGGACGCCGGCCGCCCCTCGACCCAGGCACCACGGAGCGTTCCGGTACGCCGGGGCCCGGACCGGACGGTGATTCGCGTCGGTGGGCTGCACGGCGTGGTACCGGGCCGGATAGGGTCGTGGGTATGACCCACCAGGTGCACGCATTCGAGCCGCCGGAGCGGTTCGTCGCCGGGACCGTGGGGCCGCCGGGCGACCGGACGTTCTTCCTGCAGGCGCGGGGCGGCGGGCGCCTGGTCAGTGTCGCCCTGGAGAAGGTCCAGATGTCGCTGCTCGCCGAGAAGCTCGAGGAACTGCTCTCCGAGGCGCACCGGCGGTTCGGGGTCGAGCTGCCCGAGCCGCCGAAGGTCACCTCGGACAACGAGCCGCTGGATACGCCGGTGGACGAGGAGTTCCGGGTCGGCACCCTGGGGCTGGCCTTCGACGTCGACACCGCCACGGTGGTGATCGAGGCGATCGCCGCGGGCGAGGCCGAGGCGGAGATCGAACTCGGCGGCGCCGAGAGCGAACTCGACGAGGACGACGACGAGCCGGCCGACGACCTGGACCGGTTGCGGGTCCGGCTGACCCCGCAGGCGACCCGGGAGTTCATCGACCGGGCCCGCCGGGTGGTGGCCGCCGGACGCCCGCCGTGTCCGCTCTGCGGTCAGCCGCTCGACCCCGCCGGGCACCTCTGCCCCCGTCACAACGGCTACCACCGGTGACCGGTCCCCTCGGCGTCGGCGCCGGCGTGGCGGGATCTTTCCGGTGACCTCGTCCGACCTGCGACCCGTGCTGGACGAGAGCGACGCGCTGCGGCTCCTGCTCGGCGGCGAGCTGGAGTTGGAGGGGCGGCTCGTTGACGCGTCGAACACCACGCTGCGGGCCTTCCTGACCCTGGACGGGGTCACCGTCCGCTGCGTCTACAAGCCGATCCACGGGGAACGGCCGCTCTGGGACTTCCCGGACGGCACCCTCGCCGGCCGGGAGGTCGCCGCCTACCTGGTGTCCCGGGCCAGCGGCTGGGACCTCGTCCCACCGACGGTGCTGCGGGACGGCCCGTTGGGGCCCGGTGCCTGCCAGCTCTGGATCGACGAGCCGGAGCAGGCCGAGCCGCTGGTCGGCTTCGTGCCGGCGGACAGCCTCCCGGCACGCTGGTTTCGGGTCGCGGCGGCGCAGGACGACGACGGCGCGCCGTACGCGCTGGCGCACGCCGACGACCCACGGTTGGCGCGACTCGCGGTGTTGGACGCGGTGCTGAACAACGCCGATCGCAAGGGCGGCCACGTGCTGTACGGGCCGGACGACCGGATCTACGGTGTCGACCACGGCGTCTGTTTCCATGTGGAGGACAAGCTCCGGACGGTGCTCTGGGGCTGGGCCCGTCGGACCCTGCCGCCGGACGTCCGGGAGATGCTCGACGGGCTGGCCACGGCGATCATCGGCCCGCTGGGGGAGAGCCTGGCGGAGCACCTGACCATCGGCGAGGTCGCCGCCACCGCCCGGCGGATCGACCGGCTCCGGGACAGCGGCCGGTTCCCGGTCCCGTCCGACGAGTGGCCGGCGATTCCCTGGCCGCCGGTCTGACCCGCCGTCGAGTACCGCTTCTCCGGGGCGTCGCTTCCTGGGCGCCGGTCAGGGGTTCCGGCCGGCCGCCATCGGCGGCGGCCCGGTCCCGGCCCGGTTGATGGCCCGATGGGTGCCCTGTCGGTCTGATCACCTTCGTGGCCGGGCGGTCGGAGCCGCCGGTCCCGGCTGGCTAGGGTGTGACCATGGAATCCTGGGTGGGGCACGACATCCCTCGGCTGCCGGGTAGGGGACAGCCGCTCGCCTTGTTCGACTCGGCGCGCCGCGCGGTGCATCCGACCCGCCCCTCCGGGACGGCGACGATGTACGTCTGCGGCATCACCCCGTACGACGCCACCCACCTGGGGCACGCGGCGACCATGATCACCTTCGACCTGGCCCAGCGGGTCTGGCGGGACAATGGTCACCAGGTCAGCTACGTGCAGAACGTCACCGACATCGACGATCCGCTGCTGGAGCGGGCGGAACGGGACGGCGAGGACTGGAAGGTCCTCGCCATGCGGGAGACGGCACTGTTCCGGGAGGACATGGAGGCGCTGCGGATGATCCCGCCGGCGCACTACGTCGGCGCCGTCGAGTCGATCCCGGCCATCGCGGAGCAGGTCCGGGCGCTGCTGGAGGACGGTGCGGCGTACCGGCTCGAGGACGGCACCGGCGACGTCTACTTCGACGTCGCGGCCGCGCCCCGGTTCGGTTACGAGTCCAACCTGTCCCGGCACGAGATGCTTCCGCTCTTCGCCGAGCGGGGCGGTGACCCGGACCGGGCCGGCAAGCGTGACCCGCTGGACCCGCTGCTCTGGCGTGGCGCCCGGGACGGCGAACCGGCCTGGCCCGGTGGAACGCTGGGGCCGGGGCGGCCCGGCTGGCACATCGAGTGTGCGGTCATCGCGCTGGGGCTGCTCGGCGACCGGATCGACGTCCAGGGCGGCGGCAACGACCTGCTCTTCCCGCACCACGAGTGCTCCGCCGCGCACGCCGAGCGGCTGACCGGCGTGGAGCCGTTCGCCGGCCACTACGTGCACGCCGGCATGATCGGCCTGGACGGCGAGAAGATGTCGAAGTCCAAGGGCAACCTGGTCTTCGTCTCGCGGCTGCGCGCCGACGGCGTGGACCCGATGGCGGTACGCCTCGGCCTGCTCGCCGGTCACTACCGGTCCGACCGGGAGTGGACCGACGACGTGCTCAAGGTCGCCATCCAGCGGCTGGCCCGCTGGCGGGAGGCGGTGGCAGCCCCGGTGGGCGCCTCCGGGGCCGACCTGCTGGCCGGGGTACGCGAGCGGCTCGCCGACGACCTGGACACCCTGGGCGCGTTGACCCTGCTGGACCAGTGGGCGGACGCCACGCTCGCCGGCGCCGGGACGGACCCGGATGCTCCCGCGCTGGTGGCCGCGACCGTCGACGCCCTGCTCGGTATCCGGCTGTAGTCTCCCGGCCACTGCCGGCCGGCTGTTCACGGTCGGCCACTCCCGGTCGGTGGGCCTCGTCTGCCGACCGGATCGCCGACGGTCCGGGTCGGCCGGGGAAACCGGGCGGGCGACCGTCGGCGACCGGGACCCCGGCCGTCCGTACGCTGTCCGCGATGATCCCTCCGTCCCGCGTCCTGATCTGCGGAGTCCACGGCTCCGGCAAGTCGACCCTGGCGGCGCGGTTGGCCACCCGCCTCGGCGTGCCCTGGTACCCGGTCGACGACCTGCTCTGGGAGCCCAACTGGGTCGAGGTGCCGGTCGCCGAGCAGCGGCGTCGGATCGCGCGGATCTGCCAGCGGGACCGCTGGATCCTCGACGGGGCGTACCACGGGTGGCGGGACGTGCCGCTGGCCCGCGCCGACGTGGTCATCGGCCTGGACTATCCGCGCTCGCTTTCCTTTGGGTGGCTGCTGCGCCGTACGCTGCGCCGGGTGGCCACCGGTGAGCAGATCTGCAACGGCAACCGTGAGTCGTGGGGCAGCGTCCTGTCCGCAGAGTCGATCCTGGTGTGGCACCTGACCGGGTTCGGTCGGGAGCGGCGGCGGATGCGGGCGTGGCAGGCCGACCCGTCCGGGCCGCCGGTGCTGCTGTTCGCGCACCCGGACGCGCTGGAACGCTGGCTGGCGGACCTGCCGCGCAGGTGACGGCGCGGGACGTCCGCGGTCAGCCGAGCACCAGTCCGGGGTCCGGGTCGGGTTCGGCCACCGGCCCGGGCACCTGGTACTGCTCGGTCAGCGTGGTCATCGGACCGGGCCAGGTCGCCTGGGCGACCTCGATCGGCCGGCGCTGGGCGTCGTAGGCGACGTGCAGCAGGTGCAGCACCGGGGTGTCGGGGCGGATCTGCAGGGTCTCCGCCTCCTCCCGGCTGGGCTGCCGGGCGCTGATCTGGTCGGTGGCCGAGACGTAGCGTCGGCCGATCGCCTCCTCCGCCTCCTGGTAGAGCGGCCGGCCGTATGCCTCCAGCCGTTCCAGACTGGTGCCGGCCGCGTCGGCCACCCGGAACCAGGAGGCGCCGACCTCGACCGGAACGTCCTCGGTGCGGACCAGGTGTCGGCGGACGATCAGTTCGGTGCCGTCGGCCACCCCGAACGCGTCGGCGACCTCCGGCGGTGCCGGGGCCCGGCCGACCTGGATCAACTGTTGCCGGTACCGGGCGGCGAGGTCGGCGTGGTAACCGCGGTGACCGCCGTAGCGGCCCCGGGACAGCCGGTTCAGGCGGCGTCGGGTGCCCCGGACGTACGTACCGGAGCCCGGCTTGGTGATCAGCACCCCTTCGACCCGGAGCTGGTCGATCGCGCGTTGCACGGTCTGCTTGGCCACCCCGAACAACTCGGCGATGGCCGGGATGGACGGCAGCCGCTCACCGGCGGCCCAGTCTCCGGCCCTGATCTTGGCGCGGAGCTGCTCGGCGATCTGCCGGTGCGGAAACTCGGCGGCCCCCGGGTTTATCTGCATGTCACACTCCCGTCGCTCCGGTGGCGGTAACACTAGGTTCCTAGGATGCCGTACGGGTGGTGCCCCGGGCAACCCGTCGGCGCCCGAGACGGAAGTTACGCAAGGCACGACTCCGAGGGAGCAGCTGGACCAGTCCGGCGACGGCCAGCGCGACCACAATCAGGTAGACCAAGACCCGTCGCCGAGGTGTTGCGGAGCGCCGCCACCGATGCCCGCTACCGGCGGGTCATGGACGAGGCCGGCGACGAACCGCGCCGCCGCATTCTTGCCGTCTTCGACGAGCTGGAACGGATTACCACCGCGCCATCGTTCCGCGGCTGTCGCCACACCTCGGCGGAGCTGGCCCTGACCGACCCGGACCATCCCGCCCACGCGGAGGTCCGGGCCTACAAGGACCGGTTGCACGGACTGTTCGTCGCCGAGCTGACCCGCCATGGGCACCGCGAGCCGGGCTTTCGGTGCCGACCAGCTCCTCGTGCTCATCGACGGGGTGCTCGCGCACGCCGTCACCCGTCCCGACGCCCATCCCGCGCTGGCGGCCCGCGCCGTGGCGGAGGTCGTCCTCGATCAGTGACGGTGTGCCGCGGTAACGCGGTGGACCCGTTCCGGCCGACGGCGGGCGGCGGTTCGACCCGCGTCCACGGTCGCCGCCCGCCGCCCGGTGTGTCGTTCCGTCCGTACGGCCGGCTGCCGCCGGCCCCTGGTTACCAGGAGCCGGCGGTGGGGCCGGCCGAGCCGCCCCGACGGCGCAGGTACTTCTCGAACTCCTGGGCGATCTCGTCGCCGGTCAGCGGCTGGATGCCGGCGTCACCGACCCGTTCCTCCAGTTCGCGGACGTACTCGCCGAGTTCGGCGTCCTGTTCGGCAGCGGTGCGTACCCGCTGCTCCCACTCGGCGGCCTCCTCGGCCAGGTCTGACATCGGGACCGGCAGGTCGAGCACCTCCTCGACCCGGTGTAGCAGGGCCAGGGTCGCCTTGGGGCAGGGGGGATTGTTCGCGTAGTGCGGCACGTGGACCCAGAACGACACGGCGTCGACCTCGGCCCGGGTCGCCGCGTCGTGCAGCACGCCGACGATGCCGGTCGGACCGTC
The DNA here is from genome assembly GCF_039871735.1 of Plantactinospora sp. B24E8. Classification (NCBI taxonomy): domain Bacteria; kingdom Bacillati; phylum Actinomycetota; class Actinomycetes; order Micromonosporales; family Micromonosporaceae; genus Plantactinospora; species Plantactinospora sp. B24E8. Next base: position 10,090 of record NZ_JBDPMH010000031.1, read on the forward strand.
GTACCGGGTCGGGGTGAGCTGGTAGCGCTCGGCGGCGTCCTTGTCCGAGGCGCTGCCGCTGATCGGCAGCGGCCGGGTGTACGGCACGTCGGCCAGCAGCGCACCGAGCAGCACGATCCGGTTGATCTCCAGGCTGTGGCAGAGTTCCAGCACCTGTTCACAGAAGGTGCGCCAGCGCATGCTCGGCTCGATGCCCCGGATCAGCACCACGTCCCGGTCGGTGCCCTCCGGGCTGGCCACCATGAACCGGGTGGTCGGCCACTCGACCCGTCGGGTCTCACCGTCGGCCATCGTGATCGTCGGCCGGCTGACCTGGAAGTCGTAGAAGTCCTCGGGGTCCAGTTCGGCGACCTGGCGGGCCTGCCACACCTGCTCGAGGTGTTCCACCGCCGCCGTCGAGGCGTCCGCCGCGTCGTTCCAACCCTCGAAGGCCGCGATCGCGACCGGCGAGCGCAGCACGGGCAACCCGTCGAACTCGGTCACGCCCTACCTCCAGCGTGCGTACCGGCGTCGAGCCGCCGGGGGTGGCCGCGCCACGCGGCGGTTCCCGCACTGAACCTGGTACTGCCGTCCCTGTTGTCCCTCACGTCCGTCAGCCTACGTCTCGGACTCGGACCCGGCCCGCCGGCCGCGCCGGCCGGCGGGCCGTCCGGGACGGTACGGCGGGGCCACTGACCGCAGTGATCACGATATACCGGTACATAAGCGATGATAGCCCGTGCCATCCGCCCGGTGCTTCCGGTTGATCTCGATGGTCACCCGGCGGATCGGTCCGTTCCGCACCGGAGACGATCCGGTGGTTTGACGGGATCGGCACCATGGGACGGTGTGCGGGTTGTCGATCACCGTGGGAGGCCGTGATGCGTCCGTTTCGTCGTACCGACCGGTTCTGGCGGCTACTGGCTCTGACCGTCACGGTGGTGGTCGCGGGCGCCTGCTTCGTCGGACCGCGGGGTGGACAGGAGCCGTCGCCACCGGACGGACCGGCGACCCCGACCGCCCCCGGCGACGCCGATCGGCCCGGGGCGGACCGGCCGATGGACGTCGAAGACTTCGAGCAGGACATGAAGACCGCGGTCCGGGTCGCCGAACTCTACTGGGCCGGCCAGTTCCGCGAGGCGGGGGAGCGGTTCCAGCGGGTCAGCCAGATCACCGCGTACCGGCGGGCGGGTGAGATCGAGTGCGGCGGTCAGGCACTGCCCACCAACAACGCGGTCTACTGCTCGGTCGGCGACTTCATCGCGTACGACATCAACTGGGCGGTGGTGGCCTTCCAGCAGGTCGGTGACGCGTTCCTGTACTACCTGCTCGGCCACGAGTACGCGCACGCCATCCAGGCCCGCCTCGGCATCCGCCACGAGTACACGATCCAGCACGAACTGCAGGCCGACTGCATGGCCGGCGCGTACATCGGTGACTCGGAGCGGGACCGGGTGCTCGCGGTGGAGGAGGGGGACATCGACGAGCTGTTGGCCGGGCTGCGGGCGGTCGCCGACGATCCGGACCAGCCGTGGTTCGCCGAGGACGCGCACGGCACCGTGGAGCAGCGCACCAGCGCGTTCTTCGGCGGCTACCAGAGTGGGTTGACCGCCTGCGAACTCGGCTGAGGGACCAGGCGCGGGGGAGCGACTGAGGCTTCCGCCACAGTTCGGCGGCGGCCCGGAGTGGGGGTCCGGCGGGGTTGGCAGGATCGGGAGATGATCCGTACCCGCGCCCGGGAGGCATCCTGAACAGCCAACACCCCGCCGCCGTGCTCTTCGACATGGACGGCACCCTGGTGGACAGCGAGCGGCTGTGGGACGTCGGGCTGCAGGAACTCGCCGCGCACTACGGAGGGGAGCTCTCGGAGACGGCCCGGATCGCCATGGTCGGCACCAGCATGGCCGTGTCGATGGAGATCCTGCACACCGACCTGGCGCAGCCGTGGCGGGACCCGGCAGCCAGCGCCGCCTGGCTGGAGAAGCGGGTGGCGGAGCTGTTCCTCACCGAACTGCGCTGGCGGCCCGGCGCGTTGGCTCTGGTGCAGGCGGTACGCGCGGTGCCGATCCCGACCGCGCTGGTCACCTCGAGCGCCCGCAGCCTGGTCGAGGTGGCGTTGGACACCCTGGGCCGGGACAGCTTCGACGTGATCGTCTGCGGTGACGAGGTGGCGGCGAACAAGCCGGACCCGACGCCGTACCTGACCGCGGCGCGGCTGCTGGACGTGCCGATCAACCGCTGCGTGGCGATCGAGGACTCGCCGGCCGGGGTGGCCAGTGCGCTCGCCGCCGGTGCGGCGGTGCTCGGGGTGCCGAGTCTGGTGCCGATCGACCCGGTTGACGGCCTACACCTGCTGGAGACCCTGACCGGGGTGGACCTGGAGCTGCTCGGCGGGCTGCTGGCCCCGCTCGACCTGTCCCGCTGATCCGCCGGGCTGCCGGGCGCGGTGCGGTACCGGGCGGTCGCCCGATCCGGCAGTGGAGACGGCCCGAAGACGGCAGCGGGGCGGCGTCCGGTCGGACACCGCCCCGCACCAACCCGTGGCTACCCCCAAGCCATGGGCGGGCTATTCGTGCGCGATCGCACCGAGAACGTTCAGCCGCGCGGCGCGGATCGCCGGCAACACCGCCGCGAGCACTCCGACCACGGCAGCCAGGCCGAGGACGATCCCCATCTGGGCCCACGGCAGGACCAGGTCGGTGATGCCGTCCTCGCGCAGGGCCCGGACCACCGCCGCGCCGAGACCGGTGCCGACGGCCACCCCGAGCAGGGCGCCGAAGACCGAGATCACCACCGCCTCGACAGTGATCATCCGCATGGTCTGTGCCCGGCGCAGACCGATCGCCCGGAGCAGCCCCAGCTCGCGGGTCCGCTCCAGCACCGACAGCGCCAGCGTGTTGACGATCCCGAGGACGGCGATCACGATCGCCAACGCGAGCAGGATCCGGATCATCGCGAGCAGTTGGTCGAACTGGCCGGTCTGCTGCTCGATGAACCCGGCCCGGTCGGCGACCGACACCGTGGGGCTGTCCGCGAGCAGCGCCTCGACCTGCGGCATCACCTGGTCCACCGAGGCGCCCGGGTCGAGCTTCAGGTACGCCTGGGTGGGCTTCGGCACCCCGAAGTCAACCGCGGCCGAGGCCGGCAACAGGAACCCGCTGAACAGGTCGGACTCGGCGTAGATCCCGGTCACCGTGTACGTCCGCGCCTCGCCCCGGGACAACTGGACCGGGACCGTGGCACCAACCGACAGGCCCCGCTCCGCGGCCGTACCGGAGTCGACCAGCAGCTGCTGCGGACCGAGGGTGTCGATGCTGCCGGCGGTCGGGCTGACCCGGAAGATTTCCCGCAGCGCGGCGACGTTGTTGGTCGCGCTGACCCAGGTACGGTCCTGGCCGACCTGTGCCTGGTCCAGGTACGTGCCGGCGACCAACGCCACCCCGGGTACCTCGGCGGCCCGGTCCAGCACCGCCGCGTCGAAGCTCGGCGGCCGGGGACCGGTCTGCCGGCCGGAGATCACCAGTTCGGCCTGGATGGTGTCCTCGGCCAGGGCGGTGATGCTGCTCTTGGCCGAGTCCAGGATCACCGTCACCCCGGTGACCAGGGCGATGCCGACCATCAGGGCGGCGGCGGTGATCGCGGTCCGGCGCGGGTTGCGGCCCGAGTTCAGCCGGCCGAGCTTGCCCGGCACCGACCAGGCGAAGAGCCGGCCGAGGACGGAGACCACCGGGCGGCTGATCAGCGGGGTCAGCAGGGCGACCCCGACGAAGGAGAGCAGCACCCCGCCGAGCACGGTCCAGAGTGTGCCGTCGCCGGCGTTGCCGGTCAGACCGAGCAGCAGCAGGGTACCGCCGAGCGCGGAGACCACCGCGCCGGAAACGGTGATCCGGGTCAGCGGCCGGTCCGGGGTCGCCACGTCCTGCATCGCGGCCACCGGCGGGATCCGGGCGGCCCGCAGCGCCGGCAGCACCGCCGCGACGAGGGTGACCAGCAGACCGACCACGAAGGAGCTGATCACCGCGCTGGGCGGTACGCCGATCCCGGCCAGTTCGAGGCCGCCGGCGACCTGTCCGAAGACGTACGCCAGCAGGGCGCCGACGCCGATGCCGGCGAGCAGGCCGAGGACCGAGGCGAGCAGGCCGATGACGGTGGCCTCGGTCAGTACCGAACCGATCACCTGACGCCGGCCGGCACCGATGGCGCGCAGCAGCGCCAGTTCCCGGGTGCGCTGGGCGACGATGATCGAGAAGGTGTTCAGGATCAGGAAGATGCCGACGAAGAGCGCCACACCGGCGAAGCCCAGCAGGATGTTGTTGAAGAAGCCGAGCGCCTCGTCGAAGCCGGCCGCCGCGTCGTCGGAGAGCTGTTCGCCGGTCTTCACCACGTAGCCGTCGCCGAGGGCGGCCGAGACCCGGTCCCGCAGCGCCGCCGGGTCGACCCCGTCGGCCGCCGTCACGGTGATCTCGGTGTAGACGCCGGTCTGACCGAGCATCGACTCCTGCGCCACCCGTTCGGTGAAGGTCACCTCCTGGACGCCGCCGAGGCTTTCCCGGCCGCCGCTGTAGCCGAAGATGCCGACGAGGGTGAACTCCTGCTTCTCCTTGAACGGGGTCAGTACGGCGACCCGGTCGCCGACCGAGAGTTTCGCCGCCGTGGCCACCGTCTGGTTGACCGCCACCTCGGTGTCCGCGGTCGGGCCGCGTCCGGTCCGCAACTCGACCAGTTTGTTCTCCCCGGTCCAGTTGCCGCCCAACTGCGGCGGCCCGAAGGAGGTGAGGGCCTTGCCGTTGTCGCCGATCATCAGGGCGCCGTCGGCGCCGACCGTGCCGGTGGCCGCGGCGACGCCGGGGACGGCCCGGACCTGGTCGAGGGTGGCGGCCGGAAAGGGAGCGGCGACCTGTTCCCCCTGCATCTCACCCATGTTGATCTTCGGTTTGGCGCTGACCCCGACGTCGGTCGCGGCGTAGGCGTCGCTGAACAGGCCGTCGAAGGACCGGCTCAGCGTGTCGGTGAGGACAAACGCGCCGGAGACGAACATGACGCCGAGGACAACCGCGAGCCCGGAGAGGACCAGCCGGAGCTTGCGGGCGAGCAGGCTCTTCAGGGTGGCGCGCAGCATCACTGACCCGCCTCGGTGAGCCCGTCCAGCTTCTTCATGGTGTCCAGCACGGTGTCCGGGGTCGGCTCGACCAGTTCGGAGACGATCTGACCGTCGGCGAGGAAGACCACCCGGTCGGCGTACGAGGCGGCGACCGGGTCGTGGGTGACCATCACGATGGTCTGCTGGTGTTCGGCGACGGAGCGGCGCAGGAAGTTGAGTACCTCGGCCCCGGACCGGGAGTCGAGGTTGCCGGTCGGCTCGTCGGCGAAGATGACCTCGGGGCGGGAGGCGAGGGCCCGGGCGCAGGCGACCCGCTGCTGCTGGCCGCCGGAGAGCTGCGCCGGCCGGTGGTGGAGCCGGTCCCGCAGGCCGACCGTGTCGATGACGGTGGACAGCCACTCGGGATCGGGTTTGCGGCCGGCGATGGAAAGGGGCAGCAGAATGTTCTCCTGCGCGGTCAGCGTCGGCAGGAGGTTGAACTGCTGGAATATGAATCCGACCTTGTCGCGGCGGAGTTTGGTGAGGCCCGCGTCACCGAGCCCCGTCACCCGGGTGTCGCCGATGTGGATGGTGCCCCGGGTGACCGAATCGAGTCCGGCGAGGCAGTGCATGAGGGTGGACTTCCCGGAACCGGACGGTCCCATGATGGCGGTGAACCGGGCCCGCTCGAATTCGACGCTCACCCCCCGCAGCGCCGACACCTGGGCCTCGCCGGTGCCGTACACCTTCCATACGTCGTCCGCCCGGGCCGCTGTCGCGGAACCTCGGGTCACCGTCGCCGTCACGTCATCTCCCCCTGATAGATAGTCCTGCCCGGTCGGGCCGTGGCGAACCGCCGCAGCATCCATCGTCGGTGTCGAAGGCGGTTGCGGCGTCCGCCCGAGGGCGGAGCCGGAGCGGATTTCCCGGTGCGGGTCGGCCCCGATGAGAAATCAGGGTTGTCCCTGACTGCTATCGTTCGGTCGGCGGGCGTTTCCGCCCGATTATCCATTCTTCTGCGATTGTCCGCAGCCGCTTCGGCTCCGTGCCCATGGTTTTCCGTCGGTCCCGAATGACCGCCGGTATGTCGTTGTTCCGACTGGCAGGATTCCGTCGTTCTCTTCTGACGGTAAACGAGGTGTCCCGTCCGGTCGTCGTACGACGGAACGGTTTCCGGATCCGACTCCCGCCCCGTCGGTACTCCTCCACCGGTAGGAGGGATGCCCGACCCGGCGTACGTCCTCTCGTCCTGCGGGCGTACGCCGCAGGACCCGCCGACGGGTCAGGCGCCCGGACGGACCAGACCGGTCTCGTACGCCAGCACCACCGCCTGCACCCGGTCCCGCAGGCCGAGTTTGGTGAGCACGTGACCGACGTGGGTCTTGATCGTCGTCTCGCTCACCGACAGGGCCCGGGCGATCTCCGCGTTGGACAGCCCCCGGGCGACCTGGACGAGCACCTCCCGCTCCCGTTCGGTGAGCACCCCGATCTCCTTCGGTGGCGCGGCGGCCGGATCGGGCAGCGTCTCGGCGAACCGGTCCAGCAGCCGCTTGAGGATCCGGGGCGCGACGACGGCCTCACCGGCGGCGACGGTCCGGATCGCGGTCACCAGGTCCTCGGCCGGTACGTCCTTGGCGAGGAAGCCGCTCGCGCCGGCCCGCAACGCGCCGACGACGTACTCGTCGAGGTCGAAGGTGGTCAGGATCAGCACCCGGACCGGCAGCCGGGCGTCGACGATCGCCCGGGTGGCGGCGACCCCGTCCATCCGGGGCATCCTGATGTCCATCAGCACCACGTCGGGCAGCAGCCGGCGGGAGAGGTCGACCGCCTCCAGCCCGTCCCCGGCCTCGCCGACGATGTCCAGGTCCTCCTCCGCGCCGAGCACCATCCGGAACCCAGTCCGCAGCAGCGGCTGGTCGTCCGCGAGCAGGACCCGCACCGGTCGCTCCGGGGCCTGTCCGTCCGTCATGCCGCCCTACCTTCCGCTTCGTTCGCTGATCGGCGCACCCAGGTGCTCCATCGGCATCTTGGCGTACACCCGGTAACCGCCACCGGGGCGTGGCCCGGTACGCAGGGTCCCACCGTAGAGCGCCACCCGTTCCCGCATCCCGACCAGGCCGTGTCCGACCCGGCTCTGCTCCGGCGTCGGCCCGCGCCCGGTGTCGGAAACCTCGACGATCAGCCAGTACACCCCGAAACTCAGTCGGACCTGGGCGGTGGCCGTGCCGGCGTGCTTCAGGGTGTTGGTGAGCGCCTCCTGCACGATCCGGTAGATGGTCAACGCCACCCCCGGATCGAGTGGTCCGGGCGTGCCGTCCACCCGCAGTGTCACCGGCAGGCCCGCCTCCCGGACCTGTTCCACCAGGGCCTCGATGCCGGCGAGCCCCGGCTGCGGGGCGAGGTCGGCGGCCGGTTCGGCGTCCGTGCGCAGCACGTCGAGCAGCCGGCGCAGCTCCCGCAGGGTGGTCCGGCTGGTCTCCTCGATGGTGCCCAGCGCGCCGTCGGTGGCGGTCGGGTCCCGGGACAGCACCCGTCGGGCGCCGGTGGCCAGCACGCCCATCACGCTGACGTGGTGGGCCACCACGTCGTGCAGTTCCCGGGCTATCCGTCGTCGTTCGTCGGCGACCGCCTGGTCGGCCAGGGCCCGCTGGTTCTCCTCGGCCACCCGGGCCCGCTCCTCCAGAGCGCCGAGCGAGGCGCGGCGGGCGTGCACGGTACGTCCGATGAAGAAGCAGACCAGGACGAACATCAGCTGGGTGAAGAGCAGGTATCCGGCGGAGAGTTCAAGTCGGTTGTCCGAGGCCGGTCTGGCCAGTGCGACGAACACGCCGGGAGCCCAGAGGACCGCGTTGGCCAACGCCGCCTGCCGGAGCGGGAAGCGGGACGCGGCGGTGTAGCTCAGCGCGATCACGGTCACCGCGACGCTCACCGGCCGGGCACCGGAAAGCTCGGTGGCGAGCAGAATCGGGGTCGCCACCAGCACCGCGGTCCAGGTGGCGGCCTGCCGCAACAGGATCGGGGCGAGGCAGGCGACTCCCCAGACCGCGGTCGCACCACGGCCCACCGTGGAAGCCTCCGGATATCCGGCGATGATCTCGGCGGGGTCGATGACCAGGAACACCAGTTCGACCAGAACGGCGGTCAGGACCAGCAGCGTGTCCTGGGCGAGCGCCCGACCGTGCCGGACGACGAACCGCCCGGGAAGGTGGCGGCGCCATCCCGGGCCGGGTCCGGGGACCGGGGCATCCGGGAGGTCGCGGCGGGTCATGCTGGCGACGCTATCCGCTGTTTCAGCGCATAGCTCATCGGCGACGGCGAAGCTGACCTCCTTCTTCAGGAGGAGAACCTCTCCTCCTGTGCCCCGGATCCCCACCGGCCCGGTGGCCGCTGGCGGACCTCCTCCGACCCGGTCAGCCCGGCCCGGGATCGGCCGGCGTCGTTTTCGCTGTCGCGGACCGCGGCGGTGGCGTTGCGGCCGGCTCGGTCCGTACCGGCTGCGTCGGCACGCCGGCGGGGCCGCCGGCCGTCCTCCGGCTGACCCGGGCCGGCGGCGCGACGGTCGACGGTGGGGCGTCCGCCGGTTCCGGGAACGGTGGGGGAGTGCCGCCGAAGGTCGGACAGTGTGCCTGGTGGCTGCACCAGTCGCAGAGCCGGCTCGGCTTGGGGCGGAAGTCGCGGGCCTCGGTGGCCTGTTCGATCGCCCGCCACAGGGCCAGGACGGTCCGCTCGAACCGGACGAGTTCGTCGGCGTCGGGGCGGTAGTCGCAGATCTCGGCGTCCTTGAGGTAGAGCAGCCGCAGCACCGTCGGCACCACCCCACGGGTCCGCCACAGCACCAGCGCGTAGAACTTGAGCTGGAACAACGCCCGGGCCTCGAAGGCCTCGCGGGGTGCCCCGCCGGTCTTGTAGTCGACCACCCGCAGCGCACCGTCCGGCGAGACGTCCAACCGGTCGATGTAGCCGCGGATCAGCAACTGGTCGTCGACCACCGCCGAGACCAGACTCTCCCGCTCGGCCGGTTCCAGCCGGCGCGGGTCCTCCACGCTGAAGTAGCCGTTCAGCAGCTCGCGGGCCGAGGCGAGGAACTCGTCCGGCCCGGCGAGGTCGCCGGCGGGGAACAACTCGGCCAGCTCCGCCTGCTCGGCCACCAACCGGTCCCACTCCGGCGCCACCAGGTCCGCCGCCGCGGTCGGGGTCCGCTGGTCGGCGGGCAGGTCGAAGAGCCGCTCCAGCACCGCGTGGACGAGCGTGCCGCGGACCTGCTCGGCGCTGGGGCGCTCGGGCAGCCGGTCGATGCTGCGGAACCGGTAGAGCAGCGGGCAGGTCTTGAAGTCGGCGGCCCGGGACGGGGAGAGCGAGGCGGTGACCGCCCGGGCGGCCCCCGGGTCCGTAGCCGGTCCCGTTTCCACCGCCGGTGTTGTCGCCGCCTGTGTTGTCACGGCCTGTGTTGCCACCGTCTCTGCCGTCATGTCCGGAAGGTTATGCCACGGGTACGACGGAACCCGGCCCACCTACCCGCCGGTGCTGCCGTCCGGTCCTCGGTAGCACCCCGATCGGTCGCGTGCGGGCAGACCGAACCGACGGGTGGTCCGGTCGGGGCGTTCCGTAGCATCGAACCGATGGAGGAACCCTCGCGACCGCGACGTACCCGCACCAACCGGCGGAACGCCCTCGTCGTCGGCCGGGTGTTCGGCGTCCCCGTCCAGGTCAACGCCTCCATGCTGCTACTCGCCGCCGTGATCACCCTGATGTACGGCGGCGTCGTCCAGCGGCAGCTCGACCTGTCCCGACCCGCCGGCTACCTGTTCGGCGCCGGTTTTGTGATCCTGCTGCTCGGCTCGGTGCTGCTGCACGAACTGGGCCACGCGCTGACCGCGCGCCGGTACGGGATCGGGGTCCGGGGCATCACGCTGGAGCTGCTCGGCGGCTACACCGAGATGGACCGGGACGCGCCGACTCCCCGGGTGGACCTGCTGGTCTCGCTCGCCGGACCGGCCGTCTCGCTGGTCATCGGGCTGGCGGCGACGGGGCTGACGCTCGCCCTGCCGGACGGGACACTGGTCCACCAGTTCGCGTTCCAACTGGCGGCGAGCAACCTGCTGGTGGCGCTCTTCAACAGCCTGCCCGGACTGCCGCTGGACGGTGGGCGGGCGCTGCGGGCCGGGGTCTGGGCCGCCACCCGGGACCAGCACCTGGCGACCGAGGTCGCCGGCTGGTCGGGTCGGCTGGTCGCGGTCGGCACCGTCGCGTTGGTCCTCCTGCTGACCTGGGTGGACGTCCTGCCGGCCCAGGGGGTCGGTCCGGTGCTGGGCCTGGCGCTGGTCCTGGTGGTGGCGGTCACCCTGTGGCAGGGGGCGGGTCAGGCGATCCGGGCGGCCCGGATCAGTCGGCGTTTCCCGCTCATCGACCTGGCCCGGCTGGCCCGTCCGGTGTTCCGGGTGCCGACCGGCACACCGCTGGCCGAGGCGCAACGTCGCGGTGCGGCCGCCGGAGCGCCCGAACCGGCCCTCGGCGTCGTCGACTCGTCCGGCCGGCTGGTGGCGGTGGTGGACCGGGCGACCGCGGCCGCGGTGCCGGTGGAACGCCGTCCCTGGGTGGCCGTGGACACCGTGGCCCGCGGCCTGGACCGGGTGCCCACCCTGTCCGTCCGGCTCGTCGGCGAGGAGGTGGTGCACGCCGTGCAGAGCCACCCGGGCGCGCAGTACCTCGTGACGTCAGGCGAAGATGTGGTCGGCGTACTGCACGTCGCCGACCTGGCGCAGCTTCTCGAGCCGAACCGAAAGATGACTCAGTGACCGCACAGCCCACCGCCGTTTCCGCTGTCCGACCCACCCCGACGCCGGCCCGTCGCGGCCCGTTCCTGCCCGGGGACCGGGTGCAGCTCACCGATCCGAAGGGGCGGATGCACACCATCACGCTGGAACCCGGCCGGTCGTTCCACACCCATCGCGGGGCGCTGGAGCACGACGCGCTGATCGGGCTGCCCGACGGCAGTGTGGTCACCTCGACCGGGGGGACGGCGTATCTCGCGTTGCGACCGCTGCTCGCCGACTACGTCCTGTCGATGCCGCGCGGCGCCCAGGTGATCTATCCCAAGGACTCTGCCCAGATCGTCGCGATGGGGGACATCTTCCCCGGCGCCAAGGTGCTGGAGGCCGGTGTCGGTTCGGGTGCGTTGACCTGTTCGCTGCTCCGGGCGGTCGGACCGGACGGAGAACTGCACTCCTACGAGCTTCGTGAGGATTTCGCCGAGATCGCGCGCCGGAATGTGGAATCATTTTTCGGTGGACCGCATCCGGCGTGGACCCTGCACGTGGGGGACGTGGCCGACTGCCAGGAGTCCGGTTTCGACCGGATCATCCTTGACCTGCTCACCCCGTGGGAAGCGCTGGATCTGGTCGAGCGGGCACTGCTGCCCGGCGGTGTCTTCGTCGGCTACGTCGCGACCACACCCCAGCTCTCCGAACTGGTCGAGGCGTTGCGGGAGCGGGGCGGGTTCACCGAGCCGCGGGCGTGGGAGTCGCTGGTACGGGACTGGCACGCGGACGGCCTCGCGGTACGGCCGGACCACCGCATGATCGCCCACACCGCGTTCCTGGTCTCCAGTCGGCGCCTGGCGCCGGGCGTCACCGCGCCGCCGCGGCGGCGGAAGCCGAGCAAGGGCGCCGAGGCGTACGCGCTGCGCCGGCAGCAGGCACGGCAGGCGAGTGAGACGGCGCCGGGCGGCGCTGCCGAGTGAGCGGGGAGGTGGCATGAGCGAGCGGATCAGCCAGCTGCGGATGGTGGCTCGTCACGCCGCCGGGCCCAGTGGGGAGACGGCATGAGTCGGCCGGCGTTCGGTGGCGGTGGTGAGCTGCCCGCCGTCTTTCCGGACTGGTCGCCGTACCAGGACCTGGAGTCCGCCGCCCGGGCCTATCTGCGGGATCCGGACGTGGCGATGGAGGCGCTCAGCGGGGTGCTCCGCGGCGCCTCGGTGCTCGGGTTCACCCTGGAGCGGTTCGTCAACGAGGTGAACGGGGTCTGGCAGGAGGTCGCGATCTGCGACGGCAGCCGACTCATCCTGTGGCACGGCGAGGACGTGCCGCCGGACGACGGGCCCGCCGGTTCGATGACCTCGTCGCTGCGGGTGGTGCCGGTGTCGACGGTCAGCGAGGTGGGTTGCCGGCGTCGGTTGAGTCGTAGCCCGGACGGCCAAATCCGGGTGGACAGCATCGACGTCTACCTGCTGCTCAGCTCGCTCGACGAGGGTGTGCCCGGCGACGAGGCGCACGCGCCGCCCCGGCACGACGCCCTGCGGTTCGGCAAGACGCTCGACGACGGCGGGGCGGGGCAGATCGCCCGGCTGGAGGAGTTCGCCCGCCTGGTCGCCTCGGTCGTCGGCCGACCGATGCTCTGACCGGCTGACCGTACCCCGCCGCGGGGCCGGGTGGACCCGTTGTCCACCCCATCCGGTGCGACCTGCCCGAAACCGGCTCCGCCGGGTCGACCGGGACCGCCATAATGATCATGTTCACCGTGATCGAGTGATCAAGGTTCGGCGACGAGGGTGTTGCGTGGAACCGAATCAGCGTCACAGCGGTTAGTGTTAGGTCAGAACGTTCAAGCCCCCGGGGAGGTGGGACGTGGCACGCAGCGACGACGCGGACTCGCGCGCCGCACGGTGGGAGAAGGAGGCCCACGATCTCTCCACCCAGGTCGCGTTTCTTCAAGAGGAACTCGCTCTGGTGCGGCGCAAGTTGACCGAAAGCCCTCGACACGTCCGGCAGCTTGAGGAACGGCTGGCGGCGACACAGGCCCAACTGGCTCGGCTCACCGAGAACAACGAGCGGCTCGTGAACACCCTCAAGGAGGCACGCGCCCAGATCGTCACGCTCAAGGAGGAGATTGACCGGCTGGCGCAGCCACCCAGCGGTTATGGTGTCTTCCTGGCCCGACACGACGACGGGACGGTGGACGTCTTCACCGGTGGCCGCAAGCTACGGGTGGCCGTCTCGCCGTCGCTCGACGCGGCGGAGCTCCAGCGTGGGCAGGAGGTCCTGCTCAACGACGCGCTGAACATCGTCGACGCGTTCGGCTTCGAGCGGGTCGGCGAGGTCGTCATGCTCAAGGAGGTGTTGGAGAACCCCTCCGGTGGTGCGGGCGACCGGGCCCTGGTGATCTCACACGCCGACGAGGAGCGGATCGTCCACCTCGCGGAGACCCTGATCGGCTCGGCGTTGCGGGCCGGTGACTCGCTCATGATCGAGCCCCGCTCCGCGTACGCCTACGAGCGGATCCCGAAGAGCGAGGTCGAGGAGCTGGTCCTCGAAGAGGTACCGGACGTCGACTACAGCGACATCGGTGGTCTGCAGCCCCAGATCGAGCAGATCCGGGACGCCGTCGAGCTGCCGTTCCTGCACGCGGACCTGTTCCGGGAGCACCAGCTCCGGCCGCCGAAGGGCATCCTGCTCTACGGTCCGCCGGGCTGCGGCAAGACGCTCATCGCCAAGGCGGTGGCGAACTCGCTGGCCAAGAAGATCGCCGAGCGGCGGGGCGAGGAGAAGCACACCAGCTTCTTCCTCAACATCAAGGGCCCCGAGCTGCTGAACAAGTACGTCGGCGAGACCGAGCGGCACATCCGGCTCATCTTCCAGCGGGCCCGGGAGAAGGCCGGCGAGGGTACCCCGGTCATCGTGTTCTTCGACGAGATGGACTCGGTCTTCCGGACCCGGGGTTCCGGGGTCTCGTCCGACGTGGAGAACACCATCGTTCCCCAGCTGCTCAGCGAGATCGACGGCGTGGAGGGCCTGGAGAACGTCATCGTGATCGGGGCGTCCAACCGGGAAGACATGATCGACCCGGCGATCCTGCGTCCTGGCCGGCTCGACGTGAAAATCAAGATCGAGCGTCCGGACGCCGAGGCGGCCAAGGACATCTTCTCGAAGTACATCCTCACCGGTCTGCCGCTGCACCCCGACGACCTGGCCGAGCACGGCAACGATCCGGCGGCGACGGTGGCCGCGATGATCGAGGCCGTGGTGCTGCGGATGTACTCGGAGACCGAGGAGAACCGGTTCCTCGAGGTCACCTACGCCAACGGTGACAAGGAGGTCCTGTACTTCAAGGACTTCAACTCCGGCGCGATGATCCAGAACATCGTCGACCGGGGCAAGAAGATGGCGATCAAGGAGTTCCTCTCCTCCGGACGCAAGGGACTGCGGCTGCAGCACCTGCTCGACGCCTGCGTCGACGAGTTCCGGGAGAACGAGGACCTGCCGAACACCACCAACCCGGACGACTGGGCCCGGATCTCCGGCAAGAAGGGGGAGCGGATCGTCTACATCCGTACCCTCGTCTCCGGCGGCAAGGGCGCGGAGGCCGGCCGTTCCATCGAGACGGCGAGCAACACCGGCCAGTACCTGTAAACCGGACCGGCATCGTGGGCGCCGCGGTGGCGGCGCCCCCGCTGCTGTCCGGCTCCGTCTTGCCAGTGGTGACCCGGGCGGGGGCGTACCGTGGTCGTGTCGACACGCCGGGCGAGAATTCCGGCGGCGGGGCGGACTACGCTCGACGCCATGGGCGAGCGAAGCGAGGCGGCGGCATGAGCGAGCGTGGCGAGCGAATCATCGGGCTCAGTGTGGTGGAGCCTCATGGCGTCGGTGAGCGAAGCGAGGCGGCGGCATGAGCGTTCGGCGGATCATGGGCACCGAGGTCGAGTACGGCATCTCCGTACCCGGCCAGGCCGGCGCCAACCCGATGGTGACGTCGTCCCAGGTGGTCAACGCGTACGGCGCCCGGCCCGAGCTGGCCCGGGGCGGTCGGGCGCGGTGGGACTACGAGGAGGAGTCGCCGCTGCGCGACGCCCGTGGTTTCACCTACTCCGGTGCGGCGTACGACCCGGCCGAGGCGTTGGCCGACGAGGACCTGGGCCTGGCCAACGTCATCCTCACCAACGGCGCGCGGCTCTACGTCGACCACGCCCACCCGGAGTACTCGACTCCCGAGGTGACCAACCCGATGGACCTGGTCCGCTGGGACAAGGCGGGGGAGCGGGTAATGGCGGAGGCGTCCCGGCGGGCGGCGACCATCCCCGGTACCCATCCGATCCACCTCTACAAGAACAACACCGACAACAAGGGCGCCAGCTACGGCGCGCACGAGAACTACCTGATGCGCCGGCAGACGCCGTTCGCCGACATCGTGACCTACCTGACCCCGTTCTTCGTGACCCGGCAGATCGTCTGCGGGGCCGGGCGGGTCGGCATCGGTCAGGATGGCTCGCAGACCGGTTTCCAGATCTCCCAGCGGGCCGACTTCTTCGAGGTCGAGGTCGGTCTGGAGACGACGCTGAAGCGGCCGATCATCAACACCCGGGACGAGCCGCACGCGGACGCCGACAAGTACCGCCGACTGCACGTGATCATCGGTGACGCGAACCTGTCGGAGATCTCCACCTACCTGAAGGTCGGCACCACCGCCCTGGTCCTCACCATGATCGAGGAGAAGGCGCTCAGCCCGGACCTGTCCATCGCGGACCCGGTGGGCGAGCTGAAGGCGGTCAGCCACGACCCGTCGCTGACCCACCGGATCCGGCTGCGGGACGGGCGCCGGCTGACCGCCCTGGACCTGCAGTGGGCGTACCTCGAACGGGCCCGCTCCTTTGTGGAGCAGCGGTACGGCGACGACGTCGACCCGGACACCACGGACGTGCTCGACCGCTGGGAGAGCGTGCTGGACCGACTCGGCCGCGACGTGATGCTCTGCGCCGGCGAACTCGACTGGGTGGCCAAGCTGCGGCTGCTGGAGGGCTACCGGGAGCGGGAGAAGCTCGGCTGGGCGTCGCACAAGCTGCAGCTGGTCGACCTGCAGTACTCCGACGTACGGCCGGAGAAGGGCCTCTACCACCGGCTGGTGAGCCGGGGCGCGATGGCCACCCTGCTGCCCGAGGAGCTGACCCGGTCGGCGATGACGGAGCCGCCGGAGGACACCCGCGCCTACTTCCGGGGCCGGTGCCTCGCCCAGTACGCCTCGGAGGTGGTCGCGGCGAGCTGGGACTCGGTCATCTTCGACGTCGGCCGGGAGTCGCTGGTCCGGGTGCCGATGATGGAGCCCGAGCGGGGCACCCGCAAGCACGTGGGCGCGTTGTTCGACCGCTGCGCGAGCGCGAAGGACCTGCTGGAGACCATCACCGGCGGCTAGCCTGTGCACCGTCCGGCCGGAAGATCGAATTCTGGCCGTACGGTGGGCCGCGACGGCCGGGTTTCGTCGTCGATCCGAGGTAAGTTTCTCGCAGGCGATCGTGGAGGAGGCACCAGATGGCTACCCGTGACACCGGCGGTCAGTCGCAGTCGGGCAAGTCCCGTCGGGACGAGGAGGTCGACGAGGTTTCGGCCGAGGTGAACCCGGAGGTCGCCGAGCGGCACGCCGAGATCACCGAGGACGTCGACGACCTGTTGGACGAAATCGACTCGGTGCTGGAGGAGAACGCGGAGGAGTTCGTCCGGGGCTACGTCCAGAAGGGTGGACAGTAGCCCGGTGCGGTACCGGTCCGGGCGTGGTGCTTCCCGTCCGGTCGGCGGTGACGCCGTCGGCGGGTCCGGCGCGGGCCGGCGCCGCGCCGGATTCGCGACGTCCCGTCCGGCCCCGGGGACGTGGCCGACCGCCCGCCGTGCCGGACATCCAGCTGCTCCATGGTCCCCGCAACACGGGGACCGAGATCATCGCACCGGAGAGGCCCGGGCGATAGTCTGCTTCAACCGCAAGGCCTCGCCTCGGCCGGTTCCGCGTTCGACGTGGCGGAGCCGGGCGAGGCGATGACATACCTGAGAGGAAGCACGTGGCGGCTTTTGATCCCACCGGGCGTCTACCAGACGTGTTCCTCAACGTGGGCACGTCCTCGTTCACCCAGTTCCTCGGCATGGCGGCGCCCGACCTGCTGCCTGGTCGCCGGCCGCTGCCACCCGGGTCGGCCGCCGACATGGTCCCGCACGCCACCACCATCGTCGCGCTGACCACCGCCGAGGGTGTGGTGATGGCGGGTGACCGGCGGGGCACGATGGGCAACCTGATCTCCAGCCGGGACATCCGGAAGGTGCATCCGGCCGACGCGTACTCGCTGATCGGCTTCGCCGGCACCGCCGGCATCGCCCTGGAGATGGTGCGACTCTTCCAGGTGGAGTTGGAGCACTACGAGAAGATCGAGGGGGCGATGCTCTCCCTCGACGGTAAGGCGAACCGTCTCGCGGCGATGATCCGTGGCAACCTCGGTGCGGCGATGCAGGGGCTCGCGGTGATCCCGCTCTTCGCCGGCTACGACCTCGCCACCTCCGATCCCGCGAAGGCGGGTCGGATCTTCAGCTTCGACGTCGCCGGCGGGCCGTACGAGGAGACCGGCTACGACGGGATCGGTTCCGGGTCGCTGTTCGCGAAGGCGGCGCTGAAGAAGCGTTACCGGCCCGGTCTGAGCACCGAGGAGGCGATCCGGGTGGCCGTCGAGTCCCTCTACGACGCCGCCGACGACGACAGCGCCACCGGCGGTCCGGATCTCACCCGCCGGATCTACCCGGTGGTGATGACGGCCACCGCGGAGGGCACCAACCGGCTCTCCGACGCCGAGGCGGCGTCGGTCGCCGAAGCGGTGGTCGCCGCCCGGATGGAGAACCCGGGCGGCTGACGCCGCCGTTGTTGCCCCAAACCCGTCGTCAGCGTTACCGGTAAGGAGAACCGCCGCCGTGGCCATGCAGTTCTACGCCTCCCCCGAACAGATCATGCGCGACCGCTCCGAGCTGGCCCGTAAGGGCATCGCCCGGGGCCGGAGCGCGGTGACGCTGAGCTACGAGGGCGGGGTGCTCTTCGTGGCGGAGAACATCTCCACCGCCCTGCACAAGGTGAGCGAGATCTACGATCGGATCGCCTTCGCGGCGGTCGGTCGCTACAACGAGTTCGAGAACCTGCGCCGGGCGGGGGTGCGGATGGCCGACGCCACCGGCCTCAGCTTCGACCGCCGCGACGTCACCGGCCGGGCGCTGGCGAACGCGTACGCCCAGACGTTGGGGGCGATCTTCACCGAGCAGTCGAAGCCGTTCGAGGTGGAGATCTGCGTTGCGGAGGTCGGTGCCACGCCGGACGACGACGAACTGTACCGGATCACCTACGACGGCTCGGTGAACGACGAACCCGGCCGGATGGCGATGGGCGGGCAGGCGGAGGCGGTCACCGGCGCGCTACGTGAGGACCACCGGCCGGAGATGTCGCTCGACGACGCGGTCCGGTTGGCGGTCCGGGCGCTGGGCAGTGTCGGCGGCGAGGGCGGCGCGCCCCGGACCATCGCCGCGTCCCAGCTCGAGGTGGCGGTCCTGGACCGACGGCGGGTGGGACGTACCTTCCGCCGGATCACCGGGGCGGCGCTGGCCTCCCTGCTCAACGGGACGCCTGCCAAGGCCGACGGCGCCGGTGCCGGGGCGGAGGAGCCGAAGGCGCCGGCCCCCGGGCCGGCGAAGCCGACCGAGTCGGCGGCCTCCGCCGACCTGGAGAACAAGGCGTCCGCCGACCCGGACGAGTGAGTGTCACGGCGCCCGGGCCACGGCACCGGGCGCCGGTTCCCTGTCCGGGCCCGGGTGTGATCCGGTAGCCTCACCGGTATGACTCGGCGTGTGACGGTCAGCCTTCCCGACGACGTGGCCTCCCGGCTCGAGGCGGAACCGAACGCGTCCGCCTACGTCGCCCAGGCCGTCCGGGACCGGATGGCCCGGGAGCGGACCGCCCAGCTCCTCGCCGAGCACGGGTTCCCGATCACCGACGAAGGCCGGGAGCGGGCCCGACGGCGTCTCACCGAGGCCCGGGAACGGATGACACACGCCCGGTGGGACCGGCTCCGTGCGGTCGGCCGGAAGCCGGCGGCGTGACCGACAACGTCGACAACATTCGACTGGTTCTGGACACCTCGGCGATCCTCGCCTACGCGACCACCTCGATCGCCGTCGGGGAGACGATCGCCGAGGTGGTCGACGAGGGCGGCCGGTTCGCCGTCCCGGTCGCCTGCCTGGCCGAGGCGTCGCGGCTGGTACCGGAGGGACAGGCGGCGGGCGTGTTGCTGCTGGTCGAGCATCCGTGCGCGTACCTCACCCCGGTCGGGACCGAGGACTGGCGGGTGCTCGCCGAATGGACCCGGATCCTGGGCCGGCTGGACGCCGCCTCGGCGCTGATCGAGGCGATCGGCTGGACGGCGTACGTGCTGACCGGGGAGCCGAAGCTGTACGGCGACCCGGACGAGATGCCGATCATCCCGATCTGACCCCCCCACCCGGCCGTTGCCCGCTGATCCGGGCGCCGTCCTAGCCCGCGACCAGCGGTGGCACCCCGGGCGGGACGCCGGCGGCACCCGACGCCGGAATCCGGGCGGCGGGGGCGGCGTCGCGCAGCGGGCCGCCCGGCCGCAGCGCCGCGGCCAGCTGGTCCCGCCAGTGCGGCAGTGGCGGCAGGCCAGCCCGGGCCCAGCCGGCGTGCCCCAGCACGCTGTACCCGGGCCGGCGGGCCGGCCGGGGGAACCGGTCACTGGTGGTGGGCCGGACCCGTTCCGGATCCAGACCGGCCCACCGGAAGACCTCCCGGGCCAGGCCGTACCAGGTGGTCTGGCCGGTGGCGGTGCCGTGGTACGCGCCGGCCGGCGCGTCGCCCCGGCCGGCTGCCTCGGCCAACTCGACCAGGCGTTCGGCGAGGGCGTACGACCAGGTCGGCTGCCCGTGCTGGTCGTCGACCACGTCGAGGTGCGGACGTTCGGCGGCCAGCCGGAGCATGGTGCGGACGAAGTTCGGGCCGTGGGCCCCGTACAGCCAGGCGGTGCGGACCACGTAACCGGTTCGGGGAAGCAGCCGGAAGACGGCACGTTCGCCGGCCAGCTTGCTGCGGCCGTACGCGTTGACCGGTGCGGTCGGCGCGTCCTCGGGATAGGGCCGGGTGGCGTCGCCGGCGAAGACGTAGTCGGTCGAGACGTGTATAAGCCGGGCCCCGGTTTCGGCGCAGGCCCGGGCCAGGTGCGCCACCCCGTCTCCGTTCACCGCGGTGGCGTCCGCCTCCCGGCTCTCCGCTCCGTCGACGTCGGTCCAGGCGGCCGCGTTCAGCACCACGTCGTGTCCGTCGACCGCGGACCGGACCGCCACCGGGTCGGTGACATCCAGGTCGGCCCGGGTGGCGGCGGTGACCTCCGCGCCGTCCCGTCCGGCGAGCACGGCGGCCACGTCCCGGCCGAGCAGACCACCGGCGCCGGTCACCAGCCACCGGGCGGTCATCCGACGGTCGGGGCGGGGCGGGTCGCCGCCGGGTCGAGTCGTGCCTTCAGCGGCTCCCACCAGGCACGGTTCTCCCGGTACCAGGCGATCGTGTCGACCAGTCCACGGTCGAGGTCGACCTGCGGGGCGTACCCGAGCTCTTCACGGATCTTGGTGATGTCGAGCGAGTAGCGCCGGTCGTGCCCCATCCGGTCGGCGACCGGGACGACCCGGTCCCAGCCGGCGCCGCAGGCGGCGAGCACCCGGCCGGTCAGCTCGCGGTTGGTCAGTTCGGTGCCGCCACCGATGTGGTAGACCTCGCCCGGCCGGCCCTTGTCCTGGACCAGCGCGATGCCGACACAGTGGTCGTGGACGTGCAGCCAGTCCCGGACGTTGCCACCGTCGCCGTAGAGCGGCACGGTGCCCCCGTCGAGCAGGTTGGTGACGAAGAGCGGGAGGACCTTCTCGGGGAACTGGTACGGCCCGTAGTTGTTGGAGCAGCGGGTCAGCACCACGTCCATGCCGTACGTCCGGTGGTAGGCGAGGGCGAGCAGGTCGGAGCCGGCCTTGGTCGCCGCGTACGGGGAGTTCGGCGCCAGCGGCTGGGTCTCGGCCCAGGACCCGGAGTCGATCGAGCCGTATACCTCGTCGGTGGAGACGTGCACGAAGCGCCCGGTGCCGTGCCGCAGTGCGGCGTCCAGCAGGGTCTGGGTGCCGAGCACGTTTGTGGAGACGAACGGGGCGGCGCTGACGATCGACCGGTCGACGTGGGACTCGGCGGCGAAGTGCACGACCACGTCGTGCCCGGCGACCACCTCGTCGACCACCACCGGGTCGCAGATGTCGCCGACGACCACCGACAGCCGGGGGTCGTGGCGAACCGGATCGAGGTTCGCCAGGTTGCCGGAGTAGGTCAGCTTGTCCAGCACGGTGACCACACCGGGGTCGAGCCGTGGACCGGTGCCGGTCAGCAGCATACGTACATATTCAGACCCGATGAATCCGGCGCCGCCGGTGACGAGGATCCTCATGGGACCGGAAGTCTACGCCGGATCCGGAAATGCCGGCGCATTTGGCCGGCGAGCCGTTTCGTCGGCAACCGGCCAGTCGGTGATCCGACGAAAAAGCCGCCGGTTCTACGGTGGGTCGGTAACCTGCGCCAATGCGCGGAATCTTGTTGGCGGGCGGCACCGGCTCGCGGCTCTGGCCGATCACACAGGCCGTTTCGAAGCAACTGATGCCGGTGTTCGACAAACCAATGATCTATTACCCGTTGTCCACCCTGGTAATGGCCGGAATACGGGAAATCCTCATTATCACCACCCGGGACGACCAGCCGCAGTTCCGACGCCTGCTCGGCGACGGCGGGCAGTGGGGCCTGCGCCTGGAGTACATGGTGCAGCCGACGCCGGACGGTATCGCCCAGGCGTTCCTGCTCGGCGAGGACTTCCTGGCCGGTGAACCGGTGGCCCTGATCCTCGGCGACAACATCTTCTACGGTGGCGGACTGGGCCGCAGCCTCGCCCTGCGTGAGCCACCGGACGGCGGCCGGATCTTCGCCTATCCGGTCGCGGACTGCGCGGGTTACGGAATCGTCGAGTTCGACACCGACGGCACCGCGTTGTCGATCGAGGAGAAGCCGGAGAAGCCGAAGTCCCGGTACGCCGTACCGGGCCTGTACTTCTACGCCGGCGACGTGGTGGAGATCGCCCGAGGGCTCACCCCGAGTGAACGCGGCGAACTGGAGATCACCGCGGTGAACCAGACGTATCTGCGGCAGGGACGACTCCAGGTCACCGCCCTGGACCGGGGTACGGCGTGGCTGGACACCGGGACCTTCACCTCGTTGATGCAGGCCGGCGAGTTCGTCCGGGTGATCGAGGAACGGCAGGGCCTGAAGGTCGGCTGCATCGAGGAGGTCGTCTGGCGCAGCGGCCTGATCAGCGACGACCAGCTCCGGGACCTGGCCGAACCGCTCACCAGGAGCGGGTACGGCGAGTACCTCTTCAGCATCCTGGAGGACCCCGGCCGGTGACCGTTGCGGCCGACCCGGACAACGCCACCCGCCGACAGTGACCAATCGGCCCCTCGGGCGACTAATCTCCAACCATGGAACGGCGAATCTTCGGTCTCGAAACCGAGTACGGCGTCACCTGCACCTATCGCGGCCAGCGCCGCCTGTCACCGGACGAGGTCGCCCGGTACCTCTTCCGCCGGGTGGTGTCCTGGGGGCGGTCGAGCAACGTCTTCCTGCGCAACGGAGCCCGGCTCTACCTCGACGTCGGGTCCCATCCCGAGTACGCCACGCCCGAGTGTGACTCGGTCGCCGACCTGGTCGCCCACGACCGGGCCGGGGAACGGATCCTGGAGGGCCTGCTCGTCGACGCGGAGAAGCGGCTGCACGACGAGGGGATCGCGGGCGAGATCTACCTGTTCAAGAACAACACCGACTCCGCCGGCAACTCGTACGGCTGCCACGAGAACTATCTGGTCTCCCGACACGGCGAGTTCGGCCGGCTCGCCGACGTCCTGATTCCGTTCCTGGTGACCCGGCAGCTGATCTGCGGCGCGGGCAAGGTCCTGCAGACCCCCCGGGGCGCCGTCTACTGCCTGTCCCAGCGGGCCGAGCACATCTGGGAGGGCGTCTCCTCGGCGACCACCCGCAGCCGGCCGATCATCAACACCCGGGACGAGCCGCACGCCGACGCCGAGCGCTACCGGCGGCTGCACGTCATCGTCGGGGACTCGAACATGAACGAGGTGACCACCCTGCTCAAGGTCGGCAGCGCGGACATCGTGCTGCGGATGATCGAGGCCGGGGTGGTGATGCGGGACCTCTCGCTGGAGAACCCGATCCGGGCGATCCGGGAGGTCTCGCACGACATCACCGGGCGGCGCAAGGTCCGGCTCGCCTCCAACAAGGAGATCAGCGCGCTGGAGATCCAGCAGGAGTACCTGGCCAAGGCGACCGAGTTCGTCGAGCGCCGGGGCGGCGACCAGACCGCGAAGCGGGTGGTCGAGCTCTGGGGCCGGGTGCTGCGGGCGGTCGAGACCGGCAACCTCGACCCGGTGGCCCGGGAGATCGACTGGGTGACGAAGCTCCAGCTCATCGAGCGTTACCAGCGCAAGAACGACCTGCCGTTGTCGCATCCGCGGATCGCCCAGATGGATCTGGCGTACCACGACCTGCGTCGCGGCCGGGGCCTCTACGGGCTGCTGGAACGCCGTAAGCAGGTGGACCGGATCGCCACCGACCCGGAGATCTTCGAGGCGAAGGAGACGCCGCCGCAGACCACCCGGGCCCGGCTGCGGGGTGAGTTCATCCGGCACGCCCAGGAGAAGCGCCGGGACTTCACCGTCGACTGGGTCCACCTCAAGCTCAATGACCAGGCGCAGCGCACGGTGCTCTGCAAGGACCCGTTCCGGGCGTACGACGAACGCGTCGAGCGGCTGATCGCGAGCATGTGACGCACCGGCCCGCCGGCCCGGGCGCACCTGATCCGAGGTGCGGCCCACGGCCGGCGGGCCGGTTCGTTAGGCTGAGCCCGCCATGACAGATCAACATCCCGGTCACGAGGGCGAGGAACGTCGCCCGGAGCAGGTGCGGCTCAACCGTCTGGAGCGCCGCCGCGCGAAGATCCGTGAGGAGATCGAGCGGAACCGCCGCGGCGAGTACCGGGTACCGACCTGGGTGCTGACGGTGGTGCTCGTCGCGGTGGTCGCCGGCTGGCTCGCGCTGGTCTTCCTCAGCTGATCCCGACCACGCGTACTTCCTGACCGCGTCGACCGCCCGTCGGCCCGTCCGCCCGGGGTGCCGCAGCCGCCGCTCAGGGTTGGCGCAGCAGCGCGGCGGCGTGCCGGCCGGCGGCGGCCGCGGCGAGGAAGTACGCGTGGTCGGCGTCGAGTCCGCGCCCCATCGTGGAGAGCGGTACCGGTGCCGCCCGGAGGGCGGCGTCCAGCCCGGCCACGTCCACCCGGACCAGACGGTGCCGCCCGGCGAGCGGGGCGAGGGCCCGGTCCACCTCGTCAGCCAGCGCCGGCGCCAGCCCGGTGGGCACCACCAGGTCGGCGGCGGCCAGCGCGACCCGGCCGTACGCGGTCAGGCTGTGGTGGGAGACGCCCCGGTGCCGGTGCCGCGGGTCGGCGTCGGAGATCCGCAGTGATCCCACCGGCCGGCCACCCAGCGCGGCGACCGCGTTGACCGCCTCACCGACCGCCACCCCGGAATAGCCCCACCGGGTGCCGGTGCCCAGGTTGCCCGGCCCCTGCGCCACGATCACCAGCTCCGCGCCGAGCGCGTGCCGGGCGGCGAGCAGCCCGCTGTGCACGTTCGTGGCCTCCAGGTCGCCGCCGAACGCCTGTCCGACGGTGACCGTGCCGACCAGGTGATCGCGCAACCCGTCCAGCGTCCGGGAGAACCAGGCCGGCAGGGCGCCCCCGTCGGTCATCAGGTAGCCGATCCTGGCGTCCGGCGCGTCGGCCCGGACCCCGGCCACGATCGCGGGCAGCGCGGAGTGCAGGTCGGCGGTGACCACCGGCAGCCCGGCCAGATCGTCGGCGTCGGCGAGCTTCTCCCGGTACGGCGACGCCTCCTCGTCCGCGCCGAGCACGATCGGCTGCAACGGGGTGTAACGGGCCTTGACCAGGTGGCCGTCGTCGCGGGTGTGTGCCGAGGCGGGCGGGTCCGGCGGCAGCCGGTCCGGTAGCGCGACGACCAGGGCGTACCCGCCGGTGCCGAGCCCCATCACCAGTGCGTTCACGTTGAGCAGCACCCGGTCGCCGGGCTGCGGGGTGCCAACCAGCGACGGATAGGCGAGCGCCCGGACGTCGACCCCGTCGCTCTGCCTGACCTCGAGTTCCACCGCGCCGTGCCAGTGCCGTCGGAGCGCCGTGACCGTGCCGGACCGCCATCGCACCATGGCCGGCAGGGTAACCGGGGCGTCCGCCCGGCCCGGCCCCGGGTGCGACGTTCGCAGACGGTCGGGCGGACCGGTCCCGACCGGGCGGGTCGGCTACGGTGACCGGCCGTGGGTCGGGTCGAGGAAGACGTACGAGACGGCGGGGTAGCGGGCCACCAGCCGCTGTTCGGCCCGGTCCGCCTCGGCCTCGATCTCCGCCCCGGTCGCCTCGTCCCGGAAGTCGACCTTGGCCGCCACCAGGATCTCGTCCGGCCCGAGGTACATGGTGAACAGCGTGTGGACCCGTTCCACCGTCGGCAGCCCGGCCAGCTCCTGGTGGATCTCCCGGTGCACCCGTGGCGGCACGGCCTGGCCGACCAGCAGCGAGATGTTGCTCCGGGCCAGGACGGCGGCCACCACCAGGAGCAGCAGACCGATCGCGATCGACGCCAGCCCGTCCCAGAGTTCGTTGCCGGTGATCTCGGAGAGCCAGACCCCGAGCGCGGCCAGGGAGATGCCGATCAGCGCGGCGCTGTCCTCGAGGAACACCGCCTTCACCATGGTGTCCGGGGTGTGGCGCAGGTACCGGGCGGAGCTGATCCCGCGTTCCCGGGACCGTCGTCGGACCTGCCGGACGGCCCGGGTGAGCGAGACCGACTCGATGACGAACGAGGTCGCCAGGACGACGTACGAGACCACGTACTCACCGCTGTGCTCGCCGTGCCGAATCGTGTTGACCCCGTGGGTGATCGAGAACCCGGCGCCGACCACGAAGGTGAAGATCGCGGCGATGAACGCCCAGACGTAGCTCTCCTTGCCGTACCCGAACGGGTGCTGGACGTCGGCGGGGCGGGCGCCGCGGCGCAGCGCGGTGAAGAGCAGGACCTCGGTGGCGGTGTCGGCGATCGAGTGGGCGCCCTCGGAGAGCATCGCCGCCGAGCCGGAGATGAGACCCGCCAGCACCTTGGCCGCGGCGATCAGGAGGTTGGCCAGCCCGGCCACGACCACCGTGACCACACTCTCCGTGTTCGCCTGCCGTTCGGCCATACCGTCAGCCTAGGAGCCGGCGCGGGTCCGGGCAGGCGGAGCCTGCTCCCGGTACGCCCCGTGTGGGTGTCCGCGCCGGCAGCCGTGACTGCTAGCGTCTGTAGCGTGTCGCGGACCCGTACCGAGCGCCTGGTCAACCTGGTGATCTGCCTGCTGTCCACGCGGCGGTTCCTGACCGCCGCGCAGATCGCCGCGACCGTACCGGGCTACGAGCATGATCCTGACGACCCGCGCGACCACGAGGCCTTCCAGCGGAAGTTCGAGCGGGACAAGGCCGAGCTGCGGGAGCTGGGCGTCCCTCTGGAGACCGGCACCGCCAGCGCGTTCGACACCGAGCCGGGCTACCGGATCGCCCACCGCGAGTACGCGTTGCCGGAGATCCCGCTGGAGCCCGACGAGGCGGCCGCGGTGGGCATCGCCGCCCGACTCTGGCGGCACGCCGGGCTCGCCGCCGCCGCCTCCTCCGGTCTGGCCAAACTGCGGGCCGGGGGCATCGACGTCGACCCGCAGGCCACCCTCGACATGGAACCGGTGGTCACCGTCGACCCGGCGTTCGCGCCGCTCACCTCGGCGGCCCGGGACCGGCGTACGGTCACCTTCGACTATCGGGTGCCGGAGAGCGACGATCCGACGAGCCGACGGCTGCAGCCGTGGGGGGTGGTCTGCTGGCGCGGCCGCTGGTACGTGGTCGGTCACGACCTCGACCGGCAGGCGCCCCGGTGCTTCCGACTGTCCCGGATCGTCGGTGGCGCGGTCCGGCCGGTGGGCGCACCGGGCACCTTCGAGCCGCCCGGCGACGTCGACCTCATCAGCTACGTGGCGCGCTGGTCCGGTCCGGTCGAGCGGCCCGGGCGGGCCACCGTGCTGGTCCGCCCCGGTCGGGCCGCCGGGCTGCGCCGGTGGGCCCGGGAGGCGACCAGCGGACCCGACGGCGACCTGCTGGTCCTGGCGTACGCCGATGCCGAGTCGCTCGCCGGCCGGCTCGTCGGCTACGGTCCCGATGTCCGGGTGCTCGACCCACCGGAGGTCCGGGAGGCCGTGATCCAGCGGCTGAAGGAGATCGCCACCCGGCACGACGAGGTGGTCGTCGCCCGTACCCCGGTGTGACGCCGGTGGTGCGGGCCGCGTGCCCGGCCGACTGACCGAAGGAGGAGACACCGTGACCCGTCCGGCGCAACGGTCCGGTGCGTCCCGGGCCTCGGCCGACCGGCTGGCCCGGCTGTTGAACCTGGTGCCGTACCTGCTCGCCCGGCCCGGTATCGCGGTGGCCGAGGCGGCGGCCGACCTCGGGGTGACCGAGCGGCAGCTCCGCGAGGACCTGGAACTGCTCTGGGTCTGCGGGCTACCCGGATACGGCCCGGGTGACCTGATCGACATGGCCTTCGACGGCGACACGGTCACCATCACCTACGACGCCGGCATCGACCGTCCGCTGCGGCTGACCCCGGACGAGGCACTGGCCCTGGTGGTCGCGTTGCGGATGCTCGCCGAGACCCCCGGGATCGCCAACCGGGACGCGATCGAGCGGGCCCTCGCCAAGATCGAGAGTGCGGCCGGCGACCACGCCGACGCCCCGGTCGCGGTCCGGCTGCCGGGTGACAGCGACCGGGTGGAGGCGTTGCGGGGTGCGGTGGGTCGGCGGCGGGCGCTGCGGATCACCTACTACACGGCGGCCCGGGACGAGACGACCGAGCGGACCGTGGACCCGATCCGGGTGTCGGTGGTCGGCGGCCACGCCTACCTCGAGGCGTGGTGCCGCCGGGCGGAGTCGGTGCGGATGTTCCGCGCCGACCGGATCGACGCCCTCGTCGAACTGGACGAGCCGGCCGCGCCGCCGGCGCAGGCCCAGCTGCACGACCTCAGTGCCGGCATCTTCCGTCCCTCGGCGGACCTGCCGCTGGTCACCCTGCGGGTCGGTCGGCCCGCGCGGTGGATCACCGAGTACTACCCGTGCGAGCGGGTCGAGCCGGACCCGGGTGCCGGCGCCGGCTCGGGCCGGGAGTGGCTGGTCTCGCTCCGGGTCACCGACCTGGACTGGGCCCGACGGTTCGTGCTCGGCCTCGGCCCGGAGGTCACCGTGGTCTCCCCGCCCGAACTCGCCGAACAGGTACGCGACCAGGCGGCGGCGGCACTGAATGCCTACGCCGATCCCGCCGATCCCGCCGACCCCGCCTACGCCGATCCCGCGCCGGCCGACCCCGGGTACGCCGGACCGGCGGGCGGTACCGCGAGCCGCTAGGCTGACCGGGTGGTGAAGTGGATCGTGCTGGCGGCGGTGCTGTTCGGCCTGCTGGTGCTCGCGCTGGCCGCCCGCCGGGTGCTGATCCGGCTGCCCGGGCTGCGTCGGGCCGCCCTGGCCCTGCAGCGTCGGCAGGAGCAGGCCGAGCACCTGCAGCAGGTGGCGCTGACCCTGCAGCGGCGGGCGGAGGAGCTGCAGCAGCAGGTGGAGATCGTGCAGCGGCGGGTCGAGGTGATCCAGTCCCGGCGCGGCAAGCGGGCGTGAACGCCGAGGTCGGCCGGTTGACGGACGACTGCCGTTGGTCAAGACTTCACCGGCCGGGCCGGAAACATACCAACCTGGCGGGTGGCGACGGCCCCCGACACACGTACGATGGGCCAGGACAACACCCCTCTGCTGGACAAAAACCGAACTGGAGTTCCCCATGGTCGGAGCCCTGAAGCCGTGGCACATCTTCGTCCTCGTGGCAGTGCTCGTACTGCTCTTCGGCGCGAAGCGGCTCCCGGACGCGGCCCGTTCGCTCGGCCGCTCGCTGCGCATCATCAAGGCCGAGACCAAGAGCCTCGCCGACGACGACAAGGACCTGGCGGAGAAGGCCGACGCCCAGGCGGCCCGGCACCCGCTCCCCGGTGACTCGACGGTGCAGCCGACCAGCGTCCACCAGCCCGGGTACCAGCCCCCGGCGGCGCCGGTGAACGACCCGGTGCAGCGCGTCCGCGACAACTGACCCGGGTCCGCACCCGTGGCATTCGCGCTGCGCCGTCGGCGCGGCCCCAGCAACTTCGAGCGGGCCGCCGACGGCTCGATGACCCTGGTCGAACACCTCCGGGAGTTGCGTAACCGGCTGTTCCGGGCGTCCCTGGCGATCCTGGTCGGCTTCGGCGCCGGGATCTTCCTGGCCCGACCGGTCCGTCGGCTGCTGCAGGAGCCGTACTGCGAACTGCCCGGCTCGACGGTGAACGGCAAGTGCCAGTTCACCCAGCTCGGGCCGGCCGACCTCTTCCTGCTCGACCTGAAGATCGGGCTCTGGGTCGGGCTGATCCTGGCCGCGCCGATCTGGCTCTACCAGCTCTGGGCGTTCATCGCCCCGGGCCTGCACCGGCACGAGCGGCGGTACGCGTACGTCTTCACCGCCCTGGCCGCGCCGCTGTTCGCGGCCGGCGCCGTGCTGGCGTACTTCGTGGTCGCGAAGGGTCTCGAGTTCCTGGTCGGCCTCTCCGGTGAGGACGTCACCAACACCCTGGAGATCACCCGGTACATCTCGTTCGTCACCAACATGATCCTGATGTTCGGGGTGGCGTTCGAGTTCCCGCTGGTCGTGCTGATGCTCAACTTCGTCGGCATCGCCAGCGGCCGGCGGTTGCTGAGCTGGTGGCGGGTCGCGGTCTTCGTCTTCTTCCTCTTCTCGGCGATCGTCACCCCCACCCCGGATCCGTTCGGCATGACCGCACTGGCGCTCTGCCTCTCCGCGCTCTACTTCGGGGCGGTCGGGGTGGCGTTCCTCAACGACCGACGCCGGGGCCGGGGCCGGGAGATCTACACCGGGCTCGACGACGACGAGGTGTCGCCGCTCGACCTCACCCCGGAGCCGGTCACCGCCGGCGGACGGGTCGAGACGATCGACCCGATCGGTGCGCCGGAACCGGTCGCCGCGCCGAAACCGATCGACCGGGGTTACGACGACGCGACCTGAGCCACGCCCCGCTGATCGACCACAGAGCCGCCCCGGACGGATCCGTCCGGGGCGGCTCTGTCGGATCCGGCGGGTCGGACGGTACGGTGCTCGCCGTGACCGCGAACGATCAGCTGTCCGGGGCCGGGCCGGCCGCCGCACCGCGCGACGGGTACCTGGCGGTGCTGGCCAACCCGGCGGCCGGTCGGGGGCGCTACCGGGGACTGCTGCCGATCGTGCTCGACCGGCTCGGCGCGGCCGGGTGGCCGGTCGTCCTGCTCGAGGCGGAAACCGCCGACCAGGCCCGGGCCGCCTGTGCGACCGCGGTCGCCGACGGTGCCGCCGCGTTGGTGACCGTCGGCGGTGACGGCACCGTCAACCTGGCGCTCCAGGCGGTCGCCGACACCGGTGTCGCCTTCGGCCCGGTACCGGCCGGGACCGGTAACGACTTCGCGGTCTGCACCGGCTTTCCCGCCGACCCGCTCGCCGCGGTCGAGGTGATCGCCGCCGCGCTGACCGCCGGTCGGACCCGCCCGGCCGACCTGGCCCGGATGACCGCCGGCGACGGCACCTCCCGGTGGTTCGGCGCGGTGCTGGCCGCCGGGTTCGACGCGCTGGTCAACGAGCGGGCGAACCGGATGTCCTGGCCGCGTGGCCGCCGCCGGTACGACCTGGCGATCCTGGTGGAACTGGCCCGGCTCCGCCCTCGGCGCTACACGCTACGGCTGGACGGCGTGCCGCTGGAGTTCGACGGGGTGCTGGTCGCGGTCGGCAACTGCCCGAGCTACGGCGGCGGGATGCGGATCTGCCCGGACGCCGACCCGACCGACGGGCAGCTGGACGTGGTCTACGCCGGTCCGGTCGGCCGGGCCACACTGGCCAGGATCAAGCCCCGGGTCTACCGGGGCAGCCACGTCGACCATCCGATGGTGCACAGCCACCGGGCCCGGACGGTGGAGATCTCCGCCGACGGGATCGTCGGGTACGCCGACGGCGAGCGGGCGCTGCCGCTGCCGGTGACGGTGACCGCCGTGCCCGACGCGGTACGCCTGCTGATCTGACCCGGCCCCGGCGCCTGGAGTCAGGTGTCGTCGGTGAGTGCCAGATCGAGTACCGAGGCCAGCCCGTTGGACCGGCCCGCCTCGGCGGTCGGCAGTACCAGCGCGGCACAGCCGGCGTTCACCGCCCCGGCGTCCGCCGGGGTGTCGCCGACCATCAGGGCCCGTTCCGGGTCGACGCCGAGCAGACCGCAGGCACGCCAGAAGATCGCCGGGTCCGGTTTGCAGCGACCCACCTCGTACGAGAGCACGAACGCGTCGACCAGGTCGGTGAGCTCCCAGGCGGCGAAGAGTGGCCGGGGGTCGAAGCCGATGTTGCTGACCACGGCGACCGGGATCCGGGCCGCCCGCAGCACCCGGAGCGTCTCCCGGGTGTCCGGGTACGGCAGCCAGCCGTCCGGGGTGAGCAGGCGTTCGTAGAGGGCCTCGGGAAGCCCGTCCACGCCGGTGTCGACGGTGGCGGCGAGTCCGACGTACGCGGCCCGGTGGGCGGGCGGGTAGAGGTCCCGTTCCGCCCACACCTCGGCCAGGTGCGGCGGTACCCGGGCCGGCAACGGGCCGCCCGGTCGGCCGGCGGCGACGAGCCGGTCCGCCAGGCCGGTGGCGCGGGCGCGGTCCAGCGTCGCGCCGCACTCCGCCGCGGCGGCCTGGACCCATCCGACCGGGTCCTCCACCTGGGCGAGAGTGCCGTGGAAGTCGAAGAGCACCGCGTCGACCGGCCGGCGGGCGGCTGTCGGGGCCGCGGAACCTCCGGTTCCGTGCGACGTACGTGGCTTGGGCGGTTCGGCATGGTCCGGCACGTGCTGCACCCTACCGACCTGCTCCCGACGGCCCGCTCCACGGCCTGCCGGGGTGCGCCCACCCGCCAAGCATTAATCTTGGCGGTATGTCGAGCCCCGCCGAGCGGTACGCCGCGGCGCGCCGCCGGGCCGCGCAGGCCACCAGGTTTCCCGCGCTTGACGAGTTCGCCCAGCAACTGGGGTTTGATCTCGACGACTTTCAGCGTGAGGCGTGCCAGGCGCTGGAACGGGGCAGCGGTGTCCTGGTCTGTGCCCCGACCGGCGCCGGTAAGACGGTTGTCGGCGAGTTCGCCGTACACCTGGCTCTGCGGGGTGGTCCGGGGGCCGCGCCCGGCCGCCCGGCGGCGGGCACCGCCGGCGCCGGTGCGCCCGCCGGGCCGAGCGCGGCCGCCTCGGCCGGGGTCGCCGCCGCCGGTACGGTCGACGGGGCCGGGAGCGACGAAGGCGGAGCCGACGCGGCCGTGGCGGGGGCGGTCGAGGGAAACCTGGTCCGCAAGTGCTTCTACACCACGCCGATCAAGGCGCTGTCCAACCAGAAGTACCACGATCTGGTGGACCGGTACGGCTCGGAGCTGGTCGGCCTGCTCACCGGGGACAACGCGATCAACGGTGACGCGCCGGTGGTGGTGATGACCACCGAGGTGCTGCGGAACATGCTCTACGCCGGATCGTCCAGTCTCGACGGCCTCGCCTACGTGGTGATGGACGAGGTGCACTACCTCGCCGACCGGTTCCGGGGCGGGGTCTGGGAAGAGGTGATCATCCACCTGCCGGAGTCGGTGACCCTGGTGTCGCTGTCGGCCACGGTCTCCAACGCCGAGGAGTTCGCCGACTGGCTGGTCACCGTGCGGGGCGAGACCGAGGTGGTGGTCAGCGAGCACCGGCCGGTGCCGCTCTGGCAGCACATGCTGGTCAACCGGCGGATGTTCGACCTGTTCCACGACGCGGACGCGGCCCGCAAGCACGACGTGCATCCGGAACTGCTGCGCTACACCCGGGAGCTGTTGCGCCGGCTGGAGCTGGGGGACCGGGCGTCCGGCGGCCCTGGCTGGGGTGGCCGGGGCGGCCGGGGGCCGCGCTGGCGGGGGCCGCTGCGGGCCGACATCGTCGAGCGCCTCGACCGGGAGGGGCTGCTGCCGGCGATCCTGTTCATCTTCAGCCGGGCCGGCTGCGACACCGCCGTCCAGCAGTGCCTCGCCGCCGGACTGCGGTTGACCACCCCTGAGGAGCGGGCCGAGATCCGCCGGGTGGTGGAGAGCCGGATCACCAGCGTGCCCGGCGAGGACCTGGCGGTGCTCGGCTACTGGGAGTGGCTCGACGGACTGGAGCGGGGTCTCGCCGCCCACCACGCGGGCATGCTGCCGGCGTTCAAGGAGGTCGTCGAGGAGCTTTTCGTCCGGGGTCTGGTGAAGGCGGTCTTCGCCACCGAGACGCTGGCGCTCGGCATCAACATGCCGGCCCGCTGCGTGGTGCTGGAACGGCTGGTGAAGTTCAACGGCGAGGCGCACGTCGACCTGACGCCGGGGGAGTACACCCAGCTGACCGGTCGGGCCGGCCGTCGCGGCATCGACGTCGAGGGGCACGCGGTGGTGGTCTGGTCACCGGAGGTGGATCCCCGGCACGTGGCCGGGCTCGCCTCGACGCGTACCTATCCGTTGCGGTCCAGCTTCCGGCCGTCGTACAACATGGCGGTCAACCTGGTCGGCTCGGTCGGCGCCGCGCCGGCGCGCGAGTTGCTGGAGTCGTCGTTCGCGCAGTTCCAGGCGGACCGGTCGGTGGTCGGCCTGGCCCGGCAGGTGCAGCGCAACGTCGAGACCATCGAGGCGTACGGGGCCGAGGTCCGCTGTCACCACGGTGACTTCGACGAGTACTTCGGGCTCCGGCTGGCGATCGCCGACCGGGAGCGGACCCTGGCCCGGCAGGGGCAGACCCAGCGCCGTGCGGCGGCGGTGGAGTCGCTGGAGCGGCTCCGGGTCGGTGACGTGATCCGGGTGCCGTCGGGGCGTCGGGCCGGTCTGGCGGTGGTGCTCGATCCGGGGGTCGGTGGTTTCGGCGAGCCCCGCCCGCTGGTCCTCACCCAGGACCGCTGGGCGGGCCGGGTCACCTCCGGTGACTTCACCACCCCGGCCGAGGTGCTGGCCCGGATCCGGGTGCCGAAGCACTTCAACCACCGGTCGCCGGCGGCTCGCCGGGACCTGGCGGCGGCGGTCAGCGGTACCGGGCTGGACCGGCACGCGGGTCGGCGCGGCGGGCGTTCCCGGGGCGGCGCGGGTGACGACGAGCGCCTCAGCCAGCTCCGCGCCGAGTTGCGCCGGCATCCCTGTCACGCCTGCCCGGAACGGGAGGAACACGCCCGCTGGGCGGAGCGGCGCCGTCGACTGGAGCAGGACACCACCGAGCTGCGGCAGAAGGTGGCGGGCCGGACCGGTTCGCTGACCCGTACCTTCGACCGGGTCTGCGGCATCCTCACCGCGCGGGGCTACCTGTCGCCGGACGGCGAGGTGACCGAGGCGGGTCGGATGCTGGGCCGGATCTGGACCGAGGCCGACCTGCTGGTCGCGGAGTGCCTGCGGCGTGGCGTCTGGGCCGGGCTCTCCCCGGCCGAGCTCGCCGCCGCGGTGTCGGTGGTGGTGTACGAGGCCCGGCGGGACTCCGACGAGCGCGCCTCGGTGCCCCGGGGACCGGTCCAGTCGGCGGTGGACGCGACGTTGCAGATCTGGGCCGAGTTGGAGGCCGACGAGGCGGCCCGGGGGCTGGAGGTCACCCGAGAGCCGGATCTCGGTTTCGCCTGGCCGGTCTACCGCTGGGCCCGGGGCGAGGTGTTGGCGAAGGTGCTGGCCAGCGGGCACAACCTGGACGGCGACATGCCGGCCGGTGACTTCGTCCGGTGGGCCCGCCAGGTGGTGGACCTGCTCGGCCAGGTCGCGGACTCGGCCGGTGCCTCCGTGGAGCTGCGGGGGACCGCCCGCCAGGCGATGGCGGCGATCAACCGGGGCGTGCTGGCCTACCACGGCGCGCTCTGACCAACGGGGCCGGTGCTCCGGTCCCGCCGCCCGTGTCGGTCGGACCGCTGGTTCGTCGTTGTCGCCGGCTACCGGTGGTCGCCGCCGACCAGTTCGGCGATGTCGGCGAAGATCCGCTGCCCGGCACGGGCGGCGGCCGGTGAGACGGCGTCGAGGGTGAGGAAGCCGTGCAGCAGACCCGGCTCGCGGCGGTGCCGGACCGGTACCCCGGCGGCGGCGAGTCGCGCGGCGTACGCCTCGCCCTCGTCCCGCAGCGGGTCGTGCTCGGCGGTGACGACCAGGGCCGGCGGCAGGCCGCCGAGGTCCGGGGCGTGCAGCGGGCTCACCGCCGGGTCGGCGCGCCGGCCCGGTTCAGGCACCCACAGCTCGGCGCCCCAGGCGATGTCATCCACCGAGATGCCCCAGCCGACAGCCTTCTCGGTGACGCTCGGCAGCGACAGTGTCAGGTCGGTGTTGGGGTAGACGAGGATCTGGGCGGTCGGCAGCGGGCCGCCGTCGGCGCGTAGCCGCAGGCAGGCGAGCGCGGCCAGGTTGCCGCCGGCGCTGTCGCCCGCGACGGAGATCCGACCGTCCGCCACCGCGAGGTCGTCGGCGTGCGCGAAGGCCCAGCGGAGCACTTCCACCCGTCGTCGACGGCCGCCGGCCACGGATGTTCGGGCGCCCGTCGGAAGTCGACGGCCAGCACGGCGACGTCCGCCTCGACGCAGAGCCGGCGGCAGGCGCGGTCGTGTGAGTCCAGGTCACCGATGGTCCACATGCCGCCGTGCGCGAACACCACCAGCGGGCGGGGGCGGCGCCCCGGGCGGTAGAGCCGGACCGGCACGCCGACCGGCGTGTTCAGCTGCTCGACAACGGCGGGTTCGGGTCCGGTCGGCCCGGCCTGGACCCGCCGGCGCTGGGCGCGCCGTACCGCGAGGGGGCCCAGCTCCCGGGCGGACGGGCCGGTCGCGGCCCGGCTGGCCGCGACGAAGGCGGCCAGTTCGGCGTCGGCGAGTTGCGCCACGAGGTCTGCCACCCGGACAGCATGCCAGTGGCGCCGACCGGCTCCGACAGGTGGACGTGGGGCGGTGCGCCGACTGGTCCCGGCGGCGGCCGTTCGGGCGGCCCGGGGTCCGCCCTTCGGCCCGTACGACATCCCCCTCATCGTGATCATTTTGTGTCGCCCGGCTGCGTATCGGGGGGCGAGGTGCGGCCGAAGGTTCCGTTGTGGCTGGTCAGCACGAAAGTGATCATCAGTCGGAAAGCGAACGACGCGGCAGCGGCGGCACAAGGGGATCAGCGACATGGGCACGATCGACCACTTCCACTACGGGTGGACAACGCCCGCGCTGAGCTACGGACTGTCCGTCCTCGGCTCCTTCCTGGGGCTGCTCTGCGCGGTACGGGCCCGGGACAGCCAGTCCCGGGGGCGTCGGCTCTGGTGGCTGAACCTCGCCGCCTGGGCGATCGGTGGTACGGCGATCTGGACCATGCACTTCATGGCCATGCTCGGTTTCGACGTCTCGGGCACCCAGATCCGGTACGACGTACCGGTCACCGTGGCGAGCGCGTTGATCGCCGTCGCCACGGTTGGTGTCGGGTTGGTGATCGTCGGCTTCGGCCGGGTCGGCTGGCTCCGGGTGGTGCTCGGCGGCCTGTTCGCCGGGGCCGGGGTGGCCGCGATGCACTATGTCGGGATGGGCGCGATCCGGTTGCGGGGCCGGATCGACTACGACCCCTCCCTGGTGGCCGCCTCGGTGCTGATCGCGGTGGTCGCCGCCACGGTCGCGCTCCGACTGGCGGTGACCGTGCGCCGGACCGGCGCCGTGACCGGTGCGGCGCTGCTGATGGGCGTCGCGGTCAGCGGAATGCACTACACCGGGATGGCGGCGATGTCGGTGCGTCTGGAGCCGACCGGTCCCGACCCGGCCGGCGTCAGTGCGTCGATGCTGCTGCTGCCGATCATGTTGCTGGTGATCTTCGTGGCGTTTGTGCTGTTCTACGCGTTGCTCTCCACCCCCGCCGACGACGAGCCCACGGTCGGGGGCCGGTCGGCCGACGGTGCGCCGGTGGGACCGGTCGGCGCGTGGGCCGACGGCCCCGCGCACGGGGCCGGCGGCCGGGTGCCTCCCCGGTCCTGAACCGTCCGGGCACGCCGCCACCACCGCTGGCGCGTCGGCCCGGAAACCACCGGCCGACCGCGCCCGGGGTGTCGGCAGCGGGGGAGGCGGGCCGGCCCGTCAGTTCACGTTCCTGGCGTCGTCGCCTCAGTCGGCGTTTTCGGCGAGGGCGTCGACGAGACGCCGGCACGGACCGGCCAGGTTCCACTTCTCGGCGAGTGCGAGCACCTGCTCGGCGTCGGCCGGGGCGGCCGGAAGGGTGGTGTCCAGTGGGGGCAGCGGCACGTCCAGGGCCACCCGGACCACGGTCGGTGCCACCGCCAGGTAGTCGCGGGCGGCGGACAGCTTGGTCCGCAGCCCGGGTGCGAAGCCGGAGGCCGGGTCGTCCAGCGCGGCGAGGATGCCGGTCAGGTTGCCGTACCGGTCGATCAGCCGGGCGGCGGTCTTCTCGCCGACGCCGGGCACGCCGGGCAGGCCGTCGCTGGGGTCGCCGCGCAGCGCCGCGAAGTCGGCGTAACCGGCGGCCGGTACGCCGTACCGGGTGCGTACCGCCGCGTCGTCGCAGTCGTCCAGCTTCGCCACGCCCTTGCCGCAGTAGAGCAGCCGGACCGACCGGTTGTCGTCGACGAGCTGGAACAGGTCACGGTCGCCGGAGGCCACCTCGACCGGCGCCGGTTCGCGGGTGGCGAGGGTGCCGAGTACGTCGTCGGCCTCGTAGCCGTCGGCGCCGATCGCCGGGATGCCGAACGCGGCGAGCAGGTCGAGCAGGAGCGGGACCTGCGGGGAGAGGGTGTCCGGGACCACCTCGCCACCGTCGGGCGCCAACCGGTGCGCCTTGTACGAGGGGAGCAGGGCCACCCGCCAGGCGGGTCGCCAGTCGTAGTCCAGGGCGCAGACCAGCCGGTCCGGCCGGCGGGTGCGGACCAGTGTGGTGACCATGTCGAGGAAGCCGCGGACCGCGTTGACCGGCGTGCCGTCGGGTGCCCTGGCGGCGGACTCCGGGATGCCGAAGTACGCCCGGAAGTAGAGGCTGGGGGCGTCGATGAGGAGCAGCGGGCGGTGGCTCACCCGGACAGCCTGGCACAGCCTGTCCCGGGACGGCGATCCCGGTGTCGGCGCGGCGGGTCGGTCGGGAACGGGGCCGGGGTCGGTCGGGAACGGGGGCCGGGAAAGTGATGATCAGGCTGACCGGACCGGCGATGTGTCACGCTTGAACGACCGTTAAGCTAGTGACGTGGGTTACGACGACCTCTATCCGCCGCAGCGGTTGGCCGCCGCGCAGCAGGCCGCCGCCGAGGCCGGCCTGGACGCCCTCCTCCTCTCGCCCGGTTCCGACCTGCGCTATCTGACCGGCTACGACGCCCACGCGCAGGAACGGCTCACGCTGCTGGTCCTGCCCACGTACGGCGAGCCCACCCTGATCGTGCCGACCCTGGAACGGCCGGCCGCCGAGGCCTCCCCGGCACCCCGTACCGGCCTGCGGATCGTCGACCACCCGGACGGCGGCGACCCGTATCCGCTGGTGGCGCGGGCGCTCGACGGCCCGGTGCGGACGGTCGGTCTGGGCAACCGGATGTGGGCCGAGCAGGTCCTCGCGCTGCGCGCCACGCTGCCCGACGCCACCCAGCGGCTGGCCGGTGACGTGCTCCGGTCGCTGCGGCTGCGCAAGTCGGCGGCGGAGGTCGCCGCGCTGCGGGCGGCCGGCGCGGCGATCGACGCGGTGCACGGCCGGATGGCGGAGTGGCTGCGCCCCGGCCGGACGGAGCAGCAGGTCGCCTCCGACATCGCGGCGGCGATCCGGGAGGCCGGGCACGCCACCGCCGACTTCACCATCGTCGCCGCCGGTCCGAACGGGGCCAGCCCGCACCACGGCAGCTCCGACCGACCGATCGGGATCGGCGAACCGGTGGTGGTCGACATCGGCGGCACGATGCCGTCCGGCTACCGGTCGGACGCCACCCGTTGCTACGTGATCGGCCCGCCACCGCCGGACTTCGCCGACTACTACCAGGTGCTGCACGCCGCCCAGCGGGCCGCGGTCGGCGCGGTACGCCCCGGCGTCAGCGCCGAGGCGGTGGACTCGGTCGCCCGCGAGGTGATCGCCGACGCCGGCTACGGCGCCGCGTTCCTGCACCGGACCGGGCACGGTATCGGCCTGGACGGCCACGAGGACCCGTACCTGGTCGCCGGCAACAGCCTGCCACTCGAGCCGGGGATGGTCTTCTCCGTCGAGCCGGGCATCTATCTCGGCGGCCGGCACGGCGCCCGGATCGAGGACATCGTCGTCTGCACCCCGGACGGGGTGGAGCGGCTCAACACCGTCTCGAGAGAGCTGGTCCAGCTGTGAACACACCCGACGGGGGTGGCCGGGGCGTCGAGCGGATCCTGCCCACCGAGGAGGCCCACGAACT
Organism: Plantactinospora sp. B24E8; assembly: GCF_039871735.1. Taxonomy (NCBI): domain Bacteria; kingdom Bacillati; phylum Actinomycetota; class Actinomycetes; order Micromonosporales; family Micromonosporaceae; genus Plantactinospora; species Plantactinospora sp. B24E8. Next base: position 49,641 of record NZ_JBDPMH010000031.1, read on the forward strand.
GCTCGGCCTGGTCACCGAGATCGCCGACGGTGAACTCGCGCCGAGGGTCGCCGACTTCGAGTCCCGGGGCGTCTTCCCCCGGGACCTGGTCCGCACCCTCGGCCGGGCCGGGCTGCTCGGCCTGCCCTATCCGGAGGAGTACGGCGGCGCCGCCCAGCCGTACGAGGTGTACCTGCAGGTGCTGGAGATCCTGGCGAGCCGCTGGTTGGCCGTCGCCGAGGCGGTCAGCGTGCACACCCTCTCCTGCTACCCGGTGGCCGCGTACGGCGGCGACCAGGTACGCAAGCTGCTGCCGGACATGATCGGCGGCGAGCTGCTCGGCGCGTACTGCCTCTCCGAGCCGCAGGGTGGTTCGGACGCGGCGGCGCTGACCACCCGGGCGACCCGGGACGGCGGCCGGTACGTCGTCTCCGGCACCAAGGCCTGGATCACCCACGCCGGTGTCGCCGACTTCTACAACATCTTCTGCCGGACCGGCGGGCCCGGTCCCCGGGGTATCTCCTGCCTGCTCGCCGACGCCGGCACCCCCGGCATCGTGCCGCAGCAGCCGGAACGCACGATGGGGCTGCGCTCCTCGCCGGTGGCGCAGATCGCCTTCGACGACGCCCGGGTGCCGGCCGACCGGCTGGTCGGCGCGGAGGGGAGCGGTTTCCGCATCGCCCTGTCCGCGTTGGACAGCGGTCGGCTCGGCATCGCCGCCTGCGCGGTCGGGCTGGCCCAGGCGGCGCTCGACTACGCCGTCGACTACGCCCGGCAACGGGAGCAGTTCGGGCGACCGATCATCGAGTTCCAGGGGCTCGGCTTCCTCCTCGCCGACCTGGCCACCCAGGTCGCGGCGGCCCGGGCGCTGACCCTGGCGGCGGCCCGGCTGCGCGACGCCGGGCGGCCGTACTCGACGGAGGCGGCGAAGGCGAAACTCTTCGCCACCGACACCGCGATGCGGGTCAGCACGGAGGCGGTGCAGGTGCTCGGTGGTGCCGGCTACGTGGCCGACCACCCGGTGGAACGCTACTTCCGGGAGGCGAAGGTGCTGCAGATCGTCGAGGGGACCAACCAGATCCAGCGGCTGGTCATCGCCCGCTCCCTGACCCGCTGACCGGCCGGCGGCGCCGGGATCGTCCGCCGGCGGGATCAGCGACCGCGCCGGTCTGCGGGTGGTACGGCGCGCGTCCGGTAGGTTGCACGTCGTGGAGGAGATCGATCGGGCCATCGTCACGGCGTTGACCGCCGACGGTCGACTGTCGTACACCGATCTTGCGGAGCGGGTGGGGCTGTCGGTCTCCGCGGTGCACCAGCGGGTCCGTCGGCTGGAGCAGCGCGGGGTGATCAGGGGGTACGCGGCCCGGGTCTCCTACGAGGCGCTCGACCTGCCGCTGAGCGCGTTCGTCGCGATCCGGCCGTTCGACCCGTCGCAGCCGGACGACGCGCCGGAGCGGCTGGCCCACCTGCCCGAGATCGACTCGTGCTACTCGGTGGCGGGGGAGGACTTCTACCTGCTGCTGGTCCGGGTGGCGAGCCCGGTCGACCTGGAGCGGCTGCTGCAGGAGATCCGGACCGCCGCCAACGTGACCACCCGGACCACCGTGGTGCTCTCCACGCCGTACGAGAGCCGCCCGCCGCGGATCAGTGCGGCCCGGGAGTCGTCCCGGCCCCGGCCGCTGGTGGGTGAGCCGCCGAGTTCCAGCGCAGGATGACCGGCCGTCCGTGCTCGTGACCGAGTGCGGAGACGGTGGCGGTGTCCAGCCGCAGCCGGGCGCCGTCGGCAGTCGAGAGTCCGATCCACCGGGCCCCCGCCACCCGCAGACTGTGCCCGTGGCCGACCAGGGCGACGTCGCCGGTCTCCAGCAGGGCTGCTGCCCGGGCGAGCACCCGGTCCAACCGTTCGGCGACCTGGTCCGGTGACTCGCCGTTCGGGCAGCCGTCGGTCCAGAGCAGCCAGTCGGGCCGTTCCTGCCGGATCTGGTCGGCGGTCCGTCCCTCGTAGTCGCCGTAGTTCCACTCCGCCAGGTCGTCGACGACCTCTGTCACGGTGAGGCCGGCCAGTTCGGCGGTGCGCAGCGCCCGCCGTCGGGGGCTGGCGAACACGGCGGCGAACCGCCGACCGCCGACCAGACCGGCGACCTCTCGGGCCTGCCGTTCGCCCTTCGGGGTCAGCTCCAGGTCCGTGTACGAGGTGTGCTGGTGGTTGGCGCTCCAGGTGGTCTCGCCGTGCCGGACGAGGACGATCTCTGCCATTCCCCCAGTCAACCACTCCAGGTCCGTCAAGCACAGACTAGCGTCCTAGGATGGCTTACAGGGTGTGTCGCACCATCGCCAAACAGTGAAAAGTCACGGCGAGAAGCCAGGGCCGCTGGGTGAAATTCCCTTATTGCACCTCGTGCCGTTATTAGCCGGGTTTCAGGCTTTGGCTGGAGGGCAACCTACTGCCAGCTGGCCCTGCACCGGGCCGCCGAGGTGAGGAGTGGAAACGCCATGAGTGCCATGGACAAGATGAAGAACAAGGCCGAGCAGTTGAAGGGCGCAGCCAAGGAGCGGATGGGCGACCGCACCGACAACGAGTCGATGCGGTCCGAGGGCGCCATGCAGCAGTCGCAGGCCAAGGCGAAGCAGGCCGGGCAGCACGTGAAGGAAGCGGGACGCAACGCCAAGGAGACGTTCGACCGGTAAGGCGTCCCTAGCGGACAGGCTGAGCGCCGTGCCGGGCCCACCAGGCCCGGCCGGCCTCGGGCAGGGTGTCGATCGGGTCGTAGTACGCGTACCGCCGCTGCAGCGCGGTCTCGTCGCCGGACTCGATCGACGTACGGTAGTTCTTCGTCCAGTACGAGATACCGCGTTCGCGGTCGTACTCGGTGAGCATGTGGACCCAGCGTTTGCCGACGAAGGGCACGTCGCAGACGATCCGTGGGGTGGCGTAGCCGGGCAGGTAGCCCATCATGTCGTGCTGGAGCCGCTGGGCGTGCCAGACCGGGACCCGCCAGTGCTCCGCGTTCGGGATCATGTCGCAGAGGTAGAAGTAGTACGGCAGGATTCCGGCCTCGCCCTGCAGTGCGAAGCAGAGGTCGAGCAGGTCGGGGGCGGTCGCGTTCACCCCGCGTAGCAGGACCCCCTGGTTGCGTACGTCGCGGACGCCGACCTCGAGTGCGGTCTGGGCGGCCCGGGCGACCAGCGGGGTCAGCGACTGCACGTGGTTGACGTGGGTGTGGATGGCGAGGTTGACGCCACGTCGGGCGGCAGTGCGGGCGACCCGTTCAAGTCCCTCCACCACGTCGGCCTGGAGCCAGTGCTGGGGCAGGCCGGCGAGCGCCTTGGTGGCGAGTCGGATGTCCCGGACGGTGTCGATGGCCAGGAGCCGCATCAGGTACGACTCCAGGTTTCGCCAGGGGACGTTGGCGACGTCGCCGCCGGAGACGACGACGTCGCGTACCTCGGGGTGGTTGGTGAGGTAGCTGATGTGGGCGTCGTACCGGTCGACGGGTTTGAGGCTGAGTTTGAGCTTGTCGACGGTGGGGGTGGAGTTGCCGACGAGGTCCATCCGGGTGCAGTGGCCGCAGTACTGGGGGCAGGTGGCGAGCAGTTCGGCGAGGACCTTGGTGGGGTAGCGGTGGGTGAGGCCTTCGGCGACCCACATGTCGTGTTCGTGGAGTGAGTCGCGGGTGGCGTAGGGGTGGGAGGGCCAGTCGGCGCGGCGGTCGGTGGCGAGCGGCAGCATGTAGCGGCGGATGGGGTCGGCGCGGAAGGTGTCGGCGGTGACCGGTCCGTCGGGGACCATCGTGTTGATCATCTGGGGTGGGACCAGCATCGACATGGTGGCGTGGTGGGTCTGGTCGGCGGTGAGGTCCGCGTAGCAGTCGTCGTCGATGGTGTCGCCGAGGACGGTGTGCAGTTGGCGGACGTTCTTGACGCAGTTGGCGCGTTGCCACTGGGCGGATTCCCACTGGTCGCGGGTGACGTTTCGCCAGCCGGGGAAGCGGGTCCAGTCGGGTTCGACGAGGGGCCTGCGGCGGTATTCGTACGGCTGGCCGGGTGTGTCGGTGGTGGTCGGCGGGGGTGTGGTGGGGCTGGCCGCCTCGTGGGGGGTGAGGAGTGTGGTGGTGGGTTCGGCCTGGGTCATGGTGGCCCTCCTCGGCTGTCGTGCGGCGGTGCCTCGCTGCGAACGCTACTGGAGAATTTCCCGTGGAGGAAATATTCTGCCGTAAGTTTTCCGTCAGGATGGGCTCTTGGCTGCCGGAGTGCCGGTCTGGAGCCTGACGGACTGTCGGCGGGGGAGGGAGGTGGTCCGGCCATGGGCGCGGAGTTGTCCTCTTCTCCGGTCGGCCTGCACCGGGTGGTCGAGCCGGCCGGGGTGCTGCCGCAGGCGGCGTACCGGTTGGATCCGTCCCCGGCGATCCGGTCCGACGAGGTACGGATCGACGTCGAGTGGCTGAACCTCGACGCGGCGAGTTTCCGGCAGTTGTCGGAGAAGCACGCGGGGGACGGGGCGGCGGTCCGGGCGGAGGTGCTCGGCATCATCGGCGACCGGGGCAAGATGCACAATCCGGTCACCGGTTCGGGCGGCATGCTCGTCGGTGTGGTGGCCGAGGTCGGGCCGGACTCGCCGCTGCCGGTGAAGCCGGGCGACCGGGTGGCGACGCTGGTGTCGCTGACCCTGACCCCGCTGGTCGTCACCGACGGCCTGGCCCGCTGGGACGGGCGCGCCGAGCAGGTGCCGTGTGCCGGGCACGCGATCCTGTTCGCCCGGTCGATCGTGGCGGTGCTGCCGGACGACCTTGATCCGCGGCTCAGTCTGGCGGTGTTGGACGTGTGTGGCGCACCGGCGTTGACCGCCCGGACGGTACGCCGCTACGACGCCCCGACGGTGGCGGTGCTGGGCGGGGCGGGCAAGAGCGGGTCGTTGGCGTTGGCGGCGGCGCGGCGGTCGGGGGCCCGGCGGACGGTCGGGGTGGTGCCGGTGGCGGCGGAGCGGGACCGGTTGCTGGCCGCCGGGGTGGCGTCGGACGTGGTGTTGGCCGATGCGCGGGATCCCGTGGGGTTGGCGGCGGCGGTGTCCGGGGTGCTGGGTGGGCCGGCGGACGTCACGGTGGTCTGTGTGGACGTGCCGGGGTGTGAGCACGGGGCGGTGTTGGCGACCGCGCCGGGCGGGACGGTGGTTTTCTTCTCGATGGCGACGAGTTTCGCGGCGGCCGCGTTGGGCGCGGAGGGTCTGGCGGCCGACGTGACGATGCTGATCGGCAACGGGTACGTGCCCGGGCACGCGGAGTACGCGTTGGGGCTGGTGCGGCAGGTCCCGGGAGTGCGTGTCCTGTTCGAGGACCGGTTGGCGGCAGACTGAGACCATGACGAACCCCTCGATGACGATCGGCTCCTCGGCGACCGTGCCGGCTTTCTCGACCCTGTACCGGGGTGGGCGGTTGTACTGTCCCGCTGATCCGCTGGCGACGGCGTTGCTGGTCCGGGACGGGCGGATCGTCTGGCTCGGTGCCGACGGTGACGCCCCGGCGGCGGACCGGGTGGTGGAGCTGGATGGTGCGTTGGTGACGCCGGCGTTCGTGGACGCGCACGTGCACGCCACCGACACCGGGTTGGCGTTGTCCGGGCTGGATCTGTCCGCGACCGGTTCGGCGCGTGAGGTGTTGGACGCGGTGGCGGGGTTCGCGGCGGGGTTGCCGGCGGACGCGGTGGTGTTGGGGCACGGCTGGGACGAGTCGGGTTGGGCGGACCGGCGGGTGCCGGAGGCGGCGGAGTTGGATCGGGCGGCGGGTGGCCGGCGGGTGTACCTGTCGCAGGCGTCGATCCATTCGGCGTTGTGTTCGTCGGCGTTGTTGGCGGCGGCGCCGGAGGTGGTGCGGGCGGCGGGGTACGACGCGTCGGGGTGGTTGCGGCGGGACGCCCACCATGTGGTGCGGGAGGTGGCGCTGGGGTCGGTGACGGCGGCGCAGCGGCGGGCGGCGCAGGGGGTGGCGTTGCGGCGGGCGGCGTCGTTGGGGATCGCGGCGGTGCACGAGTGTGGTGGGCCGGAGATCTCCAGCGAGGAGGATTTCACGGCGGTGTTGTCCCGCTCGGGTGACGGTGGTCCGGAGGTGTACGGCTACTGGGGCGAGCTGCTGGGGGCGGCGCGGGCGAAGGAGCTGGGTGCGGTCGGCGCGGGTGGTGACCTGTTCGCGGACGGGGCGTTGGGGGCGCGTACCGCGCATGTGTCGGTGCCGTACGTCGACGGGGAGCCGGGTGCGTGTGGGCACGGGTATCTGTCGGCGGAGCAGGTGCGGGACCATCTGGTCGACTGTGCGGCGTACGGGGTGCAGGGCGGGTTCCACGCGATCGGGGACGCGGCGATCGGGACGGTGCTGGCCGGGTTCGGGTTGGCGGCGGAGCGGCTCGGGGTGGAGCGGTTGCGGGCGGCCCGGCACCGGGTCGAGCACGCCGAGATCATGAACAAGCGGTTGATCGCCGGGTTTGTGGAGTTCGGGATCGTGGCGAGCATGCAGCCGGCGTTCGACCGGCTGTGGGGTGGGGAGCGGCGGATGTACGCGTCGCGCCTGGGTGTGGAGCGGGCGTTGGCGTCGAATCCGATGGGGGCGATGCACGCGACCGGGGTGACGTTGGCGTTCGGGTCGGATTCGCCGGTGACGCCGTTGGATCCGTGGGGGTCGGTGCGGGCGGCGGTGGCGCATTTCAGTCCGGTGCAGCGGTTGACGGTGCGGGCGGCGTTCGCGGCGCACACCCGGGGTGGTTGGCGGGCGTTGCCGGCCGGGTTCGAGGGTGGGGCGGCGGGCCGTGGGCCGGCCGAGGGCGTGTTGGCGCCGGGGGCAGCGGCGACGTTCGCGGTGTGGTCGACGCCGGCCGGGGTGGACGGCGGGTTGCCGGTGCTGGTGGCGGCGGATCCGGAGGTGCGGGGGCCGGAGGATCCGACGCCGTTGCCGGTGTGTCGGCGGACGGTGCTGCGCGGTTCGGTGATTTTTGGCGACGGTGTCGGGTGAGTCTGGGGGTGGTTGTCGGTGTCGGTGGTTGACGGGCCGCGGGCCGGCGGGAAGCTGGCTCTGGATCCGGTGCTGGTGCGGCGGGTCCGGGAGTTGGCGCGGCGGGCCGGTGCGCCGGTGGTGGATCTGGCGCGTGGGCACACCACGGTGTCGGTGGAGCGGGCGGTGTTGCGGCTGGCCGGGGTGGTCGGTGCGGATCCGGACGGGATTCCGTGGGTGAACCGGCTGGTGGACGCGGTGGTCGCCGAGGTGGGGTTGGCGCACGGGGTGGCGTTGCCGGTGTTCGACGCGGTGGCGCGGGAGTTGGGTGCGCCGGCGGCGGGTCGGGATGTCGGTGCGGCGGTGACGTTGCTGGCGCAGAAGGCGGCGGCGGGGTCGGTGCGGTTCGGGGTGCCGGAGGGTCGGGCGCGGCGGTCGGCGACTGCGGCGGCGCGGCGGGCGGTCGGTGCCGGGTTGCGGCGGGTGGATCGGCGGCGGGCGGAGCGGGAGCGGCTGGTGCGCCGGTTCTCCGGGCCGCCGTCGACCGGTGGTGGCCGCCGGCCGTGGATCTATCTGATCGTGGCGACCGGGGACATCTACGAGGACATTCCGCAGGCGCAGGCGGCGGCTCGGGCGGGTGCGGACGTGATCGCGGTGATCCGGTCGACGGGGCAGTCGTTGTTGGACTACGTGCCGGAGGGGGCGACCCGGGAGGGGTTCGCGGGGACGTACGCGACGCAGGAGAACTTCCGGTTGATGCGGGCGGCGTTGGACGACTCGTCGCGGGAGTTGGGCCGGTACGTGCGGTTGACGAACTACGCGTCGGGTCTGTGTATGCCGGAGATGGCGGTGCTGGCCGGCCTGGAGCGGCTGGACATGATGTTGAACGATTCGATGTACGGGATCCTGTTCCGGGACATCAATCCGGTGCGGACCTTTGTGGACCAGCGGTTCTCGCGGCAGGTGCACGCCCGGGCGGGGATCATCATCAACACCGGTGAGGACAACTATCTGACGACGGCGGACGCGGTGGCGGACGCGCACACGGTGACGGTGTCCCAGTTGTTGAACGAGTACTTCGCGCACGAGGCGGGGTTGGCGGACTGGCAGTTGGGGTTGGGGCACGCGTTCGAGATCGATCCGGATCTGCCGGAGTCGTTCCGGTTGGAGTTGGCGCACGCGTTGTTGGCGCGGGAGTTGTTTCCGGACGCGCCGTTGAAGTGGATGCCGCCGACGCGGCACATGACCGGGGACGTGTTCCGGGGCAATCTGCTGGACGGGTTCTTCAATCTGGCGGGGACGTTGACCGGGCAGGGGATTCTGCTGGTGGGGATGATGACCGAGGCGGTGGTGACGCCGTGGTTGTCGGATCGGGACATCGCGCTGCAGAACGTGCGGTACGTGCTCGGGGCGGCCGGTGGGCTGCACGAGGATTTTGTGCCGGTGCCGGGTGGGTTCATCCAGCGGCGAGCGCACCAGGTGTTGGGTGAGGCGGCGGAGTTGTTGGCGCGGATCGTGGACGAGGGGTTGTTGACGGCGATCGGGGCCGGCACGTTCGGGATCACGAAGCGGCCGGCGGACCGGGGTCGGGGGCTGGACGGGGTGGTGGCGCACGCGGACGGCTACTACAACCCGGCGACGGAGTTGTTGGAGGCGGGCGCGTCGGGTGTGGGGGGTGGGGCGTCGTGACGGGCGGTCCGGTGGTGCGGCCGTACGGGGACAGCACCGGGGACGGGATGGTGCAGGTGTCGTTCACCCTGCCGGTGCCGCATGACAAGCGGGCGGAGGGGGCGGCGCTGCAGTTGGCGGCGAAGATGGGGGTGGAGCCGGCGTTGCTGGTGCATGCCCGGCAGATGGGGGACGGGTTCACGTTTTTTGTGGTGTACGGGCGGGTGAACCATCTGGTGGACCTGTCGGCGGTGCGGGTGGTGGAGCGGGACTTTCCGTTGCTGTCGGCGAAGGAGGTCAACGCGGTGGTGCGGCGGCGGCTGCGGCGGAAGCTGTCGGTGGTGGGGGCGTGTATCGGCACGGACGCGCACACGGTGGGGATCGACGCGATCCTGAACGTGAAGGGGATCGCCGGGGAGAAGGGGTTGGAGTACTACCGGGAGTTGGCGGTGACGAACCTGGGGGCGCAGGTGAGTGTGCCGGACCTGGTGTCGGCGGCCCGGGTGGCCCGGGCGGACGCGGTGCTGGTGTCGCAGGTGGTGACGCAGCGGGACGCGCATCTGCACAACGTGCGGGAGATGTCGGCGGCGTTCCGGGAGGCGTTGCCGGCGGATCGGCGTCCGTTGCTGGTGGTGGGTGGTCCGCGGTTCGACGAGTCGATGGCGGCCGAGCTGGGGGTGGATCGGATCTTCGGTCGGGGGACGACTCCGGGTGAGGTGGCGAGTTATCTGGTGCACCGGCTGGTGCCGGCGGCACCAGCGGGTGGGCGTGGGTCGACGCGGCCGGTTTCGGGGACGGGGGTGGCGCGGTGACGGGTGCGGTGGTTCAGGGCGGTGCGGGTGACGACCCGCGGCTCGGGTTGACGGTGACGCACCGGCGGTATGTGCCGTACGGGCACGCCCACTACGCGGGGAACCTGGTCGACGGGGCGTACGCGTTGGGGTTGTTCGGGGACGTGGCGACCGAGGTGTGTATCCGGACGGACGGCGACGAGGGGTTGTTCGCCGGTTATGCGCAGGTGCGGTTCCTGGCGCCGGTGCGGGCCGGGGACGTGGTGGAGGTGGTGGCGACGGTGACCCGGGTGGGGCGCCGGAGTCGGACGTTGGATCTGGTCTGCCGGGTGGTGTGTCGGGGGCGGCCGGATCGGGGGCCGTCGGCGGCGGAGGTGGTCGATCCGCCGTTGGTGGCGGTGACCGCGGTTGGCACGGTGGTGGTGCCGGGTGACGGTGCCGCCGCGTCGGTGGACCCGGATCCGGACTCGCGGTAGCGGTGGTGATGCCGTACGTGGTCTGCGCCGATGTCGGTTCGACGTGGACGAAGGTGGCGGTGGTCGACCTCGACGGCGGTGGGGTGTTGGCGGCGGCGGCGCGGCCGACGACGGTCGGTACCGACGTGCTGCACGGCCTGGACGCGGCGGTCGGTGCCGCCACCGCCGGCCTGCCGGACGGGTCGGCGGCACCGTGGTACGTCTGTTCGTCGGCCGGGGGTGGGTTGCGGCTCGCGGTGCTCGGCTACGAGCGGCTGGTCACGGCGCGGGCCGGTCACCAGGTCGGGTTGTCGGCGGGGGCCCGGGTGGTGCACGTGGCGGCGGGACGGTTGGACCGGGCGGGGCTGGTGGCGGTGCGGGCGGCCCGGCCGGATGTGCTGCTGCTGGTCGGCGGGACCGACGGCGGGGACGCGGAGGTGCTGCTGCACAACGCCGGCTGGTTGGCGCGGGCGCGGTGGCGTACGCCGGTGGTGGTCGCCGGGAACGTGGCGGCGGCGCCGGCGGCGGCGGAGCTGCTCGCGGGTCGCGGGGTGCCGGTGACGGTGACCGGGAACGTGTTGCCGGCGATCGGGGTGCTGGCGCCCGGGCCGGCCCGGGCGGCGATCCGGGACGTGTTCCTGCGGCATGTGATCGGTGGTAAGCGGCTGTCGCGGGGGTCCCGGTTCGCCCGGCTGGTGCGGGCGGCGACCCCGGACGCGGTGTTGACCGGGGTCGCCGCCCTCGCCGACCTGGTCGGTGGGGATCTGGCGGTGGTGGACGTGGGTGGGGCGACCACGGACGTGTACTCGGTGCTGGTGCCGGACGAGCGCGGGGGTGGGCCGGGTGCGGCGGCGGCCGGCACCCTGTGGCGGGTCCGGACGGTCGAGGGTGATCTGGGGATGCGGTGGAGCGCGCCGGGGGTGGTCGCGGCGGCGGCGGCGGAGCGGCTGCTGGCGCCGGGCGAGGAGGGGCCGTTGGCGGAGGCGGCGCAGGTGTTGGCGGCGGACCCGGGGCGGCTGGCGGCGGATCCGGCAGGGCGGGCGGCGGAGGAGCGGATCGCGACGTTGGCGGCGGTGGTGGCGGTACGCCGGCACGCCCGGGGTGGGGGGCCGGTGGGGGTGCCGGGTCGGGATCTGCGGGATGTGCGGCTGCTGGTCGGCTCCGGTGGGGTGCTGCGTCACGGTGGTCCGGGGGTCGCCGGTGGGGTGTTGGGCGCGGTGTTGACCGATCACGGGGGCGGGTGGGCGGTGCCCCGGGAGGCGGCCGTGGTGGTGGACGGGGACTACGTGTTGGCGGCGGCCGGGTTGTTGGCGCGGGAGCATCCGGAGGCGGTGGCGGGGCTGCTGCGTCGGCATCTGGGGGGCTGACCCAGATACGCCAGAAACTGGTCCTGGTCAGGCGCCGGCGCCGCCGTCGACCGGGAGGATCGCGCCGGTCACGTACGAGGCGCGGTCGCTGAGCAGCCAGGCGGCCGCCTCGGCGATCTGCCGGGGCTCGCCCATCTGACCGAGTGGGATCGACTTGGTCATCTGCTCGACGATGCCGGGGGTCGCCGCCTCCCAGGTGGCGATCATGTCGGTGGAGGTGCCGCCGGGGGTGATGCCGTTGACCCGGATACGGTCACCGGCCCAGTTCACCGCGGCGGTCTCGGTGAGGCTGTTGAGCGCGCGTTTCATGGCGCCGTAGGCGGGCAGGGCCGGGTTCGCGCGGCGGCTGCCGATGCTGGAGGTGTTGACGATCGCCCCGCCCCCGTTCTTGCGCATGAGAGCGGCCTGGGCGTTCATGGCGGTCCAGTGCGCGCGGAAGTTGATGGCGAACTGCTCGTCGATGTCCTCGTCGCTGGTGGTGTGGACCGGGCCGAACCGCTGCTGGGGGACCGCGCCGTTGTTGAAGGCGCCATCCAGCCGTCCGTGCAGCTTTTCGACCTGGTCGACGGCGGCGCGGATGCTCGCGCTGTCGGCGAGGTCCAGGGTGACGGCGTCGGCGGTACCGCCGTCGGCGCGGATCTCCTTCACGATGGTCTCCAGGGCGTCGGTGCTGCGGGCGGCGAGCACGACGGCGGCGCCCTCGGAGGCGAAGAGCCGGGCCGCGGCCGCTCCAATGCCGCGGCTGGCGCCGGTGATGAAGATGATCTTGCCGGCGAGCAGGCCGACGAGTGCGATCTCAGTGGTGTTCGTGTTGTTCGTCATGGCAACAGCGTCCGGCCGACCGCCGGCCGGATACAGGCACAACCAGTACTACGATCCGCCGCCGGACGGCGCGCACACTGGCCGTATGGACAAACGGGAGCTCGGGGCATTCCTCCGCAGCCGCCGCGCGCGGCTCCGCCCCCAGGACGTGGACCTCCCCTCCGGCCCGCGACGCCGCACACCAGGTCTGCGCCGTGAGGAAGTGGCCGTCCTCGCGCATATCTCCACCGAGTACTACACCCGCCTCGAACAGGGACGGGCGCCACGCCCCTCAGGCGACGTCCTGGCCGCGATCTCCGGCGCCCTGCGGCTCACCGACGCCGAGTCCGACCACCTCCACGTCCTCGCCGGCACCGCGCCGAACCGCACCGGACTGCACCGGCGCGACGTCCGCCCCAGCATCCTCGCGCTCCTCGAACGAATGCCTCAGACAGCTGGCTTCGTGATGTCCGCCGCGTGCGAGGTCCTCGCCTGGAACGAGCTCGCGGCCGCCCTCACGGAGGACTTCGCCCCGCTCACCCCCAATGAGCGCAACCTCGCCCGTCGGGCCTTCCCCGCACCGCAGTACGCCGATAAGACGCTCTACGGGATCTCCGACGCCGCCGACTTCCGGCTGGGTATCGTGATGCAGCTCCACACCACCCTCGCCCGCTACCCCACCGATCCCGCAGTGACCGGCCTCGTCGACGAACTCCGAGACACCAGCCCCGACTTCGCCCAGCTCTGGGAACGCCACGACGTACAGCCCGCACCGACGCTCACTAAGACCTTCCGCCACCCGGCCGTCGGCGAGGTCACCGTCGACTGCGACACCCTCACCCTCACCGACCGCGACCAGTACCTCGTGCTCTACAGCGCACCGCCTGGATCCCCCGGCGCCGAGACGCTGGCTCTTCTGAACGTTCTCGGCGCCCGGGCGAGCGCGCATCTGCACTAGCGCCGCAGCCGACCCCGACGGACACCGCCACCCGACAGGGTGACGTAGTGATTTCCTCGGCCGTGGTCTCCTCGGCCGGCACCGCCACCGACGGTGTTCGCCTCGCACGCGGCCGACGTCTTCCGGGGGCGGCCATGGCGGAGTCCATCGGCATCAGGCGGCTCGTCCGAGGCCGGCGAGGGTCAGGTCTGTCTGGGTCGGGCCCCATCCGCGCGCTGTCGGTCACCGAACGTGAGCCGGGGGCGGGTTTCGGGTGACGGTGGTGGTTGCCGGGGTGTGGTGGGTGCCACCGTCGGCGGGCGGTCGAACGCGACACGCCGCTGCGAATCGGACGACTGGCCCGGGGGCAGTTGACAGTGCCCGGGGGTGACCACGTACCGTCTTTGAGTCCTACAACGGGAAGCGGCTGCTGTTCGCTTCGTCCCTTCGTCCGCTGGCCGAGTGACAGGTACTGATTCGTCGCGACGGCCAGGTCCAGCGGGCGGGGGTCGGCGGGGCGGCGCGAACCGGCCGCGGTTACCGGTGTCTGGGCAGGGTGGTGCGGACGGCCAGTAGACAACGGCCTGACGGGAACAGCCAGTTCGCGTCCGGTCGGTCCGAAGGTCGTGGTGCGGCTCCCTGACCACACCGGCCGGGAAGGGCCTGGGAGCATCGGGGCGCGGCTGTCGGCCGCGCCCCGATTTTGCTTGCCGGCCCGGTAGCCTTCCGCGGGTGGATCCGCACCTGTCGCCGGTTGTCGGCGGCGGGCCGATCAGACGGTGAGGCGTACGTGACTGTGGTGGACACGGCCGGGGCGACGGTCGCCGGTGACGGTGAGGGGCCGCCGCCGGGTGGGCCGGTCGGGCCGGGTGGGCGGGGTCGGCCGGAGCGGGCCGGACGTCCGTTGCCGTTGCCGGTGGCGTTGGTGGCGGCGGCGCTGGCCGGGTTGGCGCTGCTGCTGGCGTTCCCGCCGTACGGGCTGTGGTGGACGGCGCCGGTCGGGGTGGCGCTGCTGGCCGTGGCCGTCCACCGTCGGCGGGTCCGGGCCGGGTTCGGGTTGGGGGCGGTCGCCGGGCTGGTCCTGTTCGTGCCGATGCTGAGTTGGACGAACCTGTACACCGGTAACCTGCCGTGGCTGCTGTTGTCCGGGTTGCAGGCGGCGTATCTGGGGCTGCTCGGGGCGGGGATCGCGGTCACGAGTGTGCTGGTTGACCGGTTCCGGTGGGTGTGGCCGCTGGTCACCGGGGTGCTGTGGGTGGCGCAGGAGGCGTTGCGGGACCGTACCCCGTTCGGGGGTTTCCCGTGGGGGCGGCTCGCGTTCAGTCAGGGGGATTCGCCGCTGCTGCGGCTGGCCGCGGTCGGCGGGGCTCCGCTTGTCACGTTCGGGGTCGCGGTGGCGGGTGGGCTGCTGGTCGCGGCGGTGTGGCGGCCGTGGCGGGGGCGGGGCGGCGCGGGCCGGCTGCGGGCGGCCGGGCTGGTCGCCGGGGCGCTGGTGGTCGTGGTGGCGGGTCTGCTGCTGCCGGTCGGGGTCGGGGCCGGGGCCGACACGGCGACGGTCGCGATCATCCAGGGCAACGTGCCGCGGATGGGGTTGGACTTCAACGCGCAGCGGCGGGCGGTGCTGGACAACCACGTGAACGCCACGGTGGCGTTGGCCGGGCGGGTGGCGGCGGGTCAGGAGCGGCGGCCGGACCTGGTGGTGTGGCCGGAGAACTCCAGCGACATCGACCCGACCCGGGCGCCGGACGCGGCGGCCCGGATCTCGGCGGCCGCCGACGCGGTCGGGGCGCCGATCCTGGTCGGTGCGGTGCTGCTAGGCCCGGGCGAGGGGCAGGTGCGTAACGCGGGGCTGGTGTGGCTGCCGGGTACCGGCCTGGACACGTCGCAGATGTACATCAAGCGGCATCCGGTGCCGTTCGCCGAGTACATCCCGCTGCGGTCGGTCGCCCGGATGGTGAGCAAGGAGGTCGACCGGGTCCGTAACGATTTCGTGGCCGGGGAGCGGCCCGGGGTGCTGCGGGTCGGCGGGGTGCCGTTGGGGGATGTGATCTGTTTCGAGGTCGCCTACGACGGCCTGGTCCGGGACACGGTGACCGGTGGGGCGCGGGTGCTGGTGGTGCAGACGAACAACGCGACGTTCAACGCCGCCGAGGCGGAGCAGCAGCTGGCGATGGTCCGGCTGCGGGCGGTGGAACACGGCCGGGAGGCGTTGATGGCGTCGACGGTCGGGGTGTCCGGGTTCGTCGGGGCGGATGGGCGGGTATCCGGGGCGACCGGGTTCAACACGAGTGCGGTGGTGACCCGGCAGATGCGCCTCGGGGATGCCCGGACGGTCGCGACCCGGGTCGGTGTTTGGCCCGAGGTGGTGCTGGTGGCGGTGGCGGTGGCGTTCCTCGCCGCGGCGGTGGTGGTCCGTCGTCGTCCGGTTCCCGTGGCGGGTGCGGCGACGGCCGGCGACCCGGCGGATGCGGAGGAGCGGTGAATGAGACGGACGGTGTGCCCGGGGTGGGCCGGGTCCTGGTGGTGGTGCCGACGTACAACGAGGCCGACAACGTCACGGTGATCGTCGACCGGATCCGGCGGGCGGTGCCGGCGGTGGAGGTCCTGGTCGTCGACGACGACAGTCCGGACGGCACCGGTGCGATCGCCGACGGGTTGGCGCGGGCGGACGGACGGGTCCATGTCCTGCACCGGGCCGGCAAGGGGGGCCTGGGGGCGGCGTACGTGGCCGGGTTCGGCTGGGCGGCGGACCGTGGCTACGACGCGGTCGTCGAGATGGACGCGGACGGTTCGCACGCCCCGGAGGAGTTGCCCCGGCTGCTGGAGGCGGCCCGGGACGCCGACGTGGTGATCGGTTCGAGGTGGACGGCCGGTGGGCGGGTGGTGAACTGGCCGCGGCGGCGGCAGCTGCTGTCCCGGGGCGGGAACCTGTACACCCGGGTGGCGTTGGGGATGCCGTTGTCGGACGCGACCGGCGGGTTTCGGGTGTACCGGGTGCCGGCGTTGGCCCGGCTGGATCTCGACTCGGTCGCCTCGCAGGGGTACTCGTTCCAGGTGGAACTCTCCTGGCGGGCGCATCGGGCGGGGCTGCGGACGGTCGAGGTGCCGATCACGTTCGCCGAGCGGGAGCGGGGGGCGAGCAAGATGAGCCCGGTGATCATTGGTGAGGCGTTGTGGCGGGTGACGCTCTGGTCGGTGTTCGACCGGCGGCCGGTGTCGGGTCGGACGGGTGGACGCGACCAGCGGGCGCGCTGGCCGTGACGGGGTGGCGTGTCATGCTGGACCGACGGGACACGTGTGGTTCCGACATCCGGATGGGGTGACATGCGCCGAGGGCTGAGGGTCGTGCCGCTGGCACTGCTGCTGACCGTGGTCGTGGAGATCGCGGTGTTTCTGCTGGTCGGCCAGGGGATCGGTTTCGGGTGGACGGTCCTGCTGCTGGTGGCTGCCTCGGCGGCGGGGCTGGTGCTGCTGCGCCGGGAGGGGATGCGGGCCTGGCGGGGTTTCCGGTCCGCGGTGCAGGGCGGTCAGCCGCCCGGGGAGCAGGTCACCGACGGTCTGGTCGGTCTGCTGGCCGGGATTCTGCTGGCGGTGCCGGGTCTGGTCACCGGGGTGGCGGGGCTGCTGCTGGTGCTGCCGCCGGTGCGGCGGCTGGCCCGTCGGGGGGTGCAGCGGGCGGCGGAGCGTCGGGTGTCGGCGGCGGTCGCCGGGGATCTGTTCGGGCCGCGGCGGGTGCGGGTGCGGCGCGACGGTGCCGGGGCGGCGCCGACGGAGCCGCCGCCGGGCCGTCCTCCGCCGTCGGCGGGGCCGGCGATCGAGGGCGAGATCGTGGAGCCGCGCGGCCACTGAGTTCCGGGCCCGGCGCGGCGGCCCGGAACGTGGCACCGCCCCCAGCGGCGGGCTGCCGGTGGGGGCGGTGCGGGGGTGTGTCGCGCGGGTCAGGCCCGGCCGCGGCGGGTCCGGACCTCTTCGAGTCGCTCGTTGAGGATGCTCTCCAGTTCGGCGATCGACCGGCGCTCGAGCAGCATGTCCCAGTGGGTACGCGGCGGCTTGGCCTTCTTCTGCTCGGGCTCGCTGCCGTCGACGAGCCGGGCGACGCTGCCGTCGAACTTGCATTCCCAGGTCATCGGGACCTCGGCGTCGACGGCGAACGGCACCTCGAACTGGTGGCCCTTGGCGCAGAGGTACTCTCGGGTCTGTCGCGGGGCAAGCTCGGTGTTGCGGTCGGACTCGTAGCTCACTGCTCCCAGACGGCTCCCGCGCAGCATGCGCTCGCCCATGATCGGCTTTCCCCTCGGTCGTGATGCTGGTTCTTATCGTTGTAACGACATGTGCCGGGTGGGCGATTCCCACCCGGTGTCAGAAACCTACGTGTCGTCGAACGTTCGAAGCGTAGCCGGATCAACGGCGCAGTGACCGCGGTCACCCTGGCCGGGGGCGAAATGTGCCCGTCGCGTCCGGTTCGTCACGTGACGGGCCCCGGCCGGGCAGGTCAGCCGGCCGGCGTGGGTCCCGGGGTCGCCGGCGCCGCACCGGCGGCGGCCCGGGTGCTGAGGCTGGCCAGCGCCGCCGCCAGGTCGCTGACCTGGGTGGTGAGCTGGGTGGCGCTGCCCCGGGCCGCGTCCCGTTCGGCCTCGGCGGCGGCGAGTCGTACGGTCAGGTCCGCCAGCCGGGCCTCGGCGGCGGCCACGGCGTCCCGGACGTCGCGGAGGTCGGCGACGGCACGGTCCCGGTCCGTCTGGGCGGCCCGGATCTCCGACCGGGCCTGGGCGGCCGCCGTCTGCGCCTGCCGCGCCTCGGTCCGGGCCCGGCCGGCGTCCCGGGTGGCGGTCTCGGCGGCGGTACGGGCCTCGGCGGCCTCGGCCCGGTACCGGTCGGCGGCGGCGACCGCGTCGGTGGCCGCGCCGCGGGCGGTGTCGGCGTCGCGGCGGGCCTCGGCGGCGACCTGTTCGGCGTGTTCGGCGGCGGCCCGCGCGGTGTCCCGCTCCCGGGTCAGGTCGGCCAGCCGCCGCCGGTCGGCGTCGGCGGCGGTGCGCAGCGCCGCCAGTTCCCGGCGGGCCGCGTCCCGGTCCCGCTCTGCCTGGGTACGCAGGGCGAGCGCCGCGCTCTCCGCCTGCTGGGCGGTGTCGCGGGCGGCGAGCGCGGCAGCGGCCTCGGCGCGGGCCTGGTCGGCGAGTTCGGCGGCCCGGTGTGACTCCTCCCGCGCGGCGGCCCGGTCGGAGACCGCGGCGGCCGCCGCCTGCTGTGCCTGGTGCAGGGTCTGCGCCGCGGTCTCGGCCTCGCGGCGCGCCTCGTCCCGTTCGGTGTGTGCGGCGGCGATCTGGGTGGCGGCCTCGGCCCGGACCTCGGCGAGTTGGCGTTCCACCCCGGCCGGGGACAGTTCGGCGTGCAGCGCCTCGCCGAGGGTGGTGGTCATCTGGTCGAGTCGGTCGACGAGTTCCCAGGCCCGGGCGACCTGGCCGGCGAGGCCGGGGGCGCCGCGTTGCCGCATCCGCTGGTTACGGGAGGCCCGCTGGCAGGCGCCGTCGTTGTCCCGGCAGTAGCGGAACGGTCGGCCGGCGGCGGCCCGCTGCGGCACCGGTCGTCCACAGTGGGCGCACGGTCGGGTTTCGGTGGTCTGGTCCGGGGCGGGGGTCTGCGGGTCCATCGCCGGGGAAGTCTAGTGGCCGGCCCTCGTACCGACGGCCGGGACGCGGACCGGGCGGCGCCACCCGGTCCGCCCGCGTCCGGGCTCAGTCGGCCGGCCGGGTCGCCGCGTGGAACACCGGTGGGGCGTAGCCGGCCGGCTTGTCGCCGATGCCGAGTCCGGGGCTGACGATCCAGGACTGGTACTGCGGGGTGAACATCGAGTACGGCGCCGGCAGTTGCGGGGCGCTGACCTCGTCGAGGCGTCGGCGGGCGTCGGCCGGGAGGTCGAAGTCGAGCGCGGCCAGGTTGGCGTCCAGTTGGTCGGCGCTGCTGGCGCCGATGACCACGGACGCGACACCGGGCTGGTGGACCGCCCAGTTGATCGCCACCTGGGCCATGCTCCGGCCCAGATCGGCGGCGACGCTCTCCAACGTCTCGATGACCTGCCAGTCGTGGGCGGTGACGGCCGGGCCGGGGTTGTCGGGGTTGCCGAGGCGTCCGGTGCCGGTGAGCCCGTCGCCGGTGCGTCGGTACTTGCCGCTGAGCAGACCGCCGCCGAGCGGGCTCCAGCCGGTCAGGCCCATGCCGAGGGCCTGCGCCATCGGCGCGAACTCCGGCTCGATGGCCCGGTTGACCAGGGAGTACGGCAGTTGCACGGTGACCATCGGGGTCATCGCGTGCGCTTCGGCGAGGCTCTGGGCGCGGGCCGCGTACCAGGCGGGCACGTCGGACAGACCGGCGTGGCGGATCTTGCCGGCGCGGACCAGGTCGTCGAAGGTACGCACGACCTCCTCCACCGGGGTGATCCGGTCCCAGGTGTGCAGCAGGTACAGGTCGAGGTGGTCGGTGTTGAGGCGGCGCAGCGAGGCCTCCACCGCGCGGATCATGTGTTTGCGGCCGTTGCCGCCGGCGTTCGGGTCGGTCGGGTCGACGGTGTTGGTGAACTTGCTGGTCAGGACCACCCGGTCGCGTACCCCGGCGGCCGTGAGCAACCGGCCGAGGATGGTCTCGCTCTCCCCGGCGGTGTAGAAGTCGGCCGTGTCGACGAAGTTGCCGCCGGCGTCGAGGTAGCGACGCAGGATCGGTTCGACCTCCCCCTCGGTCCGGCCGTAGGCGGCGTGAAAGCCGCTGGTGCCGAAGTTCATCGTGCCCAGCGCCAGTCGGCTGACCCGTAGCCCGGAGCGGCCGAGCAGGTAGTAGTCCATTTTCCTGGTCTCCCAGATCGTGTGTGGGGTGGATGTGGCGGGCCCGGTCGGACCGCCGGTGACAGCCTGCCCCGCGAAAATTGGACCGACAAGTCCAAAATACGGGTCTGGCTTCCGCCCACAGGCCACCCCGTCTCGATGCCGTACGATCGCCGGGTGACGACACCGAGCCGCGCCGATCCGTCCGGGGAAGTGCTGCTCGTCGCCGTCGTCGAGATGGCACCCGGCCACACCGAGGTCGGCCGGCGGTACGAGGACGCCGTACTGGCCCTGCTCGGCCGGCACGGCGGATCGGTCGAACGGCGGATGCGCGGCACGGATTCGGCGACCGAGGTGCACGTGATCCGGTTCGGCTCACGGGCCGGCTACGAGTCCTTCCTGGCCGACCCGGAGCGCCTCGCCCACCGCGAACGGATCGGTGCCGCCGCCCCCACCACCCGGGTCATCGAGGTACACGACCTGTAGAGCGGTCCGCCCGGGGCGGCTGGTGGCCGCCCCCGGTCGACGGCGGCCGGGACGCGGAGCCGGTGTCGGCGCGCCACAGTCGGGGTCGGGGACAATCGATCGTCGACTGTGGTCGGCGGTACCACGATCACTCCGGGCCGGGTCTGTCGTGCGTTGTGTTGGCGGACCCGGTGTGGGAGAGCGCGGCGAGGAGCCGCAACTTCTCGTCACTGTCACTGTCCCTGTCCGGGTAGTAGACGACGAGGATGACGTCGTCGATGGAAGTTTGTCCCGGTGGAGGCGTAGTTCACCGACGACGGGATGATAGACGGTGGTCGTGCCTCCATCGAGACTGCGGACGTCGTGGCGGGCCCACAGGGCGCGGAACCGCTGACTGGCCAGAGCGAGTTCCCCGACGAGCTCGACGAACCGAGGATCGTCGGTGTCGTCGCCGATGGTGGTGCGGAGGGTGGCTTCGAGGACCTGCGGCGAGGGGTTCTTGTCACGGCCCCGTTCCAGGCGCAGGTAGTAGTCGGGACTGATCCCGGCGAGGAGGGCGACCTCGTCAACGGGGGCCCTGCCAGGACCAGGGAAAACGGGGGCTCTGCCAGGCCCGGCGACTACCGTCGAGACTTGGTGGCACCGGCCTGGAAAACGGACGGAAAGACCGTTGTTTGCGTCGCGGTCCGAGCGTCGTCGGCGCAGTGGATCGAAGGGAAAGTCTCATGGATCTCTCCAACCGCACCGTTCTCATCGTCGGCGGGACCTCGGGTATCGGACGAGAACTGGCCCGGCGGTTCGCCGCGGCGGGCAGCACCGTGGCCGTGGGCGGCCGCAGCCCGCAGGCACTCTCGGAACTCGCCGGGGAAGGATTCGGCACGTTCCGCATCGACGTCACCGACAGCGCCTCGGTCGCGTCTGGCCGGGACGCCGTGCTCGCCCGCTACCCCGGGCTGGACACGGTGGTGACCATGTCGGGCGTCATGCTCCTCGAGGACCTGCGTGACCCCACGCACTTCGAGGCGGCACAGGCGACGATCGACACCAACCTGGTCGGCACCATCCGCGTCATCGACGCCTTCACCCCGCACCTGGTTCGCCGGGGCGCCGGCACCTTCATCACCGTCACCTCCGGCATCGCCTTCCTGCCGTTCCCGCCCATGCCCAGCTACGCCGCCTCGAAGGCCGCGGTGCACGCCTACTCCGAGGCACTGCGCGCGCAACTCGACGGCACCGGTGTCGATGTCGTCGAGCTCGTCCCGCCGGCCGTCGCCACCGCGGGCCAGGAGGAGGTGAACCCGCACGCGCTGCCGCTCGACGACTTCGCCACCGAGGCCATGCGACTACTCTCGGCAAATCCCACCCCGCGTGAAATCCTCGTCCAGCGCGTCCTCACCCACCGCTGGGCCGAACGCGACGGCACCTACGACGACCTTGTCGCGCAGCGCTCCCAGGCGTTGGCCATGCTCCCCGGCCGCAAAAGCTGACACCTCCGTCCTCGTTCCCCGGTGTGGCCGGGCGACGGCGGCCGGGCGACGGCGGCCGGGCGACGGCGGCCGGGCGTTCGCCGCCAGCGGGGACCGCTCAGCCGCACCGTCCGTCGGCACGGTTCGCGTCAACGAAAGCGAGGGCGTGCGCCCGGCCGGGACAGCGGCGTGGTCCGGCGCCGAACGCCAGATCGCCGGCCAGAATCACCCGTACCACCTCACCGGCCTCGATGGTGAGGTCCCCGATCGTGGTCCGGACCACCGCCTGCCGTCTGGTCGCCGGAACCGGCGGCTGATCGCGCAGCACGTCCGCCACCGGTCGGTGCCGGGCCCGTTCGACGAGCACCGCGGTCGCGTCGCACGCCTGCACGAGCACCCCGATCCGGGCCGCGGTCCACTCGTCGTAGCCGCCGCCGAGGACCGCGACCAGGCGGTCGACGGCCGCATCGGCGCGCGCGTCGTCGCCGGTGTCCGGCTGGTACGCCTGCGCGACATCCTGTACCAGGCCGACAACCGGCGCGTCGACGCCCATGGCGCGGGCCAGGGTCGCCACCGGATGCCCGGTTCCGTCACCGCGCAGGGAGTCCGGTGGGATCGCGTCCAGGATCGCGACCGACAGCGCACGTCGACGCGCGTACGCCGATCCGGTGCTGAACCGGCCGACCGTGGCGCGAAGCCAGGCGACCCCCGCAGATCCGGGTCGAACCGGCGGGACCACAAAACCAGGATCGTGCAGAACGGCAAAAGCGTCATCGCGGTCGACTATCTGCTGCATGCGGCGAAGCTAGAGCCGCGATCGTTCGGTATCGACCGAACCGACGCGGCCGATAATGGAGACGTGACCCGTACCTCCGATCTGGCGTCCGCCTCCGGTCACTCGCGGCGCTGTTGGCCGACGAGACACGGGCGGCGCTGTGCCTCGCGCTGCTCGACGGCCGCGCCTGGACCGCCAGCGAACTCGCCGCCCGGGCGGAGGTCGCGCCGTCCACCGCGACCGCACACCTGCACCGCCTCGTCGACGGGGGTCTCCTTGTCGAACGCCGCCAGGGCCGCCACCGGTACGTGCAGCTCGCCGGCTCGTCGGTCGCGCAGCTGATCGAAGATCTGGCTGCCCGGACCGACCCCCGCCCGACCCTGGCGCGGGGACTGCGGGCGGTCACCGCCAGCGCGGCCCTGCGGCGCGGCCGCACCTGCTACGACCATCTCGCCGGACGGCTCGGCGTCGCGGTCACCGACGCGATGACCGGGGCGGGGCTGCTCAACCAGACCGGCGGTTTCGCGATCACCTCGGCCGGGGTGGCCGGGGCGAAGCTGGCCGGGGCCTTCTTCGGCAACGGCAGGCTCACGCGGATCGGATCCGGCCGGGCGGTCCGGCTCACGCCCGCCGGCGGGGCCGCACTGCACGACCTGCTGAGACTTGCCGACCTCGGCTGACCCGCCCAGGTCGGGGTTCCACCCAGGGCGTTCGGTGGCGGTCGGCCGCTGCGACAATCCGCCCACCGCGTGTCGGACGGCCGACGCGGATGCGGACCGCACCGCGCACACACGTCGACGAGATCGTCCGTCAGACCGAAGCGAGACACCCGTCGGGCGTCCCTGGCCTCACGGCCGCAGCAGTTGCCGCACCCGCGCGGCCTCCCGGGTCAGGTGGTCGCGCTCCAGGACGCTGGTGGCGGCGCGGGCGGCCTCGGCATACCCGTCGGCGGCCCGTTCGAGGTCGCCGGCGCGTTCCTGCAGGTACGCGGTCACCGCGGCGTACCGGGGCAGTTCCGGGCTCACCTCGGCCAACGCCGCCAGGCCGACCTGTGGTCCGTCGGCCTCGCCGACGGCCACCGCCCGGTTGAGCCGTACCACCGGGCTGCCGGTGAGACGCAGCAGTTCGTCGTACCACTCGACGATCTGCACCCAGTCGGTTTCGGCGGCGTCGCGGGCGTCCGCGTGCAGGGCGGCGATCGCCGCCTGCGCCTGGTATTCGCCCAGGCGGTCGCGGGCCAGCGCGGCCTGCAGAATCTCGACACCCTCGGCGATCAGCCGGGTGTCCCACCGACCGCGGTCCTGGTCGGCCAGCGGCACCAGACGGCCGCCCGGGCCGGTGCGTGACGCCCGCCGGGCATGGTGCAGCAGCATCAGCGCCAGCAGCCCCGCGACCTCGGGTTCGTCGGTCAGCGCGACGAGTTGGCGGGTCAGGCGGATCGCCTCGGCCGCCAGGTCGACATCCCCGCCGTACCCCTCGTTGAAGACCAGGTACAACACGCGCAGCACCGTACCGGGATCACCCGGCTGGTCAAGCGACAGCCCCGCGATCCGCCGCTTGGCCCGGCTGATCCGCTGCGCCATCGTCGCCTCGGGCACCAGGTAGGCCTCGGCGATCTGACGGGTGGTCAGCCCACCGACCGCACGCAGCGTCAACGCGACGGCCGCCGCGTGTGGCAGTGCCGGGTGTGCGCACAGGAAGAACAGGCGCAGCGTGTCGTCCGTGGCCGGCGCCGGACCGGCAGGCGGCTCGACCGCCACCGCGAGCTCCCGCCCGCGCCGCGACGCCGAAGCGCGGGCCGCGTCGAGGAACTTCCGCCACGACACCGCGACCAGCCACGCCTTCGGATCGCGTGGTGGATCGTCCCGCCAGGTCTCCAGCGCCCGGATCAGGGCTTCCTGTACGGCATCCTCGGCCGACGCGAAGTCTGCTCCGCGTCGGACGAGGACACCGATCACCGCGGGTACGAGCTCCCGCAGCAGCGGCTCGTTCACTCGGTGATCGTGGCCGACTCGGTGAGGAACGGCCGCACCTCGAGCCACTCGTGGATCGGCTCGCCGCCCGCGCCGGGGGCGGCGGACAGCTCCCCGGCCAGCTCGACCGCGCGGTCCCAGGACTCCACGTCGATGACCATCCAACCGGCGATGAGGTCCTTGGTCTCGGCGAACGGCCCGTCGGTCACCGGCGGGCGCCCCTCGCCGTCGTACCGCACGAACCTGCCCTCGGGTGCCAGTGCCTGGCCGTCGACGTATTCACCCGTCTCCTCCAGGCGGGCCGCGAAGTCGCGCATGTACTGCATGTGGGCGTCGACCTCTTCCGGCGTCCACCGGTCCATCGGCACGTCGTTGACCGGTGCCGGGGCGCCGCGGTAGTGCTTCAGCAGCAGGTACTTCATCGTGGTTCTCCTTGGTGTCGGTCCGTCTCGTGCCCCGGGGACGGAGCGGCGTCCCCGTTCTCGACAGCCTCGCCCGTGACGGCCATCACATCGTCGCGGATCGTGCTGGTTGTCATGACTCGTGAGGATCCGACACACGAACAGAATGATGGCGGCCGGAGATGCCAACCTCGTCAACGTCCTGCTTGTGGCTCTGAAACCGGTCGCCGTCCCGATGCCGGTATCCAGACCTCGGCGGTGGATCCCTCCGCTCGCCTGGACTCGAGGTACTCGCGCAGTGGGCTCAGCGCGGGATGCGGATTGTCGTCGCGCCAGATCAGTGACATCGGGTATACCGGTGCCGGGTCGCGCACCGGTATACGCCGCAGGTCCCAGCTGTCCGGCCACAGATATCGCGTACGTTCGCCGACCAACGTCGCCAGTTCCGCGGAGTCGGCGATCTCGGCCAGCAGCGCCTCGTTGCCGAAGACCGGCCCGATCCGGTCGATGGTGAGGCCAAACGCGGCGGCGAGCTCGTCGTAGTAGGCGGCCCATTCGGTACCAGCGGCCATGCCGGGCATCCAGATGCGGTGTCCGGCGAGTTGTGCGGGCGTGACGGCGCGGGCGCCGGCGAGCGCGTGACGTGGCCCGACGAGGATCTCGTGGCGCTCGTCGATCAACCGGGCGGTTCTGATCGCGCCCGGCAGCAGGTGCGCGGGGACGGTGACGGCGTGGAAGGTGGCGTCGACCGTGCCCGCCTCGACGGCGGCGGTCGCGGCGTGGACGTCGGCGTCGAGGGTGATGACGTCCAGCTCGATCCGCGGATGCGCACGGTGGAAGTCCTGCAGCAGCACCGCCGGCGCGGTGCGTCGGCTGTGGACGTCGACGCGCAACGCGCGCCGGCCGGGGCGCACGGAGGCGTCGGCGCGCGCCTCCACCCGAAGCAGCTCCCGGGCGTGGGGCAGGAAGGCCTGACCGTCGACGGTGAGTTGGGCGCCGCGAGCCGTGCGGGTGAACAGCCGCACCTCGAGACCTTTCTCCAGCGCGGCGATGCGCTTGGACACCGCCTGCTGCGTGATCGACAGTACGGCGGCGGCCTCCTGGAACTGGCCGGCATCCGCGGCGGCCACGAAGGTACGGACGGCGTCGAGATCCACGGAGCAGATCCTACGGCCACAACAATTGGTTGTGGCTCGTCGCCGATTCGGTTGTTTGATCTGTCATTCCATGCCTTGCTTTGATCACCGCGGTCAACAACGAGTTGTTCACAACGGGAGGTGCGGGGCTTGGCGGCGAGACGATCCCTGGGTCGGCGGTTCGGGTGGTTGTGGGCCTCGTACGCGGTCAGCGCCTACGGCTCCGGACTGGGCTTCGGTGCCCTGCCGCTGATCGCCGTGCTGGTGGTGGACGCCAGCCCCGCCCAGGTGTCCGCACTGTCCGCGATGGGGCCGGCCGTGGGCGCACTGGTCGCGTTGCCGCTCGGGCCGTGGGTGGAGTTCCGCCGCAAACGGCCGGTGATGATCGCGATGGACCTGGCCCGGTTCGCGGTCATGATGACGATCCCCATCGCGTACGCCCTCGGCCGGCTCACCTTCGTGCAGCTGCTGGTCGTCTCGGCCGTGGTCGCCACCGCCAAGATCACCTTTAGTGCGGCCAGCGGCGCCTACCTCAAGGCCCTCGTCCGGCCAGCTGACCTGCTCGTGGCCAACGCACGGTTCGAGTCGACGACCTGGAGTTCCATCGCGGTCGGGCCGCCGCTGGGCGGGGCCGCGGTCGGCCTGTTCGGGCCGGTGACCACCGTCGTGGCCGACGCGCTCAGTTACCTGCTCTCCGCGCTGGGCATCGCGGCGATTCGCGGCCGCGAGGAACACCCGCGGCGCACCGCCAGGCACCGGGTCCGGGCCGCCGAGCTGCGCGACGGCTGGCGGAACATCCTGTCCCGTCCCGGCCTGCGGGCGCTCTATCTCAACCAGCTGCTCGTCGGCGGACTGATCATGGCCACCGAGCCGCTGTTGGCGGTGCTTCTGCTCGGCGAGCTGGGCTTCCCGCCCTGGCAGTACGGCCTCGCCTTCGCCGCCCCCTGCGTCGGCGGACTCGTCGGCTCACGCCTGGCCCCTCGTGTCGTGGCCCGCCACGGCCAACACCGCATCCTCCGTACCGTCGGCACACTGCGCGCCGTCTGGCTGATCGGCCTCGCCTTCGTCCAACCCGGCGTCGCCGGCCTCGCGACGGTGATCGCTGTCGAGCTCGCGATCATCATCAGCATGAGCCTGTACAACCCGGTGCTCGCGACCTACCGGTTGGAACACACCCCCGACGACCGCGTCGCCCGCACCCTGTCGGCCTGGTCGATCAGCAGCAGTGCCGCCATCGCCGTCCTCAGCGCGCTCGGCGGGCTGCTCGCCAACGCCACCAGCCCGCGTACGGCCATCACGGTCGCGGGACTGCTGATCCTCACCAGCCCGCTGCTACTACCCCGCCGTCCGGGTCCCGGAGTCGTACCAGACGGTGAGCTGGCGACAGTCCGGACCCAAGCGCAGGCAGCGGCTTCAGCGAAGCCGGGTACGGAAGCCGTCAACAGCTGACAGACGAAAGCCACGCGACAACCGCAGCCTTGCTCGTGCCCCCACCGCCGCAGGCACCGGGTCGCCCGATGTCTCCGCCTTCACCAACACCTGCAAACGCCGCTCTGTGGTGGGTAGCCGGGCGGACCGCTCGGCTACCCACCGCGTCAGTCGCCGGCGAGCACGGTGAAGGTGAATCCGGTGCTCGTCCGTCGATGCAACGGAATGTCGCACTTGGTGCGGCGCAGTACCTCGTTCCGGCTGAGGCCGAGCCCCTGCGCGATGAGCCGTTCCGGGCGCACCGGTACCGGATCCTCGAAGGCGACCCGCACCTGGACCGGCCACGCCTGGTCGGGCCACGCCGACGGGCTGTCCAGTCGCCAGGCCCCCGTCCAGTCCAGGGTGAAACGGTTGCGCCGGGCGAGCAGCGGATCCAACAGCCTGGCCGCCACCAGGTTCGGGTCGTTGACGTTGTAGCCGTGCAGTTCGTCCGGATCGAAGGAGGTGACCGGCGTCCGCTCGTGCACGGTGAGTTTGCTCGTCCGGTCGCAGGACACGCAGCGGACCAGCAGCCACACGTCCAGCAGTTTGCCGTTGGCGTTGACCCGGAACCTGCCCTGGCCGGTGGTGGCCGACTCCGACCGGCAGTCCACGCAACGCAAGGACAGCAGGGGCAACCTGGTCCGACGAACGACCCAGGGCAGCACGGTATGAGGTTGTGAAGACATGATTTTTCTGGACCTGATCTCTCGAGACCTGACACGAGGTCGATTCGCGCGACCTCGAACGCGGTATGACCGGGCGCGTGGGGGCAGCCCGGCAGAGCCGACGGAGCGCCGGCTACCGGTGAGTGAAAGTCAGGTCTAGAGAGCAGGCGGGGTCACGCGGGTTATGTCCTCTGTCCTCAGCATGGTGGGCCGCAGGCAACCTACGGGAAGCGGGACGAAGGCTCAAACGTTTTCCTCAGACCGCCCGGACCTCGGCGACGGCGAGGTGCCCGTCGACGTGTACGCTCCACGTCTTTGGCGGCCCGCAAGCGGCTCGAGGCGGGCGACGTCGTCACCCCACCGCCCGAGTGCCTCCCACCCCACCGGCCGCATCCTCTGGGTCCGAACGCCGCCGTTTCGGCAGGTCCGCGTATCAACGGTCGCACGTACTGGCGAAGTCCCGACACAAGAAACCGGGGGACGTCCCTCGTTACTTCCACGTCGTCTCCCGGGGCTGTCGCCGAGCTCACCAGCCTCCTCGCGCCCGGCGACAGCATGCGGTGACGACGCTCACCGCCCTCCGAGGTGGTAAGCGGTACCGTTGGCGACGGCCTGGAGCTTGTCCGGGTTGGCCACGTTGTGGGCGGCGGTGATACGACCGTCGGCGTCGAAGTCGAAGGTGACGGTGGCGATCACGCCTGCCGGTCCGCTGAACACGATGCCCGGCCCACCGTTGAGCTCGACGAGTTCGGCTTTCATATCGGCGGGCTCGACGCCCTGGTAGGTGACGGTGCCGATGGCCGCGAACCAGGCGGCCACCGTGGCCGCGCCCACCACCGGGTGCAGGGCCTGGCGGACCTTGCCGCCGCCGTCGGTCCACAGGGTGACGTCCGGGGCGAGCAGTTCCAGCAGGGCGTTGACATCACCGCCGGTCGCAGCGGCGAAGAACCGCTCGGTGGCCACGCGCTGCCGCGACCGGTCGGCGGCGAAGCGCGGCCGCCGAGCCCGCACGTGCTCGCGGCCGCGGTGCGCGGCCTGCCGCACCGCGGCTTCGGAACGCTCCACAGCTTCGGCGATCTCGGCGTGGCTGAAGTCGAAGACCTCCTTCAGGACAAACACCGCGCGCTCCAGGGGGCTGAGCGTCTCCAGCGGCCATCGACACCGACTCGGCGTCCGTGACGACCTCGGAGGCATCCCCTCCGGTGAGGATGGGTTCCGGCAGCCACGGCCCCACATAGGTCTCCCGCCTGTGCCGGGTGGAGCGCAACCGTTCCAGAGCCAGGTTCGAGACGATGCGCGTCAGGTACGCCTTGGGGGCGGCCACCTGCGAGCGGTCGGAGGCGGACCACTTGATCCAGGCGTCCTGGACCGCGTCCTCGGCGTCGGCAGCGCTGCCGAGGAGACGGTAGGCCACGGAGAACAGCAGCCGCCGGTGCTCGTGGAAGACCTGCTGCTCGGGGTGGGGGGACAGGTCGGTCACTTGGCCCCCGGGAGCCGGGTGAAGCGGCTCCCGCGGGGCCAGAACGCGCCCGAGGCGGGCATCTTCTTCATGCGGCCGTAGGTCGGCCAGGGCGAGGCGGTCACCGTCTCCTTGTACCGGACGGCGATGCGGCCGGTCAGGCAGACCCGGCGCGGGCTGTCATCGGGCCGGGTGAACTGCACCACGGCGTCACCGCGTCCCAGGCTCACCGGCGTGTGGTAGTAGCCGAAGCGGAACGGCTTGGGCTGCCTGCCCCTGAGTACCCGGTCGATCGACAGCGCGGCGTGCACCCCGGTCGGCATACCGCCCTGGCAGGTGCCGCATGACGCCGTAGCCCTGGCGGATCGCGGCCGCGTCGCCGATCGCGTACACCTCGCGGTGGGACACCGACCGCAGCGCGGCGTCGGTGACGATGCGTCCGTACCCGTCGACGGTCAGCCCGGCAGCGGCCGCCAGCGGCGATGTCCGCGTGCCGCTCATCCACAGAACCGCGTCGGCCGCAATGCTCTCCCCACCCGCCAAACCGGCTTCACCGACGAGTTCTCCTCGTCGCCGCGTACGAGCGCATCGACCGCGCCGTCCTCCAGCGGCGCCTGCTGCTCGCGCTAGGCACCAACATGGGCGTCCGGCCTGCCGGGCGGAGCCGGCCAGGAACCCGGGGACCCGGCCAAGGCCGCGGCCGCCATCCTCACCGCGCTGGACGCCGACGAACCGCCGCTGCGTCTGCCACTGGGCAACGACGCCACCGACGCGATCATCGACCACCTCGACCGTGCCCGCACCGAACTCCAATCCTGGGAAAAGCTCACCCGCTCCACCGACTTCGACAACTGACGGCCCTCCGGCCGCCCCGCCTTTCGTCCCGCCGCCGTCCCCGCGCCCGGCGCGGCGGCGGGGACCTGTCGCGCGCGAGGCGCGGCTTCCCGTTGCAGGCCGGTTTGTCCAGGTGGCCGCCATCGCCCCCCGTACCGGTCACGTACCTCCCCGAACGTCTCAGGAGTGCCCTCATGAGATCGCTGCAAGCGTCCTCCATCGCCTCCCGCACTGCAGGCCCGGCCCGGGGCGGGTCCCCCGTAGTGCTTGGCGCCGCCATGCTGGGCTTCTTCCTTATCTCGCTGGACGCACTGATCGTCACCGTCGCCCTGCCCGACATCGGCCGCAGCCTTGGCGGCGGCATGTCCGGGCTGCAGTGGGTGGTGGACGGCTACACCCTCGTCTTCGCCGCCCTGATGCTCTCTGCCGGCGCAGTGTCCGACCGCATCGGCGCCCGGCGGGCGTACGGCGGCGGGCTGGTCCTCTTCGCGCTGGCCTCGGCCGCCTGCGGGCTGGCACCCGGCCTCGGCGTGCTGGTGGCCGCCCGTCTCGTGCCGGGCGGTGCGGCCGCGGTAATGATGCCGGCGTCGCTGGCCCTGGTCCGGCAGGGCTTTCCCGACCAGGCCAAGCGGGCGCGGGCGATCGCCGTGTGGACCGTGGGCGGGGCCGTCGCGGTGGCGGCCGGGCCGGTCCTAGCTTGTTCTTTAACCTCGGCCGTTGGCGCTCGGTTCGGTCCTGGGTGGACTTCGGCGTGTCGGTGCTCGACGTGAGGCGGCCACCGTCTGATGATCTTCCGGTTCCTGGCAGAACATGAAGATCAAGGCGGTGGCCGTGGCCACGATTCTGGACTACCTGGGCGGTCTGGTGCTACCCGGCACTCCGGCGGCCGGGTCAGCGATTGATCCGGCGAAGGTGTTGGCGGATTTCCGTCGGGACCTCTACGGCTGCCTGACCGCCCGGGCGGACGCGTTGTTCGAGTTGACTGACGCGGTCCTGTGCACCGACGGGCCGGTACACAGCCTGGTCGATCTGTCGCTTGCGGCGGAGCACCGGCGGGGGCACGGCGCCTTGTACGACGGGTTGAACGGCGGCCGGATCGACATCGGCCGGCTACGGGTGAGGCTGGCCGGCCTGCCACTTCCGAGGACCACAGACGGGCGGATCGTCCTGGCCGTCGATGTCAGTAACTGGCTACGCCCGGACGCGTCGACCTCGCCCGACCGGCTGTTCTGCCACGTCTACGGTCGGGCGAAGGGGCAGGCCCAGATGATTCCTGGATGGCCGTACTCGTTCGTCGCCGCGTTGGAGTCCGGCCGCACCTCCTGGACACAGGTCCTGGACGCGGTACGACTCGGTCCGACCGACGACGCCACCGCCGTGACCGCCGACCAGCTACGCGGCGTCGTGGACCACCTCGTCGAGGCCGGGCACTGGCGCACCGGCGACCCACCGATTCTGATCGTCGCCGACACCGGCTACGACATCACCCGACTCGCCTGGGTCCTGGCCGACCTACCTGTTGTGCTGCTGGGCCGTATCCGCTCCGACCGGGTACTACGACTACCGAAGCCACCCCGACCAGAGGCAGCGATCGGACGGCCGCCCAAACACGGACCCGAGTTCCGCCTGGACGACCCGGACACCTGGCCGGCGCCGCAGCACCAGACCACCACCGAGACCACCCGCTACGGCACCGCCAACACCGCCAGCTGGGACCGGCTGCACCCACGGCTGACCCGCCGCACCTGCTGGATCGACCATGGCGCTGACCTGCCAGTCATCGAGGGCACCCTCATCCGGCTACAGGTTGACCATCTGCCCGGCGACCGGAACCCGAAACCGGTATGGCTGTGGTGCTCCGAGATCGGCGCGGGTGAGGCCGATCTCGACCGGTGGTGGCAGTCGTTCCTACGCCGCTTCGACCTGGAACACACGTTCCGCCTGTTCAAACAGACCCTGGGCTGGACGCGTCCGAGGATCCGCACACCCGATGCCGCCGACCGCTGGACTTGGCTGATCATCACCGCCTACACACAACTCCGCCTCGCCCGGCCCCTCGCCGCCGACCTGCGCCGCCCGTGGGAACGACCCACCGGGCAAGACCGGCTGACCCCCGCCCGGGTCCGCCGAGGGTTTCGGAACCTCCGCGCGACCAGCGCTCTGCCCACCGGCGCACCGAAACCCGCGCGACCAGGCCCCGGACGTCCACCAGGCTCACGAAACCGTAAACCAGCGCCCCGGCATGACGTCGGGAAAACCGTCAAGCGTGACCGGACGATCACCGCCCGGAAACAACGCATAGCTTAAAAAACAAGCCTAAGCCACGCCCATCACCGGCCGCGCTGCGGACCACCGTCCGGTCGCCCAGCACCAACGACAGGTCCACCACCAACTCACCCCGCCAGATCAGGTGGAACAGCACGGGCAGCACCGCGATCGGATCCCCGACCAGTTCGGCGCCTTCCATCAACGCCCGCGGCCGCGCGAACACCTCTCGCAGCCGGCCCGCGACCTGCTCATCGAAGCAGCGAGGATGCCGGTACCCGGCTAGCCACCGCAGGTTCCCCGCGACCAGCGGATCCAGCACGTCCCACACCACGTAGTCCCAGCCCAGCAGCCGACACGCCTGCCCGGTCACGGTGAACGCGGCGACATCGCGGTCCCGGACCCGCGTACCCGGCCGGGAGTCCACCACCACCGCCCCGCCATCGGCGAGCCGGGCGAAGAAGTCCGGCGCGTGCCGACGCTCGGCCCGGTCCTCACCCCGCCACAGCAGCCAAAACGGCTGGGAGGCGATCCCGACCACCGCCCGGTCGAAGTCCAGCGCCACCAGGTGGTCCCGCTCGACCCACGACTCGTACCCGACGTGCCGGCGCATCGTCGCCGACCAGTACAGGCCCGGGTAGTGCCGCTGCCCCCGGTACGAGGGGAACCGGCGCACCGGCCGACCCCACTCCAACCCGACCCCGGCCAGTCGATCCCACCCGCCCCGCGACTCCACCCCATCGGCGTCGACGTAGACCGCCTCAAATTCGCCGCCCGGCCGGGCTTCCACAAGCGACTTAGACATCACGCCGCACATCATCCTGGCTGTTGAATGTCAGTGCCAGAGCTGGCCAGGGGCTGCGCTGGTCGACCTGGAGTGAGGCCAACTCCACTGAGATTGATCACGTCTGTGGTCTCAGTGGAGTTGGCCTTTGGGTGCTGTGGGGGCTCGGATCCGGTGGTGGTCAGCCTGGGCTGAGGAAGTGGCCGTCGGTGCGGATGGCTTCGCCGGTGGTGTTGGTGTTGGCGGCGGAGCAGAGGAAGACGATCATGCGGGCGACGTCGTCGGGGTGGGTGACCTGCCGGGTCGCGGCGGCTTCTCGGGCCTTGTCGATGAGTTGCGGTGGCATCTGCTTGTCAGCGGGGGTGAAGCCGGGCATGACGACGTTGGTGAGGATGCCGGCGGCGGCCAGTTCCCGGGACATGACACGGGTAAGACCGTGCAGCCCTGCCTTCGCGGCGACGTAGGACACGTTGCCGGGGAAGCCGTCCTCGACCAGGCCGGTGGAGACATTGACGATACGACCCCAACCGCGTTCACGCATGTCACCGACGACCGCGCGGGCCAGGAGGTAGGGGCCGACGAGGTTGGCGTTGACCGATGAGATGACGCGTTGGGGCGGCGCGGTCTCGAACAGCTCCCCCGGCTCCGGCCAGGACGGCCACTGCACCGCGTTGTTGACCAGGACGTCGATCGGGCCGAGTTCCTGTCGGGCATTTTCGACCGCTGCCTGCAGCGAGTCGGATTGGTCAAGGTCGAGTGGCCAGGCCATCGCGTGCGCGCCGCGCTGTTGAGCCAACGCGACGGTTTCGTCGGCCGCTTCCCGGTTGGTGTGGTAGCCGACGGCGATCTGTGCTTTCTCGTCGGCGAAGGCCAGCGCGGTGGCCTTACCAATGGCTGAGCTCGCGCCGGTTACCAGTACGACCTTGCCGGCCAGACCGAGTTCCATGTTTCTCCCGTGGTTGATGGGCTTGCGCTGTTCAGGCGAGGTTGTCGTGGATCTTTTGCAACAGGCGGGTGAGCTGTTCGGTCTCGGACTGGGTGAGTCCGTTCGTGGCTGCGGCCTCGGCATCCGCCCAGGCGGCGAGGATGGCCTCGACCACGGCTTGGCCCTGTTCGGTGAGCCGTAGCCGGATCACCCGGCGGTCATGCGGGTCGGGAGTGCGTTCGACGAATCCGGTGCGCTCCATGCGAGTGGTCGCCTTGGCAATGGTGGGTTGTTCCATGCCGATGCGCCCGACCAGTTCCGCCTGGGTGGTGCCCGGATGCTGATGAATGTCGATGATGAGAAGTTCCTGGCCCAGGTGCAGACCCAGTTGTGTCATCCGGTGCTGCATCTCGTTGCGGTGCGCTCTGGTGGCCAGGGCAAGCGCGTAGCCGACGGGACCCGTGGCCGCGGCGATCTCGCGGCCGGCGGTCATGTCGAGGCCAGCTGGTGGGCGTCGCTAACCCGGCTGAGTACCCGCTGCCACAGTTCGGAGATCTCACGCAGCGGGTCCTCGCCGATGAGAGTGCCGTTGTTGTCGAAATAGCTATGCGCTGACCCGATCGCCACGTTGAGATCGGTGATGACCTCGGCGCCGGCACGATGCAGGAACTCGGCCAGTTGCAGCTGGGCGAAGGCGCCACCGAACCTCTGCGGTGACGCGCTCATCAGTGCCACCGGCTTGCCGACCAGCGGCCGGGGCGGTGCCAGGATTGACAGCCAGTCGACTACGTCTTTCAGACCGCCCGGGATGCTTCGGTTCAGTTCAGGTGTCACCAACAGCAGAACGTCAGCGGCCGATACGCGTTCGCGCAGCGTGCTGACGGTCGCCGGGAACGGTTGCCCGCGGGTCGCGTCAACGCGGGGGAGGTGGGCGTAGTCGTCCCACATCTCCACCTTGAACGGGTCACCAGCCAGATCTTGCGCGGCCCGCAGGAGCGCCCGGTTGAGGGACTCCTCCCGGGTGCTCCCGCAGATCGCCAACACGTCGATTTGCTCCATAGCCGGCAATGTTATAGCCGGCTATGGAAATTTCCAAACGGCCCAGCCAGGGAGGCCCCCGAGCCTCCCCAGCGAAGCGAGATCCACTGAGGCCGAACCAGATCTCGGCAAAAAACTGAGAACCGGCCACCTTCAACGAGACCCAACACTGCTGGCCAACTTGATTGAGAAACTGGCCACCCCTGCGGCCAGGACGACTGAGAAGCGGTCAACTCGATCGAGAACTGACACTCGTCGCGCAGCCGTAAGAAACGCCCCAACCGGTCGTAGCGCGGCTCAATTATCGGATTGCGATTACCGGTAATCCAATAATTGAGCCCCCGGCCCCTGATCTGCCGGAGTCGGAGCACGGGAAGGGGAGCACCATAATGACGATTATTTGGCGTAAAGGCTCAGGCTGGTGTGCAACGGCCGGCGGCGTACCCGTAACCCGGCCCGTCTGAAACGACACCAAAACGTCAGTGGTCCACGACACGATCTGTCAGTAGGAACGACAGGATTCGTCAGTGGGTACGACACGTTTCGTCAGCGCTTCGATCTGGTAGCGCAGTCCGCGCGTTGCTGGCACACAGGCAGGAGCGGCCTGCCCCTCCTTGGAGTAGCGGTAGGAGACCTGTAACGAGCCGCCGAACCGGGGAATCAGCCGGTAGGGGCGAGAGTGGCGCCGACGAGGTAGGTGGCGTCGCGGTTCAGGTTGCGCCGGTCGCGGTCGTAGCGGCGGGTGGTGGTGGGGCTGGCGTGGCCGAGCGCGTCCTGCAGGTCACGGAGGTTCCCACCGGCGTCAAGGTAGATGGTGGCAAAGGAGTGCCGGAGCGAGTGTGGGGACAGATGCTGCCAGCTGGGAATCTGGGCTGCCTTGGCGAGCCGGCGCACCAGGCGGAACAGGGCGGGCTGGTCGAGACGTCGTCCGCTGCTGGTGGTCAATAGGGGTCCGGTTAGCTGCTCGGGTGTGATGGCCGCCGCTGCGGCGCGATGGGTTAGATACGTGTCCAGGACGGCGGCGGTGTCCGGATGCACCGCCCGGGTCATGCGGCGGTTGCCCTTGGCGGTGATACGCAGGATCCGGGGGTGGCCGCGGTCGTGACCGTAGTGAGTGACGTCGAGGGGGCATACCTCGGCCACTCGGAGGCCGACCTCCAGCAGCAGCCGGATGATCGCGCGGGTGCGGAGGGCGGCCGGATGCCGCTCGGTGTCGGCTGCCGCGATCAGCGCGCGAGCCTGGACGGCGGTCAGTCCCGTCGTGGCCGAGTGATGCGCGTCGACGGTGGGCCGGCGCACTGCGGCGATCGGGTTGCGGGCTGCCAAGTTCTCGTCGAGGGACAGCAGGTAGCAGTACCAACTGGAAACGGTGGCCAGGGCGCGGGCCCGGGAGGAGGCTGCCAGCGGACGGCCAGTCGCCGGTGAGGGCGTGGTGGCTAGACGAGTTGTTCCGAATCCCGGTCAGTGGTCGTAGGCGATCAGTGACCGGGTGACGGGTGCACCGGTCTTGTTGTTGTGCCAGATCGCGGCGGTCATCGCGAGGAGGCATTGGGCCACCCGTACGGCGACGCCGGCGAAGGTGCGTCCGCCGTGTTCCTCCAGATCAAGCTGGCCCTTGAGTGTGTCGTTGACCGACTCGATGAGCTGTCGGACCTTCTTGAGCATCGGTTCGCCG
>NZ_JBDPMH010000032.1:0-83705 GCF_039871735.1 Plantactinospora sp. B24E8
CGGAGACCGATTCCGTCGCAAGAACCTGTCTACCGATGGCTCCACGTCCTTATCAAAAGCTGTCCGCTATGGACGGTACGCCCGTGTCATCCCGAACCGCCCCCGGATCCTTGCTGAGATCACCTCACTGGACGATCTTCGCGCTGTTGGCCGTACCGCCACCCTGGACGTTCATACACAGATTGGTGTGCGATACCTGGATGTGTACCCCGGCCGCCGGGGTGATCGCCGCCGAGGCAGGCGCGGCCGGCACACTGAGCAACGCCGCCAACACCACAAGAACTAGGCCAGCAGCACGTGAAGCTTTCGGCCGCAGGCCAGGCCGAACCCAAGTTGGATACACCTTTCTCCAATCATTGTCGTACAACTTTGGAGGGTAGCTACACCTCGACAATCTGCTTGACCCTAGTCACACGCATCCGACCAGCCGCCAACGTCCACGGAACGACAGACCTCTTCCGAGATTGGGTAATCCAGGAAGTCAATCAACAAAAAGCGCGCCCCAGGAAGCCACCGCCAGCCAACCGGGAAACCTAATCGGTCGAACGTGAGCGCCTAGTCCTTTTACGGGAAGCCTTTAGGATCTCAGCATAGTAAGCGAGTCGCGCATCATCAAGATCGATCAACTCCAGGATCTCACCCACGATTTCACCATGCTTGCCAAAACCCTCCTGCAGAATCACCCAAATACCTTCACGCGCCTTATGCCGGCACTCATCCCCCAATCGCCCACGCCCGATGGACCTTTCAGTAGAATGCGATTCTCCAGCCAACACACGCCACAATGCCTCCAGAAGCTCCAGCCGGGAAGACGGCAACAAGTCTCCAGTCATTGCCGCGAGGATTACTCCGATTGCCGGAACAGCAACCTCGAACAGATTTCCATCCACCTCCAGATGTCCATCTAAGGTCACGCCATAGACATCCGAAGGATCCTCGACATCGATCAGCGATCGAAACAACGCGGGCACATGTTCTGCCGTGCCTCGACAGCCACACCGAAACCGACTCCAGTCATACCTGTCCAGCTCCGCAGAAAACAACTTATTCGAAGACATCAGCGACCCCCTCAACCCCAAAATACCCCTGAGACGAAGTTGCCTTCACCAAATAGACCCTGACAGACCGAGCAAACTTCCTTTTCCTGCACCGCGCGCCCTACGCCATCTCTGAAGTTCTGCCATTTCAAAGCCTTGGTGAAGATCACATCCACATGGTCCCAGTCCGTTCCGATCAATACATTTGGCTCAGCACAGTTACCACGACCAGAGCAGCTGACCGCAATCTCTCCGGTACGGAGATTCACGGCACCGACCCAGGTCTTCGTCTTCGCCACACCAGTAGCCGCGTGCACCGCCTCGGACACCATACCCTGCGCCTCAACGAGTTGATCCTCAAGATCCCATCCACCGGCCGGGCTACTACGAAACAACGGCGGTTCGAATTCGAGTTCACCTGTTCCCCCGCGAGTCCCTCGCTCAGGCGCCAAATCGGTTATCCGACCATTTGTCGGACAAACAAATCTGGCACCGACATCTGAATTGTGGACCAGGACCGGAATGCTGCCGGCAACCACATAGTACGTGTGCAGGCCATCGACGGTGAGGTTGTGGACGCGCTGGTCCTGCGCAGTCCATCGCTTGACCGCTGTGACCTGTACGTAGGTACCAGCCGACGTACGCAGAAGCGAACCGGCATGCAGCTCCGAGGCGTCGAGCCAGGTGCCGGAATCCGGTACCCAGAACGGATGGCCGGCGGTGGCCTGGACCGAAGCGGTGTGGTCTCCGGTGTCACCATCCACGTCGATGGTGACCTCGACGATTTCCTTCTCGCCCTGGCCGACGATCAGGTCGGTGACCTTCCTGGGCCCCGTCTCGCCGGTCGTCGGGTCGGTCGCCAACACCACGTCACCGACCCGGACGTCCTCGATCGGCTTACGGCCACCGTCGGCCATCAGAACGGCGGTGCCCGGAACAAAGCTGTTCGACACTCCGGACCCGGTACATCCGCCGCCCATCCGGACCGGCGCCCGCCTGTCTAGAGCCCGGCCGACCAGGCCGCCAGGACGGAGGTTGGTAAAGCCCTTCGCGGTCGACATCGCGGCAGTGCCCGCCGCCGAGAACGCCGACCGGCCGGCTCCGCCGATCACGGCCCGCACGCCCGCGCCCACCGCGGATCCGGCCACGGTGGACAGTGGGCCGGTGACCGCGCCGAATGCGGCGCCCATCAGCGCGTTGGCGGTCATCTCCTGCCAGCCCTTGCCGCCCTCGACGAGGTCGTTGACCAGCGATCCGACCGCACCAGCCGCCGCCGCGCAGCCGACCGCGCCGACCCCGGTCCACCCGACCGCCACCCCGCACCCCACGCCGACGACCGCACCCGCCACCGCTCCGGCGATCGCGGCCTTGTGCTCGACGACCCAGTTCCCGGCCGCGTCCAACGCGGTGGTCAGGCCACCGATCACCGCGTCCCGGGCCGCGATCGCCTGGTTGTAGAGGTCTGCCGCTGCCTTGGCGCTGTCCGCCACGACGTTCTGCATGGCGGAGACCAGCGCGGCCGGCTGGGTGACCGCGGTGACGACGATCTTGCCGAGGCCGGCGATCAACGGCCTCGCCGCTGCCGCGATCTTGCCGACCGGGGTGTGTTTTACCGCATACTTGATCGCCTGGCGCGCCGCCGCACGGATCTGCACCGCCCGCTGTTGCACCGCTGCGGCCTTCTGCGCCAACCACTGCTTGCCCCGGTCGACGTAAGGCTTCGCATACTTGTTGTAGAGGCTGTTCAAGCCTCTGCCGACCGCCTTCATTCCGTCGGCGAGCGCCCGCAGCCCTCTCTTCGCCATGTCGAAGCCGATGGTGATGCCCCGCTTCAGACCCGACCAGGCCGCCCGGGCGTACTGGTTGACGTATCCGCCGGCGCTGACGACGGCTCGGTAGCCGCTGCTGACCGCGCTGCTGACCGCGCCGCCAACAGCCTTCGCCGCCCGCGCGCACCAGCCGCACGCCCAGTGCCCGTCCGGGTCGGTGTTGGCCAGCGGATTGCCGGCGCCGTACGTGTAGCGGTTGGCCAGGATCGACGCGCCCTGGGCGTAGGTGACCGAGTCGCGAGAGATGAAGGAACCGGTGCCGGGTGAGTACCAGCGGGCACCCATGTTGACCTGATCGGTTTCCGGGTCGGTCCAGTCGCCCTGGTAGCCCAGGTTGGACTGTTCCCCGCTGACTCCGATCCGCTCACCGAACGGGTCGTAGGCGGTCGACCCGGCGAGCGCGGCCATCGTGCCGTCTGCCCCGTCGAACGCGCCGACCAGGTCACCGTGTTCGTCCGTGAGCGCGACCCGGGAGTCTGCCTCCTCGGCGACGGCCAACAGCTCCCCGTTGGGACCCCGGCTGTAGCGCTCGGCGCCGTCCGCGACCACCTCCGGGCTCAAACCGGCGTAGCTGAAGCTGGTGCCGTTACGAATCCCGACACGGTCCAGGCCGTCGTACTGGTAGGTCTCCTCGTCCTGGCCGACCAGCCGGTCGAACGCGTCGAAGGAGTACTCCTCGACCAGTCCCGAACTGGTCCGGCTGGCCAGCGTGCCACGCGCCGTGTACTGGTAGGTGTAGTCGCCGTCCGAGAGCAACCGGTTGCGGGCGTCGTAGCTGGAGGTTTTGTCGCCCGCCACGATCCGGTTGCCGGAATCGTCCCACTCGTAGCCGACGGTGCCGGTCGGCGACGTCCAGGAGACGAGCCGGGCGGCGTCGTCGTAGCCATAGCTGTTCCGGCCCGGTTGGGCCGTGCCGGTCGTTTCCTTGACCGTCAACCGGTCGTCGGCGTCGTACTGGTAGGAAATCTTGGCAACCTCGTCACCGGAGGCGTTGCGCAGCACGTCCGAACTGACCCGGCCGAGATTGTCGTAGCTGTACGTCCGCACCCGACCGAAGCCGTAGTCGACGGTGGTCGGCAGCCCGGCGGCGTCGTAGCCGAGGGTCTGGGTGACCCCACCCGTGTCCTCCTGCAGTGTCGCGAGCCGCCCCCTGACATACCCGAACGTGGCGGTCCCGGAGGCGTCGGTCCTGGCGACGAGCTGCCCGTCCCGGTTGTAGGTGTAGCTCGCGTCTCCTGCCGGCCCGACAGCGCCGAGCAGCCCGCCCCGGTCGTTGTAGTCGTAGGTGTTGGTTCCGCCGGGGGCGTTCACCGAGACGACCCGGCCCGCCAGGTCGTAGCCGATGCCGCGGGTGGCGGCGGCCGCACCGCTGCCGGTTTCCGTGGTCAGCCGGCCCGCCGCGTCGTACGCCCTGATCCTGACGACGCCGCCGGGCGCGACGAGACGCTCCGGATTGCCGGCCCGGTCGTACCCGACCGTCCAGGTGCGATCGGCGGCATCCGGATGACCCGCGGTCGGGGGCTCGATCACCGACTCGGGCAGGCCCAGTGAGTTGACGGTGTAGATGACATCGTTGTTGCGTCCGTCGGTGTACCGGGTCCGGTTACCCGCCGCGTCGTAGCCGAACGAGGTGACGATGTTCTTCGTGGCGGATACCGGCTCGGTTTGGCGGACGAGTCGGTTGTGCGCGTCGTACTCGAAGGTCGCCCGCTTCTGCAGGGCATTGATTTGGGCGGTGACGTTGCCGTCCGCGTCGTACTCGAACTTCTCAGAGCGGAGGACGGTGCCGGCGGCGTCCAGGTCCGACTCCTGGGCGACCCGGCCGAAGCCGTCGAACTCGGTCCGGGTTGTCCGGCCCAGCCCGTCGGTCACCCGCACCTGGTTGCCGTGCAGATCGTAGCCGAGTTGGGTGGTCACGCCGGCGGCGCTGGTGTTGGAGACGACCTCACCGGCGGTGTTGTAGGCGGCGGTGGTCCGGACCCCGGCCGGTGACACGGTCTCGACCAGGTTACCAACGTCGTCGTAGCGGTACCGGGTGGTGAAGCTGTCGGGCACCGGGTACCGCTCGATCTGGGTGGTGGTGACCGGCCGGTCGAGGTCGTCGTAGGTGGTCTCGGTCCGGGCGCCGGTCGGGCTGGTCGTCGAGAGCACCTCTCCGGTCCGGGTGTACGTGTAGCGCCAGACCGCCCGTTGCTCGTTGGTCGAACCCGGCTGATCCCGGGTGATCACCCGGTTCAGCCGGTCGTAGCCGAGGCGGGTGACGTTGCCTCGGGGATCGACGATCTCGGTCGGGTTCCCGAGCGCGTCATAGCTGGTCGTGGTGGTGGGCGCGGTCGGGAGGACGGGCATCCCGGGCGGGGCGTAGATCGGTTGGCTGGCGCTGACCACCCGCCCCAGTCGGTCGTAGGTGCTGCGTCGGACGTTGCCGAGCGCGTCCCGGGTCGCCACCACCTGTCCGAAGGCGTCGTAGCCGGTGGAGACGGTCGGGTGGACGACGGCGGCCGGTCCGCCGTTGCTCTCCGCCGTGACCGGTGGGGCCCGGGCGGAGATCTGCCGGCCGAGTTCGTCGTGCCGCAGCGTCGTGGTGTACGCGGTCCGGTCGGCCCCGGCCACGTTGCCCCGTGGGGACGTGACGGTGGTCGGCAGACCACGCTGGTCAAAGGTGTACGAGGTGACCAGCGCCCCGTTGTCGGAGACGACCTTCTCCTGGGTGCGTCGGCCGGACGCGTCGTAGACGTTCTCCACCACGTTGCCGGTCGTGCTGGTCGGCCACGGCACGTTGCTCGGCATTCCCGAGTACGAGGTGCGGAGCACGTTGCCGCCGCTGTCATAGGTGTAGCTGATCCGCCGGGCCAGCCCGCCCGGGTCGAGCACGGTACTGGTGATCCGCCCCATCGCGTTCACGCTGTGCTCGGTGACCGACAGCCCGTTGCCGGTGACCTTCCGGGTCAGGTTGCCCGCCGCGTCGTAGGCGTTCTCCTCCATCACGTAGTCGCGGGTGCTGCCGTCCGGGTTGCGGAAGCCCTTCAGCACGATCTTGTGGAGCAGATCGTCCTTGTAGTAGGTGTACTCCTGCCGCCGACCCATCGAGTCGACCTGCAGCACCATCCGGCCGGCATAGTCGAAGGCGTACGAGTTGAGCACGACGTAGTCGCCACCGTCCGGTGGAGCCCCACTCTGCTCAGGGTCGCCGTTCCAGTCCCGCAGCCGGACCTCCGCCAACGCGTTTCGCGCGGTGTACGCGTACTCGTAGTGGTTGCCGTTGGCGTCGATGACAAAGGTCCGGTTGCCAAACTGGTCGTAGCCCTGGGACTCTTCGTTGCCTTCCGGGTCCACGGTACGTACCGGCCGGTTGAATTCGTCGTACTCGGTGGTGGTGACCCGCGCCGGGGCGTCGCTGAGCACGTCCCGGCTCTCC
The DNA here is from genome assembly GCF_039871735.1 of Plantactinospora sp. B24E8. Taxonomy (NCBI): domain Bacteria; kingdom Bacillati; phylum Actinomycetota; class Actinomycetes; order Micromonosporales; family Micromonosporaceae; genus Plantactinospora; species Plantactinospora sp. B24E8. The sequence continues at coordinate 6,285 of NZ_JBDPMH010000032.1, forward strand.
ACGCGGGTCACGTTGCCATCTACGTCGTACGTCGTGGTGGTCACCAGTTGGTGGCGGGTGCCGTTCACCTCGTCCGTGGTGACCGGGCCGGTGCTGGTGACCGGCCGGTTCAGGTCGTCGTAGCTGGTGGTGGTGACAACGCCGGCCGGATAGGTGTCGGAGATCTCCTTCTCCGCGATCTGCCGTCCGAGTTCGTCGTAGGTGTACTCGACCCGCATACCGGACGGGGTGATCAGCACAGCCAAGTCGCCCTGCCGGTTGTACTGGTACCGCGTCGTCGCATCACGGGTGTCGGTGGTGGTGCGGACCAGACCGGGTGGAGTCGGGTCCGGATGGCCGACTGAGCCGCCGCTGCCGTCGGTGTAGGTGTGCGCGAGGAGGAAGCCGTCCGGGCCGGTTTCCCGTAGTACGTCTCCGTTGGAGGTGTACTGGTAGGTGGTCCGGTAGCGGTTGTCGGTCGCGCTGCTGGACCGGGCGTCGCGGGTCTCGGTCGGCAGGTCGTTACGGGGATCGAATGGATTCGTCACCGTTGTGGGGTACGAGGTGTAGGAGGTGTGGCATTCGGTGGCGGTGCGACACGTCCGGCGTGAGGTGACGTTTCCCCGGTCGTCGAAGGTGAGCTGGACCTTATCGCCGCTCTCGTTGGTGATCTCGCTCTGATATCCCTTGTCGTTGTAGCCGAACGAGCGGATGACCAGACCGGTCAGTTCGTGCTCCTCGAAGATCGGCCCACCGGAATCACCGGGAATGACGGTGCAGAAACCCGGGTCGCTCGGGTCGGGCGAGGTACAGACCTCGGTCGGTGACGGACTCGGGGTGGGCGACGGCGACCGGTAGTCCGGCCGATCCTCCTCGCGGGTGTCGACTCCGACCGGAGTCCCGGTGCGAAGTACCCGGCCGGCCAGGGCGTCGTACTCGTAGAGGTAGGGACGGTTGGCCGGGTCGAGCACCTGCACACTCCGACGGAGGTCGTTGTTCCCGCCGTAGACCGCCGGGGCGCCGATCTTCCAGGTGCCCCCGTTGCCGTCGGTGAATTCCTTGATCCGGTCCCGTTCGGTGTCGTAGACCGCCTCGGACGAGTTCTTGCCGCTGGGCAGCGTGACCCTGGTGAGCTGGTCGGCCGCTGCCGCCTGGGCGAAGTGCGCCTTTACCGCCGACGGCCCGAGCGGGTGGGCGTACGTGGCGACCTCGTCGATGCTGCCGGAAAAGAAGCGTCGGGCCGAACTTCCCCACTGTGGCCAGGATGCCGGAATGGTCGCGTACCCCGCGCCGATCTGGTTGAAGGTGAGCGTGCTGTGCTCGATCGAGGCGGTCCGGGTGCCGGCCAACTCGCCGTCGACATAGAGCGTCTGGGTGTTGCCCATGGCGGACAGGACAACATGGTGCCACTGGTTGTCCCGGATGTCCCGGGTACTGGTGATCGGGCTGACCGTGCCGCCGGCAAACTGCCCGCGTAACCGCCCGTCGAGCCCCACGTAGAGCAACGGCTGACCGTTGGTCGCGGTTTCGCCGAGCGCCTTGTCCTGGTATCCGAGCAGCGGCCCGCCGGTCTGGTTCGGCGAGATCTTAACCCACAGTTCAATGGTCGCGTCGCGGTTCTTCTTCAGGGTCCCCTTGGTCAATTCGATCTGGGAGCTGGTGCCGTTGAAGGTGGCCGCGGTGTTGCTGGTGCCGGCCAGGGCACCCGGAACGCCGAGGATGACGTTGCGGATGATGCCGGCGTCCTTGCCGAGGTTGGTGGCGACCTCACTGCCGGCGGTCCCGCCCTCGGCCTCGCCCAACCGCCAGTACGAGTCGGGCCCGCTGTCCGTCACCGCGCTGCGGTAGTGGGAGCCTGCGGCGTAGGTGTAGCTCGTGCAGATTGCCGGGTCGGGCGCGCAGACCCGGGTGAGGAGGTCGCCGGTGTAGGTGTACGTCCAGGTCAGACGCCGGCCGCCGACCGGGTCGGTGGAGACGCTGGAGATGTGGTTGCCGGTCCAGGTGAAGGTGAGCGACCGACCGTAGGTGGCCCCGGGGACGGGCATCACCTGTGCCTTCACCAACCTGCCGTTGTTCGGGTCGTGGCTGAGCTGGATCGACCTGAACCAGGCGTCGCTGATTTTGTGGAGCCGGCCCGAGCCGGTGAACTCGTAGCTGGTTCCGGCCCGGTCGAGTAGCTTGTAGAGCCCGTTCGTCACGCTGAGTTGGGCGGTACGTCCCATCGGCGCGGCGAAACTGCCGTCCGGGTTACGGCCGAACCGGACCTGCTGCCCGTCCGGGTAGGTGATGACGACGTTTCCGGAGCCGTCGTCGTCGGGCAACAACCGCATGTCGAACTGGGTCATCCAGCCCGCACCGAACAACAGGTCACGTCGGGGATCCAGGCTGTTGTAGGTACGCACCACCCGCAGCGGAGGCCCGATGTTGGAGACGGCCGCGTCGACGGCTCCGGTGGTGAGGTTACCGACCTGTGGATCGAAGTCACGCTCCTGGCTGCCGTACGGTGCGTTGGCGATCCGGGAGGTGATCTCCGGCTGCGGCACCGCCGACAGCATCGTCTGCCAGTCGGAGAACACCTCGTTGCCGGCGTCCCTGATGCCGGCCCGCCACTCGTAGGTCTTGCTCCAGACGAGTCGGCCGGCCGGTACCGTCCACGCCTGACCCGTCTGGTAGCCGGAACTGGCACAGTTGACCCGGGCTCCTGCGGCGTCACGTTCGCAGTATTCGAAGTTGAACCGCAGGGTGGATCCCGGAGGCGCGTCGATGTCGGTCGCCCGAGCCCAGAGTTGCGGAGTCAGGGTGGGGGTGGCGTAACCGTTCGGCGGCTGGAGTTCGTCCAGCACCGGCGGGATGTCGAAGACCTCCAGGACAATCCGGCCCGGCGGGATCTGCTGGTCGGTGAAGACCGGTCCGCCGGTCCGTACCATGGTGAAGTCGAGGAAGTACCGGCCCGGCGGCAGGGGCTGGATGGTGGCGTCGAAGGTCACCCGTCCCTTGCGGGCCACGGTGGTGGTCAGATCGGCCGCCCGCCGCTGCCCCATCGCCGTGCCGTCGGAGACCCGGTAGGCCCGGTAGGCGAGGTAGTAGGCGCCCGGCGTCCAGGATTCGGCACTGAGGTTGGTAACCGTGATCTTGACCTTGCCGGCCTGGTTCTGCAGGACCGGAGGCTCAGGAACCGGCTTGGGAATGGTGTAGCTGGCGTTGTACGGCGTGTGCGTGACGTACAACCGGGGCGGGTTGGCGGTGCCGGTGCCGGCGAACTTTTTCCATGCCACGCTGTCGCTGTCCGAGGCGCGCAGCGACAGCCCGTGGTTGGGGTCACCGTCAGCCCACCCCTGGATCAGGTCACGACCCTTGGTACCCAGGTCGAACAGCGTTCCCCTGATCGGGCAGGACGACGCGGCCTGGCCGATTCCGACGTAGCCGTACGCGAAGGACTGGCTGGTCAGCGCCGGACCGACGGCGGGACCGGGATAGGAGTACCCGGAGCCGGCTGTCCAGGATCCGGTCACCGGGTGGACGGTCACCCGACGCGGGCTGCACGAGGCCGAATCGAAGTTCACCACCTGCAACTGGGCGCCAAAAATGGTGTGGTTGCGCAACCGGTCCGCCAGACCGTCGAATTTCAGGTACGACGCGGCGGCGCCGCCGCTACCCGGCCGGCCGACCAACAGCTCGTCCCGGTCGATGCGTGACCCGTTGCCCTGCACCACCATCGTCTCGTCGGCGGCGCCGTTGGCCACCGACGGGTCGACCCGGACCGGGAACGCCCGTGCTGGATCACGCAGCCAGGCAGGGTCAGCGGTCAGCTCGATCGCCGTTCCGGTCGCGTCCGGAACCAGCCGGTAGGCGACGCTGGTGGAGACCACGCCCTTCGCATCCATCATGTATCCGGCCGGAATCACTGCCCGCTGGACCCCGGCACCGTCACGCAGCACGATCCGGTCGCGGTCAAGCACGGCGGTGAGTCCGGTCAGTCGCATCGGGAACAGGAACCGGTGCGGCGCGTCGGCCGAGTGCAGTACGAGCGTCTCCTTCACCCCGCCCGCCTGGGCCCGCAACTCCAGGTCGACCCCCGGCCGCACCCCGGGATACGTCGCCGTCTCGCCATGGGCCGTGCCGGAAACCGCCAGAGCCTCTGCGAGTCCGTACGCGATGACGTGCTGCTCGTCGAGGGCCAACCGCACCAGTTCCGGCGCATCCGCCCGGTGGGCGATCCTCAGGTCGACCGAGTCGGCCCGGGACCGCCATCCGGATCCGCCCGGGACCAGCGTCAGGTCGATGTCGGCCCAGGTGCCGTCCGATTGTTGATAGTGCAGCGGCGTCGAGGAGATCTCCGTCGTCTCCGTGCCGTCCGCATTCGTGTAGGCGCGTTGGTGGGCATCGCGCCGGTGCGTGAGCTCCCGGCTGGTCTCCTCGTCGAAACCACGGACAGCGGCGACCGGCGGCGTGACCACCTCGGCCCGGTTCTGACGGATGGCCGGAGGAGCCGACGGCTTGGTCAGTGGGTAACGCCCCCGTAGTGACTGTGGGACGGTCCGGTTGGCAGGACCCTCGACAATGTGGTCTTCCAGATCGGCCGAACCCCATCGCTGGTCCGGTGCTGATTCAGCACGGTGTACGCGGTCGGCCGCCGGCCTGGACGGCGAGTTGAGTGCGGTCCGGGTGCCGGGCTCGGCGGTGTTGGCGAGCAGGGCCGCGCAGAGCAGCATCGCCCCCAGCAGCCATGGTGTTCTTCCACGGCGACCGAGATGCTTCCCCCGCTTCGGGGGTGTGGTGAACGGACGTCGAATCCTCAACATGCCCTGCCTCCCCGTCCGGCACGACCAGCGGCTAGGGCGCTCTCCACCGGGTCGATCAGCCGACCCGGTAGTCGCGACCGGCCTGTTACTGGCTTCCAGACAAGGTACGGATTGTGCGCACAGCAGGACGCACAGTGCAGGCATATCGGAGATACAACGAGCGGCCAGCTTTCATGCGTACCCCCTAGCAGAGGCACAGCGAGGCGATCCGTCACGCCTTGCAATGTTTTGATCACCAGGGAAAGCCGATGCCGAAGAGGCGCTATACGATGTCGATCATTTGGAAGCATCGAGAGGTGGTGATGTAGCGATGCAGTACGGCCTACTCGGTCCCATGCTCATCCAACCCGGCGGGCGGCCGGTCACCGTAAACGCGCTCAAGCCACGTACGCTTCTCGCCTGCCTGGTCGCCGAGGCCAACCGGCCGGTCAGCATCGACCACCTCATCGAAGAAGTCTGGGGAGCACAGCCACCCGGCTCGGCCAAGGCGAACGTCCGGACGTACGTGGCGGGGCTACGCAAGCAACTGGACGCCCCCGGCGTCCGTGTGGTCCGAGCGACCCGCGCCGGCTATCTCGTCGAACTGGCTACCCAGGCGCGGGACGTCGACGTCTTCCGTGCGCTGGTCGCCGACGGTCAGGCGGCCCGGGCGAGCGGCGACGCCGAGGCGGCGCTGACGACATTCAGGCAGGCGCTCGGAACCTGGCGCGGCCGGGCGATGTGCGATGTCGGCCATGGGCCGCTGCTGGGTCGGCATGCCCGACAACTCGAAGAGGAACGGCAGACCTTGTTGGAGCACGGCGTCGAGGTTTGCCTCGGTCTCGGTCTGGCCGAAGAGGCAGCCGTCCTGCTCCGACAGATCATCGCCGAGCGCCCCCTCCATGAGCCGGCACACGCCGCGCTGATGACCGCGCTGTATCGCTGCGGAGACACCGTCGGCGCCCTGAACGCGTATCAGAACGTCCGTGAGCAGCTACGTCACGAACTGGGGGTTGACCCCGGGCCGGAGCTGAACCGGCTGCATCGCGCCATCCTGAATCGGGATCCCGCGCTGGTAACTGCCATTCCATCCGACCAACGTCCACCTCGCCGGGTCACTCGGTGGACCATCGGCACGTCGGTCGAAGCGCCTCGGCAACTTCCCGCCGACGTGCCCGCCTTCGTGGGCCGCGGACGCCAGGTGGAACTGGTGCTACGTGAGTTGACGTCATCGCCGGATACCCGCCCAGCCGCCACGGTGATCACGGGCACCGGCGGGGTGGGTAAGTCGGCCCTGGCGGTCCACATCGCGCACATGCTGTCGGACCGGTTTCCGGACGGGCAGCTCTACACCAGTCTACGACGGGCGGAGCCGTCGACACCGGTCGACCACCTGGCGACACTGACTCACTTCCTACGGGCACTCGGCGGGTCGGTGCCGGCGTCGGACAGCGTCGAGGAGGTGGCTGCCACCTATCGCTCACTGCTCGCCCGCCGACGCGTCCTCATCGTCCTCGACGATGCCGAGGACGCCACCCAACTGCGTCCGTACCTGCCGGGAAGCGCGCAATCTGTCGTCATCGCCACCACCCGGAGGAGCCTGGCCGCCCTTCCGGCTGCCCGGTACGTACACCTCGACGTCCTCGAGCCGGACGAAGCGATCCGGTTGGTCGCCACCGCCATCGGCGTCGAACGGGCCGCCGCCGACCCCGACGGCATGGCCCGGCTCGTCGACGGTTGCGCTCGGCTACCGCTCGCGCTCGCCATCGCCGGCGCGAAGCTCGTGGGTCGCCCCGGCTGGGATCCCTCTGACCTCGCGGACCTGCTCGACGACGAACGGCAACGGCTCGACGCGCTGACCGTGGCGGATCTCGACCTGCGTGCCGCCTTCGCCGCCCACTACGGCATCCTGAAGCAGGAGCAGGCTGGCGGGGCGGCCCGGGTCTTCCGCCTACTCGGGCTGCTCAACGTGCCGCAACCCGACCTCGCTGCCATAGCCGCGATGCTCGACCGGCCCGCCTCCGAAGTCCGTGCCGACCTGGAGTTCCTGGTCGACCTCGGGCTCGCCGAAACGCCGACCGTCAACCGCTACCGGTTGCCCGACCTTCTCCGAACCTATGCAAGGGAGCTCTGTCAGGGGACTCCGGACGCCAAAGACCTGGACTCGGCTCTTCAACGTGCGCTGCGCTACTACCTGGCATCGGCGGGAGCAGCCGTCGCCGTGCTCTGGCCGGAGGCGCCGCCACCGCTGGACGCCGACCGGGCCGCCGGCGGGAGGAGCTTCGCCACGATGGTCGAGGCCCTCGGATGGCTGGACAAGGAAAGGACGAACCTGGTCGCGGTGGCTACGGCGCACGAGGGCCGGAGTGCGACAGCCGCTCTGGCCGCCGCACTCCGTAGAACGCTTCACCCGTACCTTGGCTGGCACGGACGTCTGACCGAACGCCAGCCGGTCACGACCCCGCCCAAACGCCGCCGGGCACCGGTGACGGTACGCCGCAACGCGCTGTCCGCACGACACGTCCTCCTGGAGGAGCCCTTACCGGACTGACGGACACTCCTTCGCCTTGTCAGTCACCTCGGCCGTCAGCTCCCGATCGCGATGGCGAAGACGTGCATGGTCGGTACGTTCGTCGCCGGCCCGGCGCTGATGTTCGGCAGCTCCACCCGGGCCACCGGCTTGCTCTGGATGGCCACGCCCACCTGGTAGATGCAGGCGGCCACATTCTGCCGCTGGTTGCCGGGCCGGTTCTGGTACGCGGTGACGATCGCGGCGGTACCACCGGCGTGCGGACCGCCGTACCAGTCCGGGGTGCTGAGCGTGAACGTCTGGCGGGTCCCGTCGGCATAGACCACGGCGGCGGTTCCCGACACGGCACCGTAGGTGCCGGTCAGCAGGAAATTGAGCGTGCGACCCGTACCGGTCACGCTGATGGCCTGCCCCGAGGCGATGGCGTTGTCGGCGCCGCCCGGGGCCACGTTGGGCCAGCGGAAGTTCACCCCGTTGCGACTCACCGTGCTGCCCGGGGTGACCCCGGCCTGGGCCAGGGCCTGCGCGGAGAGGGTGGCCCCGCCGCCGTCGAAGTTCCCGGCCCCGGTGTTGGTGTCGTTGGTGGTGCTGACGTTGGTGAAGCTCTGTTCCAGGGTCGGGGTGGTGGCGACCGATCCGCTGGCCCGGTAGGTGCGCCCCGCCTGCACGGTGAGTTCGACGAGGTCGGTCTCGATCCGCGTGGTCCGGGCCGGGGTGCCGTCGGTGGTATCGACGACGGCGTGGTTGGCGGTGAAGAGCCGGCCGCGCAGTCGGACGGCGCCGGTCCGGTCCGCCCGGACGAGGATCTCGGTCGCCTGGCCGCCGGTCCAGGTGATGCCCACGGTGTGCCCGCCCCGGGCCCGCAGCCCGCTCACCCGCCCGTTGGGCCAGGCCGCCGGCAGCGCGGGCAGGATGTGCAGTTCACCGTTGTGGCTGTGCAGCAGCATCTCGGCGATGCCGGCGGTGGCGCCGAAGTTTCCGTCGATCTGGAACGGCGGGTGCAGGTCGAACATGTTCGGGGCGAGGCGCGCGGGCGTGGCGAGGTAACGGATCAGGTCGTGGGCCCGGTTGCCCTCCTCCATCCGCGCCCAGAAGTTGATTTTCCAGGCCAGTGACCAGCCCGTGCCGTCGTCGCCGCGCAGCTCCAGGGTCCGCCGGGCCGCCTCGAACAACTGCGGGGTGCCGCGCCGGGTGATCTGGTTGCTCGGGGCCAGCCCGTAGAGGTGTGAGACGTGCCGGTGGGTCCGCTCGGTCTCGACCCAGTCGTAGAGCCACTCCATGATGTTGCCCCGCGAACCGACCTTCATCGGGGCGAGTCGGTCCCGGGCGGCCCGGACCTGGGTCCGGAAGGTGCTGTCGACGTTGAGGACCTCGCTGGCCCGGGCACAGCCGTCGAAAAGGTCCCGGAGGATCTGGTTGTCCATGGTCGGCCCGGCGCACACGCTGGCGTTCGAGTGGTGGCTGAGTTCCGGCGAGTTCGACGGGTTCGTCACCAGGTAGCCCAGGGTCGGCTCGGTCACCAGGGTGTCGAGGAAGAACTGCGCGGCGCCCCTCATCGCCGGGTAGTTGGCCCGGAGGAACTCGATGTCGCCGTTGAACAGGTAGTGGTCCCAGATCATGGTGGCCAGCCAGGCGCCACCGGTCTGCCACATACCCCAGAACGCACCGTCGACCACGGCGGTCGCCCGCCAGGCGTCGGTGTTGTGGTGGGTGACCCAACCCCCGGCGCCGTACTGGACCTGGGCGGTCCGGGCACCGCTGACCGAGAGGTCCCTGATCATGTCGAAGACCGGACTGTGGCACTCGGCCAGGTTGGTCGTGTTGGCGGGCCAGTAGTTCATCGGCAGGTTCGCGTTGATGGTGTACTTCGAGTCCCACGCCGGGGTCAGCGAGTCGTTCCAGATGCCCTGGAGGTTGGCCGGCTGGGTGCCGGGACGCGACGACGAGATCAACAGGTACCGGCCGAACTGGAACAACAGCGCGGAGAACTGCGGATCGCTGACGTTGTTGTGCTGCGCGATCCGGACGTCGGTCGGCTGGTCCGCGGCCGAGGTGCGGCCGAGGTCGAGGCTGACCCGCCCGAACAGCGCCTGGTAGTCGGCCACGTGCCGGCTGCGGAGCTGGTCGTAGCTGCTGGCCCGGGCGGCCGTGAGGTGCCACCGTGCGATGCCCTGGTAGTCGCCGCTGACGTTGCGGTAGTTCACGTAGCTGGAGCCGATCGAGACCAGCAGGGTCACACTGTTGGCGTTGGTGACCCTGAGCGTGCCACCGGAACTCGTCACGGTGCCGCCGCTGACCGTGGCGTTGGCCAGGGCGAGGAACCGGACCGCCCCGGTGACGCCCTCCTGGTTGCCGGAGACGCCGTCGAGGGCGATGGTGCTGCCGTCCGGGCTGGACACCGAGGTGCGTTGCGGGCTGTCGAAGGTGGCGGTGAAGGTGATCGACCCGGTCCGGTCGGCGGTCAGGCGCATCGCGATGACCTGGTCGGGCGCGCTGGCGAAGACCTCCCGCTGGTGGCGCACCCCGTTCACCACGTACGTCACGGAGGTGGTCGCGGTGGTCAGGTCCAGTTGCCGGTCGTACTGCGACGCCCCACCCGAGGGGAAGGCCAGTCGGAGGTTGCCGACCGTCTGGTAGGCCAACTGCCCGCCCGGGTTGCCCATCATGGTCTGGTTGATCAGATCCTGGGCCTGGGTCCACTGGTTCGCGAAGACCAGCCGCCGGATCTCCGCCAGCGCCGCCTGCCCTCTCGGGTTGCTGGGGTCGTGCGGGCCGCCGGCCCAGACCGTGTCCTCGTTGAGCTGCAGGCGTTCCGTGTCGACGTTGCCGAACACCATCGCCCCGAGCCTGCCGTTGCCGATCGGGAGCGCCCGCAGCCAGTCGGTGCCGGCGGGCTCGTCGTACCAGAGCGCCAGATCGCCGGCCGCCAGCACCTGCGGTGGCGCCGCCGAGTCCGCCCGGGCCGCGGCGGTCCACGGCAGTGGCAGCAGGGCGCCGCCGGCGCCGACCGCGCCGAACTTGAGGACCTGTCGTCGGGTCAGGTCTGACATCGATCCTCCAACCGGTGGCCGATCCGGTCACCTCGAGACGTGGGAGAACTACGGAAGCCGATCAACGAGTCGCTCGGCGACGTGCGCCCCCGGCCCACCGGGGTGGGCCACCGACAGCCCTCACGTCGCCAGACATCTGATGTGTTTCGCGAAGGTTACTCCCGCGCGACGGAATAGGCAATAGTCGATAGGCGGCAGCCGTCGCCCGTCGCCCGCCCCGCTCGGCCCGCCTAATCCCAGCCAGATCAAGGCTCCGCCAAACAAGGCCGGCGGTCAGCGACCGCCCGACCAGCCTGGGCCAGCCCGACGGATCACTGCGCGAGATCCGGACCGCACTCGACGCTGCACTGATACATCAGATGTGTTGATGCTGCCAGGACTCTCGCCGGGGTCAACCCCGACGCGTCCGGTCCGCCGGCCCCGGGCCCCTGCCACGCCCCGTACCGCGACGGCCGCGCTCACCCGGCGGCCAGAGATGGTCGCGGAGCCGGCCGAGGGCAACCTCCCGGCTGGCGGCGGGATCCCTCGCGACGAGCCGGCGCGCGTGCTCGGCGACCTGCTCGGGGAGGCGGTAGCGGATGCCGTCCTGGACGACCAGTCGGCGCTCGCACAGTTTCCCCAGGCCCTGCCGGGCGTGCACGACGGTCAGATTGCTCAGGACCGCGGCGGCGTACACGTCGAAGTCCGGCCCCGGGTGCAGACCGAGATACCGGAGCAACCGCCGCTGCCCCGGGGACAGTTCGCGGTAGGCGAGTTCGAACGCGACGACGGCACGGATGGCGTCATCTGTCACCAGGACGGCAGGAAGCTCGTCCACCCGACTCACGGCGGTCCGCACGGGACAGCCCTCCTCTCAGTGGCCCCGAGCCGGCCACCGTCGACCGGACCGACGGCAGCGCAACCTTGCTGGGCAGACCTCGACGACAGCAAACGTCCGATGTCTCTATAGTGGTGAGGGCTACCGGCAGCCGGCCCGGGCGACCGTCCCACGGCGGCGGCACAGGGCGGACCGGTCCGAAGGGGGCATGGATGGCACTGACCGACGACGCGATCGCGAAGCTCCGAAGCATGATCCAGAGCGGCGAGCTGCCACCGGGCGCCCGACTGCCACCGGAACCGCAACTGGCCGCACAGATGGGGTTGTCCCGCAGCGGCGTCCGGGAGGCGGTGAAGGTGCTGGAGTCGGCCCGGGTCCTCGACGTGCGGCGCGGCGACGGGACGTACGTCACCAGCCTCGCGCCCCGGCTCCTGCTGGAGGGGCTGGGCGTCGCGGTGGAACTGCTGCGCGACGACACGCTGCTGGAGGTGATGGAGGTGCGCCGCATGCTGGAGCCGGTGGCCACCGGCATGGCGGCGCTGCGGATGACCGACACCCAGCTCGACGAACTCGCCCAGATCCTGGAGGACATGCGGGCGGCGGCCGACGACGCCGAGAAGCTGATCCAGTTCGACACCGCCTTCCACCACACCGTCGTCGCGACCACCGGCAACGAGACCCTCACCTCGCTGCTGGACGGGCTGTCCAGCCGTACGCTGCGGGCCCGGGTGTGGCGCGGGTTGATAGAGGGCAACGCGGCGCACAAGACGATCGACGAACACCACGCCATCTACCTCGCCCTGCGCTCGCGCGACCAACTGCTCGCCCACGCCAGCGCGCTGATGCACGTCAACACCTCCGAAGCGTGGCTTCGTACGGTGCTCGCCGCCCAGGCGGCGGAGAGGTAGCAGGGGGTCGGCTCCGTCCGGACCGTGCGTGCGTCGCGAGCCGTCCCGGCCCCGCCGGGCCGGACGGTGGGCACACCCGGCAGTGCCGGCGAGGGATCCGAACCAGACATCAGATGTTCCGGATCCAACCCGTCGAGTGCCGTCCCGCCCGATGATCATCGTGTCGGCGCTCCCGCCCCCACCGACGCGGCCGTCCACCGTGGGCCGTCCGGGAACCGGTAGTCGGCCAACGACGCGGTCAGGATCTCCGCGCTCATGCCCGGGGCGGCGGGTGCGAGGTACCGCCCGTCGCTGATCCGTACCGGGTCGACGAAGTGCTCGTGCAGGTGGTCGACGTACTCGATGGCCCGGTCGGCGGTGCTGCCGCTGACCGCGACGAAGTCGAACATGGCCAGGTGCTGCACCAACTCGCACAGCCCCACCCCACCGGCATGCGGGCACACCGGAACCCCGAACTTCGCGGCGAGCAGCAGGATCGCGAGGTTCTCGTTGACCCCGGCGACCCGACAGGCGTCGATCTGCACGATGTCGACGGCGTCGGCCTGGAGCAGCTGCTTGAACATCACCGCGTTGTGCACGTGCTCGCCGGTGGCCACCTTGACCGGGGCGAGGACCCTGCGCACGGCGGCGTGCCCGAGCACGTCGTCCGGCGACGTCGGCTCCTCGATCCAGTACGGGTCGAACGCGGCCAGCTCGCGCATCCACCGGATCGCGTCGGGTACGCCCCAGATCTGGTTGGCGTCGACCGCGATCCGGACGTCGGGTCCGACGGCCTGCCGGGCGATGGCCATCCGCCGTACGTCGTCGGCCAGGCTTCCGCCGACCTTGAGCTTGATCAGCCGGTACCCCTCCTCGACCGCCTCCGTGCAGAGCCGGGCCAGCTTCTCGTCGTCGTAGCCCAGCCAGCCCGGGGTGGTGGTGTACGCCGGGTAGCCCTCGGCCCGCAGCAGCCGCTCGCGTTCCGCCCGCCCGCCCTCGGCGGCCCGCAGCAACGCCAGCGCCTCCTCCTCGGTGAGTGCGTCGCGCAGGTAGCGGAAGTCGACCTGGGCGACGAGCTGCTCCGGGCTGAGGTCGGCGAGCAACTTCCACAGCGGCTTGCCCGCCCGCCGGGCGGCGAGGTCCCACACCGCGTTCACGAGACCGCCGGCGGCCATGTGCACGACGCCCTTCTCCGGGCCCAGCCAGCGGATCTGGCTGTCGCCGACGAGCCGGCGGGCCAGCGCCCCCGGGTCGGCGGTCACCTCGTCGACGGACTGCCCGATCACCATCGCGGCGAGCGACCGCACCGCCGCGACCTGGATCTCGGTGCCCCGGCCGACGGTGAAGACGAACCCGTGCCCCTCGGCCCCGGTCGTGGTGCGCAGCAGGATGTAGGCGGCGGAGTAGTCCGGGAACGGATTCATCGCGTCCGACCCGTCGCGGTGCCGGGACGTGGGGAACCGTACGTCGATGGTCTCTACGGACGAGATGCGCTCACTCACCGGAACTCCTGGGGGATCGAACGGCGGGCCTGGTCGTACCCGGACCTGCCGGTCCGGCCTCGCGGTGGCCCGCCCGGCGGGCCGGACGACTCATGTCTGCGCCCTGCCTCCGGTGATGCGGGAGACCACCAGGGCCACCAGGATGACGGTGCCGTTGAGGAAGTTCGTCCACTGCGCGGGTACTCCGGCCAGGGTCAGCACGTTGATGATCATGAACAGCAGCAGTACGCCGGTGAAGGCGCCGAAGACACTGCCCTTGCCGCCGTTGAGACTGACCCCGCCGATCACCGCCGCCGCGAAGACCTGGAAGATCGCACCGCTACCCTGGGCCGCCGGCACCGCTGCCAGCCGACCGCTGATCAGCAGGCCGGCGAGGGCCGCGAGGACACTGGCCACGACGAGGGCGATCCACAGCACCCGGTCGGTACGGATACCCGCCGCTCGGGCCGCGTCGGCGTTGCCACCGATCGCGTACAACGCCCGACCGGCGCGGGTGTAGCCGAGGACCACGATCCCGGCGGCGAACAGCAGCAGCGACAGCCAGATCGAGGCCGGCACCCCCAACCAGACGGCGGAGCCGAGGTACGTCATCGACTCCGGCAGCGCGAAGAAGGTCTGGCCGCCGGAGATCCCGGTGAGCAGTCCACGCAGGACGATGAGCATGCCCAACGTGACGATGAAGCCGTTGAGGCCGAACCGGACGATGAGCAGCCCGTTGAAGGCACCGATGAGGGCGCCGACGAGCAGGGCCACCGGCACCGCCCAGGCCTCCGGCAGCACGTCGAGTCCCAGACCCCGGGTCAGGGCGGGGTCGACGATCAGCCAGGCCGCGATGCCGGGCGCGAGCCCGAAGGTCGACTCCAGCGACAGGTCCATCTTGCCGGTGATCAGCACGATGGTCTGGGCGAGGACCAGGATGGCGATCTCCGACATGCTCTGCAGCACGTTGATGATGTTGTCGGAGCTGAGGAAGACCGGGTTGACGATCGATCCGACGATCGCGACCGCGATGATCGCCGGCACCAGGGCGAGGTCCCGCAGCCGGGCGACCGCCAGGGTCCGCGACGAGGACGGCGACCGCGACGGCCGCGAGGGCGGCGTCACGGACGGCGGCGTGGTGGTGGACAGCGTCTCAGACACGGTGGAGATCCACCCCTTCCATGGCGGCTACCAGATCGTTGTCGCTCCAGCCGTGGGTCATCTCGCCGACGACCCGGCCCTGGAACATGACCAGCACGCGATCACAGATCCGCAGATCGTCGAGCTCGTCGGAGACCACCACGACGGTCGTACCGCGACGGCGTACGTCCTCCACGACACCGAGGAGGGTCTGCTTGGACCGCACGTCGACACCGGCGGTCGGCGTGATGAGCACCAGCAGCTTCGGATCGCTGGCCAACGCCCGACCCATGACCACCTTCTGCTGGTTGCCGCCGGACAGGTCGGAGACCGGCACCCGCGGCCCGGACGCCTTGATGGCCAGACCGGCAATGGTGTCCCGGGCCAGGGCGTCACGCCGGGCCGGCGAGATCAGACCACGCCGCCCGATCCGGTCCGGCACGGTCATCGTGACGTTCTCCGCGATGGACAGCAGCGGCACCAGCCCCTCCCGGTGCCGGTCCTGCGGCACCAGGCCGACGCCGGCGTCGAGGGCGTCGGGGACACTGCCCGGACGCAGTACGCGGCCGTCGACGGCGACGGTCCCGCCCACCCGGGGCGCCAGGCCGACGATCGCCTCGGCGACCTCGATCTTGCCGCTGCCGCCGCCGCCCGCGATGCCGACGACCTCACCGGCCCGGGCCTCCATCGACAACTCGGCACCGGAGGAGGTGACCAGGTCGCGTACGGCCAGCAGCAGCGGAGCGTCCGACGCCACGGGCCGGTGCTCGGCCTCGGGCATCGTCACGTCCTCACCGGTCATCGCCGCGACCAACGCCGGACGGCTCAGCTGGGCGACCGGAGCGGTGACGATGTGCCGGGCATCGCGGAAGACCGTCACCTGGTCACAGATCTCGTAGATCTCCTGGAGGTGGTGACTGATGAACAGGAACGTCACCCCCTGGGCGCGCAGGTCCCGGATCCGGTCGAACAGCCGGTTGATCCCGGCCGCGTCGAGCTGGGCGGTCGGCTCGTCGAGGATGATGAACCGGGCACCGAAGGACAGCGCCCGGGCGATCTCCACGAACTGCCGCTGCTCGACCGAGAGCGTCGACGCGGGCTGGCGTACGTCGACCTCGACCGACCACGCCGCCAGCAGCTGTTCGGCCTCGCGGCGCAGCGCCGACCAGCGGATCAGTCCGCCCCGACCCCGGGCGTGCCGGTTGAGGAACAGGTTCTCCGCCACGGTGAGGGTGGGGATGATCGTCGACTTCTGGTAGACGCAGGCCACCCGCTGCCGCCAGGCGTCGCGGTCACCCAACGGCGGCGCCGGACGGCCGTCGAACGCCACGGCACCGTCGTCGGCGGCCTGCAACCCGGTGAGGATGCTGACCAGCGTCGACTTCCCGGCGCCGTTGCGTCCGACCAGGGCGTGCGTCTCGCCGGGACGGACCACGATGCCCGCGTCGGCCAGGGCGACCGTGGATCCGAACCGCTTGGTGATGTTCACGGCCTCGACGACGGGCCGGCCGTCGCCGGTCGGCCCGTCACCCGGGCCCGGTGGGGCGGTACTCATGCGTTGTTGCCCCACAGCGACGCGTCGTCGAACTTCAGGGTCGGCTCGCCGGCGACCGGCGCACCGTCCAGGGTCACCAGCGGCGCCGGAAGCTGGTCCTCGAGCAGCCCCTCCCGTACCTGGATGATGTTGCTGCCGTGGTCGGTCGGGCCGGGCTGGAAGGTCTTGCCCTCGATCGCCGCCTTCACGTACTCGAGCCCGTACCTGGCGTACAGGTCGGCCGGCTGGCTGACGGTGGCGTCGATCAGGCCCTCGCCGATGTTCTTCAGTTCCTCCGGGATGCCGTCGTTGGAGACGACGAACACGTGCTTGGGGTCGCTCGGCGGCACCTGCAGGCCACGCTGCTTGAGGATCTGGAGGGTGCCGGACAGCGCGAACGAGGACTGCATGTAGACACCCTTGATGTCCGGGTCCGAGGCGAAGCGGGTCTGCAGCTTCGCCGCCGCCACGTCCGCCTTCCAGTCGGTGGCCTCGCCGAAGACGGTGATCCCGGGGAACTTGTCGCGCATGCACTCGTTGAAGGCCTCGGTACGATCCCGGCCGTTGATCGAGTCGAGGCCGCCCTGGAGCATGACGACCTTGCCCTTGCCGCCGAGCTTGGTGCCGAGGAACTGGCATGCCTTGATGCCGTAGGCGCGGTTGTCGGCGCGCACCACCATGAAGACGTTGCCGGTGTCCGGCCTCGTGTCGATGGTGACCACCGGGATCTTCTTCGAGTCCAGTTGCGCCAGGGTCGGTGCGATCGCCGCGGTGTCCTGCGGCGCCATCACCACGCCCTTGACGCCCTGGCTCATGAAGGTCTGGGCGTTGGAGATGAGGTTCGCGATGTCGTTCTGCGAGTTGGTCGTCTTCAGTTCGACGCCCAGCTCGTCCGCGAACTGCGGCACGTACCTGATGTACGAGTTCCAGAAGTCCGTGTCGGAGCGCGGATAGTCGACACCGACGAGCAGTCGGGAACCGCCCGGTGCGGTGCCGTCACCGCAGCCGGCCGTGAGGCTGACCGACACGCCGAGCACCATCGTCAGCCCCGCGGTCAGCAGAGCTCTCCGATTGATCATTGCTTCTCCATATCTGCGACGTCGTCCGACGACGGGTCGCCGCGACCAGGCCCCGGGTGCGGCGCACACATCGGACGCCACTGGGTTCAGTCGGCGGTGACGATCCACCACGGGTTGGCGCCGCCATCCCCGGTCCAGCGCTTCGGCCGCGCTCCGGGGGTGGGTGTCGCACCCGGCGTCCTGGGATCTTCGGTCGGACCGGGGGCGGCAAGCAGTCGGCGACGGGTGAGGGATGGACGGGACATGGCAATCCCTCCGAAACACGGGGTGGCGTGGGGTGCATGGTCACGCGTTCAGACATCAGACGTTAGAGGTTTCCATCGCGTAACGTCAACGGCCAACTCCAGCAGAATCCGTGCTCCTGGGACCGGTCGACGGCGCGGAGTAAGCGACACGGGTCAGAGACATCTCATGAATTGTGGTCAACCTCGTTCGTCGGCACAGCGCCGAGACCGCCCGGCACCCGTCCACCTCGCCGCGAGCCCAGCCCGCGACCACGGTGGCGGCACCAGACGAGCGCCATGCCGCCACCGACCGATGTTGACGGTCACATCGAGACGGTCGAGGACCGACACTTTCGCATGTGGAGGCGACTTGCGGACGTTAACATCGATGCCCCTGAGGAGGCCAGGGTGCGCCGCGGAAGCGCTGGTTCACGGTGACCGGCCACCCCCGGGCGTGGTCACCACGGACGCGCGGGTCAGCTCGGTCGGACGGCGGCCGCCGCCGGGACGTCGAGGTACGCGGAAGCCTGGGTCAGATACAGTTCGACATACGTACCATCGAGCGTCATCGGTGTGTCGTGACTGCCGTGCTCGGTCACCCGGCCGGACTCGAGCACGTAGATGTGGTCGGCGTACCAGACGCCCGAGAACCGGTGCGAGATCAGCAGCACCGTACGGCCGGCGAACAGCGTCCTGATCCGGGCGTGCCCGTCGACGGTGGGCAGCCCACGGCCACCGTCGTGTCGATCGTGCCCGGCCGTCGCGGCGCACGCCCCCGTCTGCCGGCGGCCCGATGCCGACCGCCGAGCATCTGCCCTGGCTGACCCCGCTCGGCTTCCAGCACGAGCGACGCACCCTGTGGGAGGCCGAGCGGGTCTACCGGGACCTCGACGCCGTTCTCGCGGCACCGTCGATCACGCGTCCGGTGCTCATCCTGCACGGCCAGCAGGACCGGAACCCGGCCACACCGCCAGAGCAGGCGATCCTGCTGTTCCAGGCGCTGACCGCGCTGGGCACGGCCAGCCGGCTGGTCCTCCTGCCCGCCGAGGGCCACCGGGTCCGGAGCCGGAAGGGACTCGCCGCCGGCCTGACCGAGCAGGTCTCGTGGGTCCGACGCTGGACCGGTGACGCCGATCGCGTGACGCGCCCGCGCCACGCCGACTGCCCCGCCAGCTGACGCTGCCGGGCGACGGCCGCCGCCGTACGACGCGGCGGCCGTCGCGATACGACGGTCGGAACCGCGCCGGTCAGCCGCTGATGGTCGGGCGCAGGTCGGCCGCCGGCGGCTGCCAGACGTCCGGCGTCGCGCCGACCTGCTCACCCGAACGGATGTCCTTCACCTCGTCGCCGGTGCCCTCGTTGCCGGGGAACCAGACGTACGGGATGCCGCGCCGCTCGGCGTACCGGATCTGCTTGCCGTACTTGGCGGCGGACGGGGAGACCTCGGTCGGGATGCCGCGCCGGCGCAGCGCGTCGGCGATCCGGTTGCTCTCCGCCCGCCGTTCCTCGTCGGCCAGGGCGACCAGCACACAGGTCGGCACGCTCCGGGAGATGGTGAGCGCATTCGCCCCGAAGAGCAGCCCGAGCAGCCGGGTCACCCCGATCGAGATGCCGACCCCGGGGAACCGGTTGTTCTCGTCGCTGGCCAGGTTGTCGTACCGGCCACCGGAGCAGACCGAGCCGAACCGCTCGAAACCGCGCAGTTGGGTCTCGTAGACCGTACCGGTGTAGTAGTCGAGGCCACGGGCGATCCGCAGGTCCGCCACGCAGAGCCCGGGGGCGTACGTGCTGGCGTTCTCCATCACCGCGACCAGTTCGGCGAGACCCTCGTCGAGCAGCGGGTCGGTCACCCCGAGAGCACGGACCGCGTCGGCGAACGACGGGTCCGGGGCGGAGATCTCGGCCAGTGCCAGACACGCCTTGGCCTGGGCGTCGGTCGCCCCGGCGGTCTCGGCCAGCAGCTTCGCCACCCCGTCCGGGCCGACCCGGTCGAGCCGGTCCACCGCACGCAGCGCGGCCAGCGGGTCGGCGAGCCCGACGCCCCGGTAGAAGCCCTCCAGGACCTTGCGGTTGTTGACCTGGATCAGGATCGGCAACCGTCCGTCGGCGCCGCCGCCGATCGGCAGCCCACCGAGCGCGTCGCCGATCACCAGCGGGATCTCGGCCTCGTAGTGCGGGGGCAAAGTGTCCCGGTCGACGATGTCGATGTCGGCCTGGAGGAACTCCCGGTAGCGGCCCTCCTGGGGACGCTCCCCACGCCACACCTTCTGGATCTGGTAGCGCCGGAACGGGAACTGCAGTTTGCCGGCGTTCTCCAGCACGTAGCGGGCGAACGGCACGGTCAGGTCGAAGTGCAGCCCGAGGCCGCCCTCGCCGGTGGAGGCCCCCGCCTCCTCCTGGAGCCGGCTGATCAGGTAGACCTCCTTCGAGGTCTCCCCCTTACGCAACAGCTGGTCCAGCGGTTCCACCGCGCGGGTCTCCAGCGGCGCGAAGCCGTACAACTCGAAGCTGGTCCGGAGCCGCTCCAGGACGTACTGCTCGATCATCCGCTGTGGCGGTGCCCACTCGGGAAAGCCGGAGATCGGTCGTGGCTTACTCATGATGCTCGGTGCTCCTGTCAGATCTCGCGCAACGGGCGCGAGTGGGGATTACCAGCCTCGGGCGGACGGCGCACGCTGCGGCCCGTCGAGGTCAGCCACCTCGATCAGGTACGGGTTGCTCGTCCGCTCGCGGCCGATGGAGGTCGCGGGGCCGTGGCCGGGCAGCACGACGGTGTCGTCGGCGAGCGGGAGGATCTTGTCCCGCAGGCTCGTCAGCATCGCCGGCAGGCTGCCGCCCGGCAGGTCGGTGCGGCCGATCGAACCGGCGAACAGGACATCGCCCGCCAGGCAGATCTGCTCCGCCGCCCAGTCCACGCCAGGTGGAAGGGGCAGGTCGGACCGGACGGCCGGGCCCACGCCCGGCAGCCGGAACAGCACCGACCCGCCGGTATGGCCGGGCGCGTGGTCGACGGTGATCTCCAACCCGGCGAGCGACAGCGTCGCGCCGTCGGTCAGCTCGGCGACGTCCTCCGGTTCGGCGTACGGCAGTCGTCCGCCGAAGAGGCTGGTCAGGTCCGCGGAGAGCCCTTTTGCCGGGTCGGCGAGCAGCTCCCGGTCGCCCGGGTGCACGTAGGCGGTGATCCCCCGGGCACCACAGACCGGGGCGACCGAGAAGGTGTGGTCGAGGTGTCCGTGGGTGAGCAGCACGGCGGCCGGCCGCAGTCGATGCTCGGCCAGCAGCGCGTCGAGCTGATCAATCACCCCGATGCCGGGGTCGACCACGACACACTGTTCCCCGGGCGCGGTCGCCACCACGTAACAGTTGGTGCCGAAGGCGTCCGCCGGGAAGCCGGCGACGAGCACGTCCGCTCCCTCCACTCCACGGTTGGCCCCGCCCACCCTATCCGTCGTCGGTCACCGGGACGCGACCATATCCACCAGCCGGAAGGCCGCCAGCGGGGCAGTGATAATCTCCGATGGTTTCGGGGGTGACCTCGTACAACACTTTCCCAGTCGGTACCCGTACACTCTGGCGGGCGTGTGGCGTGGCGCACTTGACGCCACGACGGCGGAGCGCGCCGTCGGCCAGAACACCATCGGGTACGGCGACCAGAGGTCGGCGACGACCAGGGGCACATGAAAGGGGAGCTCGGGTGGCTTCCAGCAAGGACCGGCAGCGCAAACTGGCGCGGGCCAAGCTCGACCGCCAGCTGGCCCGACGGGCGGCCGCCGCCCGGCGCAAGCGGCAGATCCGGGCCGGTGTCGGCTCCGCCGTCGCGCTGCTGCTGATCGCCCTCGGGTCGTTCTGGGCTCTCGGCGGCTTCGACTCCGAGCCCGCCGACGACCCGACCGCCATGGAGATCTGCGCCTGGACGAAGCAGGACAGCCAGGTCAACACGAACCTGAAGGACGTCGGCACCCCGCCGACCCGCGACCTGCCGACCACCGGCACCCGCCCCATGACGATCACCACGAACCAGGGCGAGCCGGTGACGGTGCAGTTGGATCTCGCCTCGGCGCCGTGCGCCGCCGCGAGCTTCACCCACCTGGCCGGCAAGAGCTTCTTCGACAACACCAAGTGCAGCGAGATCACCACCGAGGGGGCGGTGCGCTGCGGCGACCCGACCGACACCGGGTTCGGCGGTCCGACGTACACCTTCTTCGACGAGAACGTTCCGGCCGGCTCGTCGGAAAACCCCTCGACGCCGCCGTCGGCCGAGCCGTCCGGGACGCCCACCGCGACCGCGTCGGCGAGCCCGTCCGGCAGCCCCGAGCCGAGCCCGTCGGCGACCGCCGCGACCGCCCACTACCCGGCCGGCACGGTGGCGATGATCGGCAACCCGCCGGGAGCGAACGGCAGCCAGTTCCTGATCTTCTTCAAGGACTTCGCCACCACCGAGCCGAAGTACTCCGTGGTGGGCACCGTCACGGCCGGACTCGACGTGATCAAGAAGATCGGCGCCCTGGAGACCGTGGACAATGGTTCCGGCAGCAAGGTGAAGCCGAAGACCGACGTGGTGATCCAGAGCCTCACCGTCGGCGAGCCGTCCTCGGCCGACCCGACGGCGGTGCCGCCGACGGCGACCACACCGCCGGCGTCACCCTCGGCCAGCCCGACGGCTGCCGGAGTTTCCTGAGCATCCCCAGACCGCCCCAGACCACCCAGCCGCGGACGCCCACCGCGCAGCTGCACATAGTCCAGGAGGAGCCACCGTGACGTCCACCAGAGAGCGGCAACGCGCCGCGGCGCGGGCAAAGCTGGAACGGGATATGGCCGAGCGGGCCGCCGCGGCCCGCAAGCGCCGGCAACTCCAGGCCAGTATCGGTGCGGGCGTGGCGTTGCTGCTGGTGGTCGCCGGCACCGTGTGGCTGGTGGTCAGTCTCGGCGACGACACGAAGACCGGCGGGACCCAGGCGGTCGGCGCCACCTGCGACTGGACCGAGATCCCGGCCGAGCAGCGCAGCCCGACGACCAAGGACGTGGGGCTGCCGCCGACCACGGCGAAGAGCACCGGCAGCCAGATCATGACGATCGACACCAACCTCGGCCCGATCACCGCCAAGCTGAACCTGCACGAGGTTCCGTGCACCGCGGCCAGCTTCACCCACCTGGCCGAGAAGAAGTTCTTCGACAACACCAAGTGCCACCGACTGGTCACCCAGGGACTCCAGGTGCTGCAGTGCGGCGACCCGAGCGTCGCCGCCGGCAGCGGCTGGAAGGAGACCGACGGCACCGGCGGCCCGTCGTACCGGTTCGCGGAGGAGAACCTGCCGACCGAGAAGCGGCCGCCGTACCCGGCCGGGGTCATCGCGATGGCCAACTCGGGCCAGCCCGGCACCAGCGGCAGCCAGTTCTTCATCGTCTACGGCGACTCGGAACTGCCGGCCCAGTACACCGTGCTCGGCACGGTCACCCAGGGCCTGGACCTGGTCGCACAGGTGGGCGCAGCCGGTGACGACGGCGCCTTCGCCCAGCAGGCCGGCGGCGGTCACCCGAAGAAGGAAGTTGTGATCAAGAGCCTGACCATGGGCGCACCGGGCGGCGGCCCAGCTCGTTCGGCACGCGCCCGGCGCCACGTTCGCGGCGCCGGGCGCTTCCGTTTCCGGAGGGCGGAGACCTGCCCGGGCATCCGGCACGGGCCGACGACCTACCCCGGCGCGGGCCGCGCTCGCGGTCCTCGCCGACCGGCCGTTCGCCGACGCCGTCGCCTGGCCCGCTGGGACCAGTTGCTGTGGGCACTGCTGAGCGGGGAGTCACAGAATCCGGGCGGCGTCGAGCCGCCGAGCGCGGTCGGGCCGGAGACGGCGCGCCAGGCCGACGAGGAGTTCGCCGCCGCCCGCACCCTGCTGGCCGAGGACCCGACAGCGGTACGGGCCCCCCGCCGACCCCACCAGCGGGTGGCGCCGGGCCGAAGGCCGGCGTCAACCCCCGTGCCGGAGGCCGGCGTCAACCCCCGTGCCGGAGGCCGGCGTCAACCCCCGGGCCGGCACCGTCGCGGAGGCGGCCCGGACCGCGTTGCGGCTGCTCGACGGCGGTCCGCTGCTACCGCCTCACTGAGCCCGACCCGGTTGTCAGGCGCCGGAGGTGACCCGGTACGCGTCGAAGACCCCGTCGACCTTGCGTACCGCAGCGAGCAGGTGCCCCAGGTGCTTCGGGTCGGCCATCTCGAAGCTGAACCGGCTCACCGCCACCCGGTCCCGGGTGGTGGTGACGGTCGCGGAGAGGATGTTGACCCGCTCGTCGGAGAGCACCCGGGTGACGTCGGCGAGCAGCTTGTGCCGGTCCAGCGCCTCGACCTGGATCGCGACCAGGAACGTGGACGCGGAGGTGAGCCGCCAGCTGACCTCGACGATCCGTTCGCTCTGCACCCGCAGTTCCTCGGCGTTGGCACAGTCGTCGCGGTGCACACTCACCCCGCCGGACCGGGTGACGAAACCGAAGACCGAGTCCGGCGGCACCGGGGTGCAGCACCGGGCCAGCTTGATCCAGACGTCGCTGACGCCGCGGACCACCACACCCGGGTCCCCGCCCCCGCCGCTGCGGCGCGGCGGACGGGTGGCGACGGCGGTCTCGGCGAGGTCCTCGGCCGCGCCCTCCTCGCCGCCGTATCCGGCCATCAGCTTCTGCACCACGGACTGGGCGGAGACCTGGCTGTCCCCCACCGCCGCGTAGAGCGAGGCGACGTCGGCCAGGTGCAGGTCCCGGGCGATGGTCATCAGGTTGTCCGTGGTCAGCATCCGCTGCAACGGCATGCCCTGCTTGCGCATCGCCTTGACGATCGCGTCCTTGCCGGCCTCGATCGCCTCCTCGCGGCGTTCCTTGTTGAAGTACTGCCGGATCTTCGTCCGGGCCCGTGGGCTCTTGACGAAGCCGAGCCAGTCCTGGGTCGGGCCGGCGGTGTCCGACTTCGAGGTGAAGATCTCGATGACGTCGCCGTTGGAGAGCGTCGACTCCAGCGGCACCAGCTTGCCGTTCACCCGGGCGCCGATGCACTTGTGCCCGACCTCGGTGTGCACCGCGTAGGCGAAGTCCACCGGCGTGGAGCCGGTCGGCAGCGGGATCACGTCCCCCTTGGGGGTGAAGACGTAGACCTCCTGGCTGGAGAGGTCGAAGCGGAGCGCGTCGAGGAACTCGCTCGGGTCGGCGGCCTCCCGCTGCCAGTCCAGCAACTGCCGCAGCCACGTCATCTCGTCGATGTGGGCCGGCGGGCCGACGACCGTCTCGCCCTTCTTCTCCTTGTACTTCCAGTGCGCGGCGATGCCGAACTCGGCCGTGCGGTGCATGGCGTACGTCCGGATCTGCATCTCGACCGGCTTGCCGCTCGGCCCGATGACCGTGGTGTGCAGCGACTGGTACATGTTGAACTTCGGCATCGCGATGTAGTCCTTGAACCGGCCCGGAACGGGCTGCCAGTTCGCGTGGATCACACCGAGTGCCGCGTAGCAGTCGCGCACCGTGTCGACCAGGATGCGTACGCCGACCAGGTCGTAGATGTCGTTGAAGTCGCGACCCCGGACGATCATCTTCTGGTAGATCGAGTAGAGGTGCTTCGGTCGCCCGGTCACCTCCGCCTTGATCTTGGCGGACCGCAGGTCGACCTGGACCTTCTGGGTCACCTGTCGGAGCAGTGCCTCCCGCTGCGGCTGGTGCTCGCCGATCAGCCGGTTGATCTCCTCGTACCGCTTGGGGAAGAGGTTGGCGAACGCCAGGTCCTCCAGCTCCCACTTGATGGTGTTCATACCCAGCCGGTGGGCCAGCGGGGCGAGGATCTCCAGGGTCTCCTTGGCCTTCTGCTCCCGCTTGGTCACCGGCAGGAAGGTCAGGGTACGCATGTTGTGCAGCCGGTCGGCCAGCTTGATCACCAGGACCCGGGGGTCCTTGGCCATCGCGACCACCATCTTGCGGATCGTCTCCGCCTTGGCCGCGTCGCCGAGTTTCACCTTGTCGAGCTTGGTGACGCCGTCGACCAGCAGGGCGACCTCGGCACCGAAGTCGGCCCGCATCTGGTCCAGGCCGTAGTCGGTGTCCTCGATCGTGTCGTGCAGCAGCGCCGCCACCAGGGTGGTGGTGTCCATCCCCAGGTTGGCCAGGATGGTCGCCACCGCCAGCGGATGCGTGATGTACGGGTCACCGGACTTGCGGTACTGCCCGGAGTGCCACCGGGCGGCCGTGTCGAAGGCCCGCTGCAGCAGCCGGGCGTCGGCCTTGGGGTGGGCGAACCGGTGGGTGGCGATGAGCGGCTCCAGCACCTCGCTCACCTGCGGCGTCTGCCACGGGGCGTTGAACCGGGCCAGCCGGGCACGAACCCGTCGACCGGTCGGGGCGTTGGCGAACCCGAAACCCGTGGCGGACGACGACGGGCTGCCCGTCGCGGCGCCCACAACCTCGCCGCCGGCACCCGGACGGACCGGCGCCGGGCTGCCGTTGCGGCTGACCCCGGTCGGCACCGTTCCGTTGCCGGTCGCGCCACCGCCCGACACCCCAGCCGCCGTCGAACCGGCGCCTGACACACCGGAACCGGTCACCGAAACGCCGGTGCCCGTCGGACCGGCCGAGACGGAAGCGGACGAAACCGGAGCAGACGAGGCCCGGCCAGGCGAGACGGGAGCAGGCAAAACCGGAGCAGTCGAAACCGGACCGGCTGAGACCGGACCGGACGAAGCGGGAGCGGGCCCACCGGAAGCGGCCGGACGGGCATCCGAGACAGCGGAGCTGGCCGAGCCGGGCGAACCACCATCGGACCCGCCGGAGGCGGCGCCGTCGGCGGGGCCGCTCGCCGGGTCGGTTGTCGAGTCGACAGCGGCGTCCGCGTCGACCGGAGCCGCGCCGGACACAGCGGTGGAGCCGATACCGGGCCGCACCGGACCGGGTGCCGGTGTAGCGGCACCGTCCGTGCTGGTCACGGCGTCGACAGGACCATCAGCTTCGTTGGTGGGACGCACCGTACCCTCCGCCGGAGGGGCGACATCGTGGGACACCGGCCTCCTCAACACCTCGCCGGGAACGAGCCGACCGTAACTGGTCAACCCCGTCCCGCACCAGCCGGGCGCACTGCACGGCGCTCGACCACGAACGGCAATCGTACCCGTCCCACCGACCCGGCTACCGTCCTCCGGACGTACGGATCGGTCGAGGCGGTCCAGTGGATCAAACGGTGAGCAGGGCGTGGACCGGTCTCGGCGCCAGCCGGTCCCGACCCTTCAGGAAGCTCAGTTCGAGCAGCACGGTGAAGCCGGCGACCGTGCCGCCGGCCCGTTCGACCAGGTCGAGCGTCGCCTGGGCGGTGCCACCGGTGGCGAGTACGTCATCGACCACCAGTACCCGGTGTCCGGCGGTGAAGGCGTCCTGGTGCACCTCGAGCGTCGCCTCGCCGTACTCCAGCGCGTACGAGGCGGCGTAGGCGGGGCGGGGCAGCTTGCCGGCCTTGCGCACCGGCACCACGCCGACCCCGGTCGCGTACGCGATCGCGGCGGCGACCACGAAGCCTCGCGCCTCGATCCCGACCACCGTGTCGAACGAGTCGCGGCCGTGGTACTCGACGATGCCGTCGATCACCTCACGGAACACCGCCCCGTCGGCGAAGAGCGGCATCAGGTCCTTGAACATGATGCCCGGTTTCGGGAAGTCGGGCACGTCCAGGACCCGGCTGGCCACCAACTGTGCGGTCAGGGGACCGCTGTCGCCGCGTGCCTCGCTGGGGGTCTCCGTCACGGGTGTGTCCTTTCATACGAAGGCGTCCGCCGGGCCACCAGAGGCCCGACGGACGCCATGATGTCGCATCCCGCTCGCCGCCGGCCGGTCGCGGTGACCCGCGTCGGACGACGCAATCACCGCGCTCGGCTCAGCGCCGCTTGCCGCCCGGCCGGTTACCGCCGCCGGAACGACCACCACGTGTCCCGGCGGAGCCGGACCGCTTGCCCACGGTGGGACGGGCGCCCACCTTCGGCGCGGCCGCGGCCAGCGCGTCCTGGTCGGTCTCCGCCGCGCCGTCGGCCGTGGCCGGCTCCTCCGCCGACGCGTCGGCCGAGTCGGCCGGGCGCGGCTGGCCGGCCGGACGCGCCGGACGACGTACCGCGCCGTCGCGTCCGCCGCCCGCCCGGCGGGCGAGAACCCGCTGGGTGTGCGTCCGGACCCGGGGCTCCCGCTCCTTGAGGGTGACGAGCAGCGGCGTGGCCAGGAAGATCGACGAGAAGAACGCGGCACCCATACCGACGAAGAGCACCAGACCGAGGTCCTTGAGCGTTCCGGCGCCCAGCAGACCGGCACCGATGAAGAGCAGACCCCCGACCGGCAGCAACGCCACCACGGAGGTGTTGATCGACCGCATCAGGGTCTGGTTCAGCGCCAGGTTCGACGCCTCGGAGTACGTCTGGGTGCTGCCCCCGAAGATGCCCCGGGTGTTCTCCTGGATCTTGTCGAAGACCACGACCGTGTCGTACAGGGCGAAACCGAGGATGGTGAGGAAGCCGACGATTGTCGACGGGGTGACCTCGAAGCCGATCGCCGAGTAGATACCGGCGGTGAGCACGAGGTCGAGGCCGAGCCCGACGATCGCGGCGACCGCCATCCGGATCTCGAACCGGACCACCAGGTACGCGGCGACGAGGACCAGGAAGATCGCCAGACCGATCAGGGCCCGCTGGGTGACCTGACCACCCCAGGCGGAACTGACCCGGCTGTCGCTGATCTGGTCCACCCCGACGCCCAACTCCTGGGCGATCTCGGCCCGGACCTGGTCGGCCTGCTGCTGGTCCAGCGGCGAGGTCCGGAACAGGTACGTCGCGTCGCCGACCTGCTGGCTGGAGACCACGTCGGCCGGCCCGTCCGGGGTCTGCTCGTCGGCGAGCGCGTCGTGCACCGCCGTCTCGGCCCGTTCCATGGTGCCGACACTGGTCGGCACCTGGAACTCGTTGCCGCCCTTGAACTCGATGCCCAGGCTGAACCCCTGCAGCACGAAGCTCAGTACCGCCAGCAGCACCAGGCCGCCGGAGATGCTGAACCAGAGCTTGCGGCGGGGGACGATCTGGAGACCGGCCTCACCGCGGTACAAGCGGCTGGCAAGACCACTCCTGCTCATCTCAGGCCTCCTTCACGCGCGACGTGCCGGTCTGGTTCTCGTCGTCGCTGGACTGCAGCGCCCGGCCGAGTCCGCTGACCCGCGGCGACAGGAACGCCGGGGTCCGCGCGAACATCGTCATGATCGGGTGCCGGAACAGGAAGACGACAACCAGGTCGAGAATGGTGGCCAGACCGAGCGCGAAGGCGAAGCCCTTCACGGTGCCGACCGAGACGAGGTAGAGCACCACGGCTGCCATGATCGAGATGGCGTTCGCCGAGATGATCGTCCGGCGGGCCCGTGCCCAGGCCCGGGGTACCGCGCTACGCGGGGTCCGGCCCTCCCGGATCTCGTCCTTCAGACGTTCGAAGTAGATGACGAAGGAGTCGGCGGCGACACCGAGCGAGACGATGAAGCCGGCGATTCCGGCCAGCGTCAGGGTGAAGCCGATCTGCCGGCCGAGCAACACCAGCGCGCCGAAGACCAGCACGGCGGAGAGCAGCAGGCTGAAGAAGATCACCGAGCCGAGCAGCCGGTAGTAGAAGAACGCGTAGATGATGACCAGTAGCATGCCGACGCCGGCGGCGAGCAGACCGGCCCGCAGCTGCTCGGTGCCGAGGGTGGCGGTGATG
Source organism: Plantactinospora sp. B24E8 (assembly GCF_039871735.1). Taxonomy (NCBI): domain Bacteria; kingdom Bacillati; phylum Actinomycetota; class Actinomycetes; order Micromonosporales; family Micromonosporaceae; genus Plantactinospora; species Plantactinospora sp. B24E8. The sequence continues at coordinate 35,517 of NZ_JBDPMH010000032.1, forward strand.
TTCTGCGCCTCCTGCGGCTGGAAGGTCAGCGGCAGCGCGCCGTAGCGGAGCTGGCTGGCCAGGTCGTTCGCGCTGGCGGCGTTGAAGCTGCCGGTGATCTGCGAGTCACCGGTGAGCACGCCCTGGATCTCCGGCGAGGAGATGATGCTGTTGTCCAGCACCACGGCCACCCGGCAGCGCCCCTCGTCGCCGAGCGCGGCCTGGTCGCAGGCCCCGCCGTCGTTGTTGAAGGCCTCCCGGGTCAGGTTGGTCCACTTGGTCTGACCGTCACCGGTGAAGTCCAGGCTGACCACCCACTGGCTGGTCTGCTGGTCGAGTACGCCGTCGGCGTCCGCCACGTCGGTGCCGAGCACCTTCGCGACGTCCAGGAAGTTCTTGATCTGGCCGCCCTCGCAGGCCACCACCTGCTGCTTCTCGTCCTTGATCGAACCCGGTGCCCGCTGGTCCAGCTTCGCGCAGGTGATGGTCGGGACGTTGAACTGGATGTTCGCCGGCAGGACCCGGACCTCCGCCGGGGTCAGGTCCGCGAACGGCTTGAGCTTCTCGGCGAGCGCCGGGTCGGCGCTGAAGTCCGCCGGGGCCTGCAGGCCGTTGGCCGCGGCCCAGGCCTCCGCGCCGATTTTCTGCTCCACCGCGGCCCGCTGCTGCTCCAGGGTCTGGTCGGCGGGGGCGGCGGCCGGCGTGCTCGCCGAGGCGGTCGGCGTCGGGGAGGCCGGGGCGCTCGGCGTCGGAGAGGCGGGGGCGCCACCACCCTGGCCACCGGCGCCCGGCGACCCGGTCACCGCCGGGCTGGGGCTGCCGGAGGGGGAGGCGCTGCCGGACGGTGTCGGGCTGCCGGACGGGGCCGGGCTGCCGGTGGCGCCCGGGGTCGGCGGGGTCACCGGACCGCCACCGTCGGCGGTCTTGAGCACCTTGCGGAACCGGAGTTCCGCCGGCGTGCCGATGTCACCGAGGTCGGCGTTCTGACCGGGCACCGAGATCACGATGTTGCGGTTACCTTCGGTGACGACCTCGGCCTCGGCGACGCCACGGCCGTCGACCCGCGCCTGGATGATCTGCCGCGCCTCCTCCAGCGACTCCGCCGGGGGCGCCTGGCCGGCCTCGGTGGCCGCCTCCAGGGTCATCCGGGTCCCGCCGACCAGGTCCAGGCCGAGCTTCGGATGGAGCCGGTCCGTCCAACTGCCCTGGGCGCCTGCGGCGAAGAACACCAGAAGGTATAGGACGACGAAGATGAAACCGAGCACGGCAATCTGCCGCCCGGGTCGCATCTGTCCCTGAGGTGGTGCCACGGTTGTCCTGTCTCCCTGCGCGGTTCGGCCGCTAGTTGTGGGCGGCGGGTCGGGCGCCGGCCTGTCCGGCGACATGCGTACCGCACCGGCAGGAGGTCCCACCGGCACGGTTATCTATTATCTTCGATGCCAAGGTGCCCCGTCGTCCGGGTCGGTCACTCCTTGGCTTCGACCTCGTCCGGCACCTGCTCGATCCGCTCCACCTGCTTGACGACCCGGGCGATCGCCGGACGGGCGTACCGGGTCTGCACCCCGGGGGCGACCTCGATCATCACGGTCTCGTCGTCGACCCCGGTGACCGTGCCGTAGAGGCCGCCGATGGTGACCACCTCGTCGCCGGCGGAGAGCGAGGACTGCATGGTCTCCGCCTCGCGGCGCCGCTTCTGCTGCGGCCGGATCATCATGAAGTACATGACACCGAAGAGCAGGACGATCATCAGGATCGGCATCAGACCGCCGAGCCCGCCGCCACTGGATTGTGCTGCCACGACTGGCACTGTTTATGACCTTCCCATCGGCCTCGTCACGACATGGGAATGCCGGAGCGGAGGCAGGATCTCACGTCCTGTCAAACCGCGGCGAGTCTAGTCCCTGCGGCTGAGAATCACCGAATGCGGTACGGATCACGTTCCGGTCACACCTCGGAGGACCCGGCGGTGAACAGGTCGGGCGTCGCCGGCACGTCAGCACCAAATGTACCATTCGGGGGCGTACGCCCCAAGTGACGCCAACCGGCTGCGGTCGCCACCCGCCCCCGTGGCGTACGCGCCAGCAGCCCGGCCCGAACCAGGAACGGTTCGCAGACCTCCTCCACGGTGTCCGGCTGCTCCCCCACCGCCACCGCCAGGGTGGAGAGCCCCACCGGGCCGCCCCGGAACGAGTCGACCAACGCGGTCAGCACGGCCCGGTCCAGCCGGTCGAGCCCCAACTCGTCGACGTCGTACACCCGCAGGGCCGCCCGCGCGGTCTCCCGGGTGACCGTGCCGTCGGCCCGGACCTCGGCGAAGTCCCGCACCCGGCGCAGCAACCGGTTGGCGATCCGGGGCGTGCCCCGGGACCGGCCGGCGATCTCCGCCGAACCGTCCGGGGTGATCGGCACCCCGAGGATCCGCGCCGACCGCTGCAGCAGCACGTCCAACTCGTCCGGGGTGTAGAAGTCGAGGTGCGCCACGAAACCGAAGCGGTCCCGCATCGGCCCGGTGAGCAGCCCGGACCGGGTGGTGGCGCCGACCAGGGTGAACGGCTCCACGTCCAGCGGGATGGCGGTCGCGCCCGGCCCCTTGCCGACCACCACGTCGACCCGGAAGTCCTCCATCGCGCTGTAGAGCAGTTCCTCGGCCGGCTTCGCGATCCGGTGGATCTCGTCGATGAACAGCACGTCACCCTCGGCGAGGCTGGTCAGGATCGCCGCCAGGTCGCCGGACCGTTCGATCGCCGGACCGCTGGTGACCCGGATCCCCGCGCCCAGCTCGGCGGCGACGATGTTCGCCAGGGTCGTGTTGTGTACGACCAGGTCGTTGACGGTGAAGGTGTGGTCGTCGGCGACGGTGAGGCATCGACACTCATGTAGCCCGGCCGACTCAACCGAGACGACCCGATCGGCGGCGAGGGACTCCTCGAACCGGTCCCGGCGCGGCGCCCACTCCGCCAGACGCCTTCCACGTTCACCGATGACCGCGATCCGCTCGACGAATCTGGCCACGTCGTCCTGACTGGTGACGCTCAGCCGCCAGGACTCGTGCGGTCGGCCCTGGTAGCGGCCCCGCTTGAGCTTGAGACACGACTGGATGCCGAGCCGCAGGAGGAGGTGCTGCACGTCCTGGAGTAGGCCGTGCGAGACGCTGTAGAACTCCACCACCACGTCGTGGCGGTCTCGCCCTCGGCGGCTCACCGTACCGTCACCGGCGAAGTAGGCCCCGAGGAAGGCGCTGACCTGCCAGGCGTCGCCCTGGTAGACGAATTCCGGCACCCGTTTCAGCCAGGCCGTCTTACCCAGCAACTGGTGCGTGGCGAGCCAGTCCCGCAGGCCTGACACTCGCACAAGCGAGCTACCCGCGCTGTTCGCCCGGGTGGTGTGCCGATGCCCCATCCGGTCACACGTCGACCGGAAGTCGGCCAGGACGTCCGGGTCGCCGCTCGTGAAGGTGACCTGGTTCGACGTGCAGCTGTCCCCGATGAGATATCCGGCCAGCCGGAACTCGTCACTCGACTCGGTCCCGTCCGGGGTCAGTGTTGGGCACAGCACATTCGCCAGCACGTCCCGGTCGGTCAGATCACCCGCCTTGACCCAACCCTCGGCCGTCCAGAACGGGTGGTCCGGTGCCGCCACCACCTCCCGGCCGGTCGCCGTCCGGATCCGCACGCAGTCGAGCTCTCCCTGCTCGTGGACCGCCTCGACAAGAGCGGGCTGCCCGGTACGGGTGATCACCCGGTCCCCCGGAACGATCTCCCCCAGCCGTCGGCGTGTGCCGTCGGCGAGCAGTACCAGCGCCTCGACCGAAACCGGCTTACCCAAGCCGGGTGGGCCCGAGAGCAGGATGTGGTCCGGTGGGGTGCCGCGACCCATCGCGCCCTGCAAAAGCAGGTCGAGCTGGTCGCGTACCCGGTGCTGGGCGATGAAGTCGGCGAGCCGCTTCGGACGGACGCTGACCTCCGCGTCCCGTTCCGCGTCGCTGGCGTACGCCGAGACCAGCCCCTCACCCGGCTCGACGTACTCCCCCTGCCCCGTCATCGGGTCTTACCGAGCAGTCGGATGGCCTGCTTGAGCAGCACCGGAACCGGCGGGACCTCGCCGTCGAGGGTCTCGGCGACCGCGGCCACCGCCTGGTCGGCCTGGGCGGCGGTCCAGCCGAGCCCGACCAGCGCCTGGCGTACCTGCTCGGTCCACGCCCCGGCGGTGACCCCGGCCGTGCCGTCCGGGCCGACCGGCACCGGCCCGATCCGGTCCCGCAGTTCCAGCACCAGCCGCTCGGCGCCCTTCTTGCCGATCCCCGGCACCCGGGTCAGGGTGGCGGTGTCACCGCCCGCGATCGCCCGGCGCACCGTGTCCGGGCTGTGCACGGCGAGCACCGCCTGGGCGAGCCGGGGACCGACCCCGCTGGCGGTCTGCAGCAACTCGAAGAGCTGCTTCTCGTCGTCGTCGGCGAAGCCGTACAGGGTGAGCGAGTCCTCCCGGACGACCAGGCTGGTGGCCAGCCGGGCCGGTGCACCGACCCGCAGCCCGGCCAGGGTGCCCGGCGCACACTGCACCGCGAGCCCGACCCCGCCGACCTCGATCACCGCACTGTCCGGGGACAACCCGGCGACCACTCCGCGCACGCTGGCGATCATGCCGCTCCTCCCTGCCGCCGGCCCCCCGGCCGCCTCGTCGTCGACCCGCGCCGGGCCGCGCTCGCCGCGGCCGACAGTCTGGCCCGGGTGCCGCCCCGCCAGATGTGGCAGATGGCCAGGGCCAGGGCGTCCGCCGCGTCCGCCGGCCGGGGCGGGGCGTCCAGCCGCAGCAGCCGGGTGACCATGGCGGTCATCTGCGCCTTGTCCGCCTGCCCCGAGCCGGTCACCGCCGCCTTCACCTCACTCGGGGTGTACGTCTGCACCGGCAGACCGGCCCGGGCACCGGCCAGTACGCCCACCGCGCTCGCCTGGGCGGTCCCCATCACCGTCCGCACGTTGTGCTGGCTGAACACCCGCTCCACGGCGACGCTGTGCGGCCGGTGCTCGGCCACCAGCGCGGTCAGCGCGGTGTCCAGGTGCAGCAGGCGCAGCGGCAGTTCGTCCTCCGGGTCGGTGTAGACGACGTGGTAGGCGACGAGCGTGCAGGGGCGCCCCGGCATCCCCTCGACCACACCGACCCCGCACCGGGTCAGTCCCGGGTCGATGCCGAGCACCCGCACAGCGGTCGCCCGGGGGGCACCGTTGCTCCGGGGGCCGCTGGCTGCCCGTACGTCGCCTGCCGCCACACCGTCCGTCCGCACGCCGCCCCCTCCCCTGCCCCCGACACGTACGTGTGTTCGACACCCTAATCGCCGGCACCGACGGCCGGAACGCCGACACGCCCGCCCCACGGTCACCACCCGACACCCTGCCGCACCGCCGGATCCACCACATAGCCAGGGACCGGAGTATGTGTCCGACGCCCATGTGCGACCGACCGGCGAACTCGTAGCTTCTTGCGCCATGACGGTAGAACCCGGGCGGGACGGCCAGCCCACGCAGCGGCCCGAGGCGACGGATCCGGGCGGGACCGACGGCCCGACGACGCGGCTCGCGGCGGGTGTCGCCGCAGGTGTCCCGGACGTGGTGCGGCTGGACCTGTCCGGGCGGACCGCACTGGTCACCGGCGGTGGCAGCGGCATCGGTCGGGCCTGCGCGGTACGGCTGGCCGCGGCCGGCGCGGCGGTCACCGTGGTCGACCTGGACGCCGACCGGGCCGAGGCGGTCGCCGCACAGATCGGCGGCCGGGCGGTCGGGGCCGACCTGTCCGACCCCGGGGCGGTCGACGGGATCGACGCCGAGGTCGACATCGTCGTCAACAACGCCGGACTGCAGCACGTCGCCCCGGTCGACGAGTTCCCGCCGGACCGCTTCGCCCACCTGCACCGGGTGATGGTGGAGGCGCCGTTCCGGCTCGTCCGCCGGGCGCTTCCGCACATGTACGCGGGCGGCTGGGGCCGGGTGGTCAACATCTCCTCGGTGCACGGGCTGCGTGCCTCGGCGTACAAGTCGGCGTACGTGTCGGCGAAACACGCGCTGGAGGGACTCTCCAAGGTGGTCGCCCTGGAGGGCGCGGCGCACGGGGTGACCGCGAACTGCGTCAACCCGGCGTACGTGCGTACCCCGCTGGTGGAGGGCCAGATCGCCGCCCAGGCGGCCCACCACGGCATCCCCGAGGACGAGGTGGTCGAAAAGATCATGCTGGCCCGGGCGGCGGTCAAGCGCCTGATCGAGCCGGAGGAGGTGGCCGAGCTGCTCGCCTACCTCTGCTCCCCCGCCGCCGCGTTCATCACCGGCGCCTCGATCCCGCTCGACGGGGGCTGGACGGCGAACTGAGCCGACCGGTCGCGCAGAATGGACGCCGTGTCGTCGCCGATCGAGTTCCTGGAACTGTTGGAGCGGGAGGCCGCGCCGGTCGAGTTCGAGGGGCCGCTGGTCGCCGCCCGGGAGGCCGGGCTGGCCGCCGACCGGCTCGGCGAGCTGGAACAGGCGAAGGTGGTGGCGCTGCGGGTCCGGGCGCTGCTGGAACGGCGGCGGCGGCGCGAGGCGGAACTCTCCGGCCTGTACGACACCGCGAACGACCTCGCCGGGCTGCGGGACTCCGACGCCGTCCTGCGGGCGATCGTGCGCCGGGCGCGACACCTGCTCGGCACCGACGTGGCGTACATGACGCTTGTCGACGACGAGCGGGGTGACACGTACATGCGGGTCACCGACGGTTCGGTCTCGGCCCGGTTCCAGGGGCTCCGGCTGCCGATGGGTGCCGGCCTGGGCGGGCTGGTGGCGCAGACCGGCAGCCCGTACGCCACCGCGAACTATCCAGAGGACGACCGGTTCCACCACACCGGCGAGATCGACGCCGGGGTCGGCGAGGAGGGGCTGGTCGCGATCCTCGGCGTTCCGTTGCGACTCGGCGCGCGGGTGATCGGGGTGCTCTACGCGGCCAACCGGTCGGCCCGGCCGTTCGCCCGCGAGGAGGTGTCCCTGCTGCTGTCGCTGGCCGCGCACGCGGCGGTGGCGATCGACACGGCGCGGCTGCTCGCCGAGACCCGGGCGGCGCTGGCCGAGCTCTCCGCCGCGAACGCCACGATCCGGGCGCACAGCGCCTCGGTGGAGCGGGCCGCCGCCGCGCACGACCGGATGACCGCGCTGGTGCTGCGCGGCGGCGGGGTGGAGGACGTCGCGGCGGCGGTGACCGGGGTGCTGGGCGGTGCCCTGCTGGCGCTGGACGCCGAGGGTCGGGTCCTGGCCCAGGTCGGACACCTCGACGAGCCGGACCGGGCGGCCCGGCACGAGGCGGTGGCCGCGTCCCGCACCGAGGGACGCAGCGTGCGCCGGGGTGAGCTCTGGTACGCCGCCGTCGTCGCCGGCGCGGAGAACCTCGGCACGTTGGTGCTCCGGCCGGACGAGGAACTGGTCGACGCCGACCAGCGGATCCTGGAGCGGGCCGCGCTGGTCACCGCGTTGCTGTTGCTGTTCCGGCAGTCGGTCGCCGAGGCGGAGGGGCGGGTCCGGGGTGAGCTGCTGGACGACCTGATCGCCCGGCCGGTGCAGGATCCGGCCGCGCTGCGGGCCCGGGCCCGTCGGCTGGGGGTGGACCTGGACGCCCCGCACGTCGTGGTCGCGGTCGTCGACGATCCGATGGCGGACAGCGCCTCGGTACGCCAGCGGATCGTCTCCTGGGCCGCGACGTACGCCTCGACCCAGGGCGGTCTGGCCGCGGCCCGGGACGGGCGGGTGGTGCTGATGCTGCCCGGCGACGACGCGGGCGGGGCGGCCCGGGCGGTGGTCCGGGACCTGTCCCGGGTGACCGGCCGGCCGGTGACCGCGGGTGCCGGTGGACCGTCGACCGGGCCGGCGAGACTGGCCGAGGCGGCGCGGGAGGCGGACCGGTGTCTGACCGCGCTCCGGGCGCTGGGCCGGCCCGGCGAGGGGGCGAGCAGCGCCGAGCTCGGTTTTGTCGGGCTGTTGCTCGGCGCGGTGGAGGACGGCTCCGACCGGGACGTGACCCGGTTCCTGGCCGACACGGTCGGGCCGGTCGTCGACTACGACGCCCGGCGGGGCACCGCGTTGGTCCGGACCCTGGAGGCGTACTTCGGGGTCGGTGGCAGCCTGGCGAGGGCGGCGGAGCTGCTGCACGTCCACGTCAACACGGTGACCCAGCGACTGGAGCGGGTCGGGCAGCTGCTCGGCCCGCAGTGGCAGAAGCCGGAGCGGGCGCTGGAGGTGCAGCTCGCGCTGCGGCTGCACCGGCTGCGTGACCACCAGCGGCCGGGCTGACCGGCCGGCGTGACCGGCCGGCGGCCGGCGTACCCGGGCGCCGGCCGACCGCGCAGCAGGCGACGGCGTACCCGGGCGTCAGCGGGCGGCGATCCCGGCGATGACGGTGTCGACGATCCGGATCGGGAGGTCGGTCTCGTCGAGGTGTGGGTTGGCCCGCAGCACCCGCTGCATGACCAGTGGGGCGGTGAGCAGCGACACGACAAGCTCGACGTCGATGTCGGCCCGGATCTCGCCGAGCCGGATCCCGCGGCGCAGCACCTCCCGGAGCATCCGCCGGCGTGGTTCGACCACGTCCTGGTAGAGCCGGTACTGCTCCGGGCTGCGGTTCAGCGTCGGCATGATGCACGGCATGATCTGGCCGATCCGGGGGTCCGCGTTCTGGGCGGTCGGACTGACCAGCATGATCAGGTCCTCGCGGACGGAGTCGCCGGGCGGCTCCGGCGGTGGCGGCTTCAGGCGGCGCAGCGCGTCCTGCAGCAGCGCCTCCTTGCCCGACCACCGCCGGTAGATCGTCGCCTTGCCCACCTGTGCCCGGCTGGCGATCGACTCGATGGAGAGCGTCTCGACGGCACTACCCTCGGCGAGCAGGTCGAGCGCGGCCTCCAGGATCGCCTCGTCCGCGCGGATGCTCCGCGGTCGCCCTGGCGCCCGCGGAGCATCCGTCGTGTCGGTCATGTCAACCATTGTTCCGCTGCCGTTACGCAGCGACCAACTCGGGATCCGGGTCGACCGCCGGCGTCGGGGGCAGCACCTGGTCCTCGGCCGACCGGCCGGGCAGCCAGCGCAGCACCACCACGATGCCGAGCGCGGCGATGACCGCCGAGATGCCCGCCGCCCAGTGCATGGCGTTGACGAAGGCGTCGTTGGCCGCGTTCATCACCGACACACCGGCCGGACCGAGCCGCTCGGCAGCCCCGTACGCTGCGGAAATCGACTCACGGACGGCGTCTGAGGCCGGCTCGGGCAGGGCCTTGGCCGCCGGGGCGATCTGGTCGCGGTAGACGCCGGAGAGCACCGAACCGAGCACCGCGACGCCGAGCGCGCCGGCCACCTGGCGGACGGTGTTGCTGACCGCCGAGCCCACCCCGGCCTTCTCCCGGGGCAGCGACGACATGATCGACTCGGTCGCCGGCGGCATGATGTTCGCCATTCCGACGCCCTGGATGAAGAAGATCACCTCGATGAACCAGATCGGCGAGTCGGTGCCGGCGAAGGCGAACATCGCCAGCGCCCCGGCGGTCAGCAGCAGACCGACCGTCGCGACCGCCTTGCCGCCGTACCGCTTGACCATCGCCGCGCTGCGCGGGGCGAAGACCAGCTGGGCGACCGCGAACGGCAGCATCAGCAGACCGGTCTCCAGCGGGCTGTAGTCGCGGACGAGCTGCAGGTAGAAGGCGCTGAAGAACATCACGCCCATGGCGGCGAAGAAGACCAGGCCGATCACCGCGACCGGCGCGGCGAACCGGGGCACCTTGAACAGACGTACGTCCAGGGACGGGAACTCGATCCGCCGCTCGTAGAGGACGAACCCGGCCAGGACCGCCAGGCCGCCGACGATGCCGACCCAGACGATCGGCCGGCCGAAGCCGTGGTCGCCGCCGTCGATGATCCCGTACGAGAGCGCGACCAGGCCGACCACTGACAGCAGTACGCCGACGATGTCGATCCGGCCCGGCTTCGGGTCCTTCGAGTCCGGTACCAGGATCGCCGCGGCGATCATGCCGAGCACCACGACCGGAACGTTGATCAGGAAGACCGAGCCCCACCAGTAGTGCTCCAGCAGCAGGCCGCCGAGGACCGGGCCGATCGCCACGCCGAGGCCGACCGCGCCGGCCCAGATGCCGATGGCCCGACCCCGCTCCCGGGGGTCGAAGACGTTCGAGATGATCGACAGCGTCACCGGCATCACGGCAGCGGCGCCGAGGCCCATCAGGGCCCGGGTGCCGATCAGCTGTCCCGGGCTCTGCGCGTAGGCGGAGAGCAGCGAGGCGAGGCCGAAGATGGCCAGGCCCGCCTGCAGGAAGAGTTTGCGCCCGTAGCGGTCGCCGAGCACTCCGAAGGTGAAGAGCAGACCGGCGAAGACCAGGGTGTACGAGTTGATCGACCACTCGAGGTCACCCTGGCTGGCGCCGAGTCCGTGCACCGGGTCGGCGAGCGTCCGCAGTGCGACGTTGAGGACCGTGTTGTCCAGTACGACAACCAGCAGGCTGACGACGAGGACCCCGAGGATGGCCCAGCGCCTCGGGTGTCCGGTGTTCTGGGTTAACTGCATGCCTTTGTGTCCCCCCGAAATCCCGCGTCCGGCCAGTGGGTCTGGCGCGCGGGAGGTGTTCTGACCGCACCGACGATAGCGAGAAGAGAACCGAAACGGCACCGTCTCGTATCGTATTGTGAGTCGACTCACCGACGGCCCGCCGACGGGAATAATCAGCCGGCGAGGCCGCAGGCAGCCAGCACCAGACGCAGACGCCGCTCGGTCGAGTTGGTCAACGGTGGCACCAGCAGGGTCGGGATCCCCGCCTCGACCGCCCCGCCAGCCCAGCAGCACGGCCTCGATCGACAGCGTCCGTCCTCCCGCTGTTGACCTCAACCCGACTTCAACTGGCACCGTTTGCGGGTGATGACGCTGACCCGGGTGGTGCCGGCGACCTACCGTACGACGCTCGCCGTACCTGCGTTCCGACAGCTGCTCGGCGGGCTGGTGATCTCGCACCTGGGCAACGGGATGAGCATGGTCGGCGTCGCCTGGCTGGCCCTGCGGCTCGCCCCGCCGGAGCGGGCCGGCCTGGTCATCGGCGCGGCGCTCGCCGCGTACACCCTGCCGGCCGCCGTCGGAGCGCTGTTGTTCGCGCGCTGGCTGGGCCGGGTCGCGGCCCGCCGGCTGGTCGTCGCGAACGCCGTGCTGCGGGCGGTCGCCCTCGGCACCGTCGTGGGTCTGCACCTCACCGGGGAACTCACCGCCGGCCGGTACGTCGCGGTGCTGGCCGTCTCGTCGCTGCTGGCCGCCTGGGGCAGCGCCGGCACCTACACCCTGATCAGTCAACTTTTTCCGCCGGACCGTCGACTGCCGGCGAACGCTCTGGTCAACACCAGCCAACAGGTGTCCTTCATCGCCGGACCGGCGCTGGCCGGTCTGCTGGTCGCGGTCCTCCACCCGGCGCTGGTGCTCGGCCTGGACGCGCTGAGCTACCTGGTGCTGGCCGTCCAGGCGGCCCGGGTCGAGCCGCCACCGACGACCACGGCCGCCGACCGGCAGACCCGCCGGACCGGCACCGGTTTCCGGATCCTCGCCCGGCGACCCGCACTGCTCGGCCTGGTCGGGGTCACCGCCGTCTTCTTCTTCCTGTACGGCCCGGTCGAGGTCGCCCTGCCGCTGTACGTCGCCGACGAACTGGCCGCCGGCGCCGGCCTGCTCGGCGCGTACTGGACGGTGTTCGGCTGCGGCGCGGTGCTCGGCGGGCTGCTCGGCGGGCTGCTCACCGAGGCGCGGCAGTGGACGGTCACCGTCGCGGTCATCGCCGGCTGGGGTCTGGTCCTGCTGCCGTTCGGCTTCAGCACGTCGACCTGGCTCACCCTGACCTGTTTCGCCCTGGGCGGGCTGGCCTACGGACCGTTCCCGGCGTTCACCTTCGCCCTGTTCCAGAACGCGGCACCGCCGGCCGACCTGCCGTCGGTGCTCGCCGCCCGGAGCGCGGTGACCACCGCCGCGACCCCGCTCGGCGCTGCGCTCGGCGGTCCGCTGGTGGCACTGCTCGGCGCTGCGGGCACGCTGTTCGCGTCCGGACTCGCCACCGTCGGACTGGCCGTACTCGTCGTCGCCGTGCTCGGCTTCCGACGAGCCGGAGCCGTACCTCGCCCGTGACCACTGGTCCGGGCGTACCGGCCCCACCGGAACGAGCCGATCGGGGAGCAAGCGGCCTCATGCGGCTGACCGGGTTGCCGGATGTGGGTACGGTTCGCAACCGTGGATCAGACCGTGCACCCCGGGTTCAGCCAGGAGGTCGTGGCGGGACGGCCCGCGTGGCGGCACGACCGGTCCGGGGTGGTGTTCCGGCTGATCCCGGCCGGAGTGTTCCAAATGGGATTCTCCGACGAGGAACTGGCCGCGATCGACACCCTCGTCAGCGGCGCGAACCTGGAGTGGTACGACGAGTACGCCGACCGCTCCCGGCCCGTCCGGACGGTGCGCCTCGATGCGTTCCTGCTGGCCCGGCACCCGCTGACGATCACCCAGGCACGGTCGTTCCGGCCCGGCTACCGCGACGAGTACGGCTGCGCGGACGAGCACACCGCCGCCACGATGTACAGCACCGGGTCGCTGGAGGCGATGCTGGCCGCGATGCCCTTCCGACTGCCGAGCGAGGCCGAGTGGGAGTACGCCGCCCGCGCCGGCACCACCACCCTGACCTGGCGCGGCAATCGTCCACCGGACCAGCGGACAGACCTGTTGCGGGTGTTCGGTGACGAGGCCACGATCCAGGCACACGAGAACCCGTTCGGAGTGGCGGCGATGGGTTGCGTCTTCGAGGTGTGTGCCGACACCTACCGGCCCGACCACCGCCGCGCGGGCGACGACGGGCGGCCGTACCTTGGTCCGGGTCCCCGGGTGAGCCGGGGCGGCGCGGCGTCGTTGAGTCCGTGGCAGGGGTGCGGCGAAGCGGCCCTGATGTTCTCGGCCTCCCGCGCGGCGCTGGAGCCGGTCGACCTGCACGACATGATCGTCACGAGTGTCCGACCAGCGCTGGACTGGCCACTCTCGCCGCCCGGCGATCGAGCCGACCGGCCGCGATAACCCGTTGGCGGGCCCACCGCCCGGCCCCCGACGGGCGCCACGCAGTCACCGTGATGCCTGACGGCAGGTCTTCATTCGAAAAGGGCAGGCAGCCGACGTGCCCCGGCCGGCGTACGCCGGCCGGGGCAACGGTCCGGTCCGCCGGGGTCAGCTCTCCGGTCGGGTGGTCCGGACAAAGGCCTGCCAGGCCGGTTCGGCGAAGGTCAACACCGGACCGGGGCGATCCTTGCTGTCGCGTACCCGGACGGCACCGGGCGACCAGGCCACCTCGACGCAGTTTCCCTCGCTGCCGGACCGGCTGGAGGTCCGCCAGCTCCCGTCACTCCGCACCATGCATCTCCTTCGCAATCGCCGTGATCAGCTCCCGGGACCCATCCTCGTCCAGCGCCAGCTCGCTCAGCGAGCGCCAGGCATCCTCGTAGACCTCGATCTCGTGCGGTTTGTCCAGATAGATTGCTCCGCACGGCCCGTCCATGTAGATCGTGGTCGGCTCCGGCTCCCGGACGTTCTCCTGCGGGAAGTCCAGCATGGTGAAGCCACCGGACCATCCCCAGCGGTGCAGCCCGGCGGCCAGCGGCAGCACCCGGAGCCGGACGTTGTGCCGGCGACTGGCGCTGACCAGGTGGTCGAGCTGCCGGGCCATCGTCACCCGGTTGCGTGGCGGACGGCGCAGCACCGCCTCGTTCAGCATCACCTCGAGCAGTGGGGCCGGTGGGACCACCCGGGCCAGCAGGCCCTGCCGGCGCACCCGGACCTCGACCTTCGCCTCCCGGTCCGCCTCGGACATCTGCGGCTGGTCGATGGCGATGAGTTCCCGCACATAGTCAACGGTCTGGAGCAGGCCCGGCACCACGTTCGGCTCGTACGTCCGGATCCGGGTCGCCGAGGACTCCAGACCGATGTAGAGCTTGAACCACTCCTTGATCGCTTCGCCGTAGCTGTGCCACCAGCCGCGCGCCTTCGTCTCCCGGGCCAGTTTGCGCATGGTCCGGATGGTCTCCGCCGAGGCGCCGTAGAGCCGGCACATCGCCTCCGCGTCGTTCGGATGGATCGGCACCTGGCCGGTCTCGTAACGCCAGATCCGCGGTGCCGACCACTCGAGTTCGCGGGCGGCGGCGACCACGGTGACATGCGCGTGTTCCCGAAGGTCTCTCAGATATCTCCCCAGTTGCCTACGCGGGACGGTACTCCCCGTCTCCTCCACGTCATCTCCCGTTCTGTCGTCGCGTAAGGCACCTCATCCCTTGGTCCACGATCCTCCCGCGCAGTATTGCGAACGGCCAGAGGGAAAGTCAGCATCATGTGCACGCCGCCGTTTCCCCTCGGCGGTGGCGAAAGCCGGGGCGGGGGTAAAGCCTCCGGCAACCTCGTTCCGACCCCCGCCCCGGCCCATCATTTCCATTTTGTAACGTCCCAAAATTGAAGGGTCGGATGCTGATGGCCGCGCACACCGCGACGCCCGACGACCACTCCCCGGTACGTCCCACCTGGCACTGCAGCTGCGGCGACCGACGGTGGCCGTGCCACCGGGCCCGGGAACTGCTGTTGCTCACCGTCGATCGGATCAGCCTCGCCATGTACGCGGCCAACTGGATGACCGACGCCGCCCGGGACCTTCCCGAGCTCACTCCGGCGGAGTTGTTCCAACGATTCCTGCAATGGACCAGAAAGTAACCCCCCAATTCTCGACGTCCCAAAGGGAGAATTCCAGTGGAGTCATATCCCAGTGCGGACACCGTCACCCCGGTTCCCGGGATACGGCCGGCGCGGGCGGACGAGGTCGACTGGCTCGCGCGGGTGCTCGCCGAGGCGTACCAGGCCAACCCGGTGGCGGGCTGGCTCGTACCCGATCCGGACGAGCGACTGGCGGTCAACCGCGACCTGCTCACGGTGGTCCTCGGCGCCGCCGTACCCGGCGGGCTGGTGCAGGTCACCGACGACCTGGCCGGGGTCGCGGTGTGGCGGGACCGGATTCGGCCGGCGGCGGACCCGACGGCGTACCGGGACCGGCTGCGTGCCGCGACCGGACGCTGGGCCGGCCGGTACGAGCTGCTCGACCACCTACTGTCCGCCTACCACCCCGGCGGCGCCCACCACCACCTCGCCCACCTCGGGGTACGCCCCGCCCGACGCGGCCAGGGACTCGCCGGCGCGCTGCTGGCACACCACCACCGGCTACTCGACGCCGCCCGGCTGCCCGGGTACCTGGTGACCGACAACGAGTGGAGCCGCGACGCACTCCAACGGTACGGCTACCACCCGGACGGCTGCCTCCCGCTGCCCGACGGCGGTCCGCCACTGTGGCCGATGTGGCGGCCACCCGGTCCCCTCGGCGGAGGTGCCGTCGGCACGATCGGGTGACCTCGGCAGATATGGAAGTTCTACCGACGTCGCCGTGCCCCGGCGCCTCGTTGAGTTCGGCAGGCGACGACACGGACGCGATCCGGCGGCGAGGAAGTCAACCAGAGGGACGTCGGTACGGCACACTGGTGCCCGGCCCTCCCCCGTGCCGTCGAGGCGTGAGGCAGGAGGCTGATGGCTGTCCAGGGTGCCACACCGATCGGGCACGCCGCCGTACGTCCGCAGTGGAGCTGCAGCTGCGGGGCTGGCCGCTGGCCCTGCCCGACCGCCCGTACGCTGCTGCTGCTCACCATCGACCGGCTCGACCTGGCCCAGCACGCCGCCGGTTGGGTCTACGACGCCGCCCGGGACCTGCCCGACGCCACCCCGGCGGAGCTGTTCGACCGGTTCCTGCACTGGACCCGCTGAGCCGCCCGTCCCCCACCGGTCGACGACCGGGCAGCAGGGCGGCGGCCCGCTCGCTACGCTCATCCGGCAGCCCGGAGGGAGCGGATCATGACTGAGGATTCCAGTTCGGACGACCGTCCCGGAACGATCCTGTCCGGAGCGGACCGGTACGTCGTCCGGCCGATCGGCCGGGTGGAGTCGCCGCTGGTCGACCGGGCCAGCGCGCCCCGGCAGGGCGACGAGGGGGCGCCCGAGGCGTGGCTGGTTTTTGAGCCCGACGTCCGGGACGGGCTGCGCGACCTTCGGGTCGGCACCGACGTGCTGCTGTTGACCTGGCTCGACCGGGCACACCGGGACGTCCTGGTGGTGCGTCCCCGGGGTGAGCCGACCCGGCCGCCGACCGGGGTGTTCAGCACCCGGTCCCCGGACCGGCCCAACCCGGTCGGGCTGCACCGGGTGACCATCGTCGAGGTGGACGGCCTGCGGGTCCGGGTACGGGACCTGGAGGCGCTGGACGGCACCCCGGTCGTGGATGTCAAGCCGGTCCTCGACCGGGACACCGAACGCTGAACGGACCGGCCCCTCGGTCAGCCGTCGGTGCGGGACCCGACCGCCGGCCCGGCGGGAACCCCGGAAGCTTCCGGGTCGTCGAAGGTCAGCGTCAGTGTGCTGTGGTACGCCGCCGAGGTCGAGGGGTCCGGCACCGGGTCGGGCGGTTCGGCGGCCCCGTCGGTCCAAACCCTCACCGCCCGGTAGCCGAAGCCGTCCTGCTCCGCCCGCTCGGCCCGGAAGGAGACCTGCTGGCCCGCGACCAGCCGCCGGTAGCCGGGCGCCACGATCGCGGAGAAGTGCACCCAGCAGCCGCCGGGCGTCTCCGGCGCGTCGATCACGCCCCAGCCCCGGTCGGCGTCGAACTCCCGGACCACCCCGACCGCCGATGCCACTCCCCCGGGCGTCATCCGATCCGTTCCTCGCTCAGCTGCGGCACGAGCCGGGCCACCGTCTCGAAGTCGGCGTCCTGGTGGAGTACCACGAGCTTCAGTCGGATGGCGGTCGCGATCACCAGGTGGTCGGCGACGGACAATCCCTGATGGGCGCTCTGGCTGGCGAGCTCGTGCCGCACCGCCCGCACGACCTGCCAGGCATCGTCGGGAACCGGAACCCACGGGTACAGATCCCGTAGTCCGCGCTCGACCCGGTCGTACGCCTTGGCGTCGGCGATGCTCAGGGTCTCCACGAGCACGGGGTCACACAGGGCGATCAGGCCGCGGGTCGCCAGTTCGGACCACTGGGGATCAACCTGCCGGCGCACCATGCGGACAAGCGCACTCGTATCGACCAGGTATTTCATCGGTCCAGCTCGTCAAGTCGGTCGAACTGGAAGCCCCCCTCGTCGGCGACCTCCTGGAGATCCGCCAGCGCACGCTGCCGGCGCTCCCGGCTGGACTCGACCGCCTGTCTGAGGGCCTCCGTCACGGTCTCCCGCTTGGTGGAGGTGCCGAGGGCCGCAGTCGCCTCGGCAAGCAGCTCTTCATCAAGATCCAACAGCGTCTTCGCCACGAGAAACACCTCCCGGACAAATATATACCCGGGAGGCGCGTATATCACCCGCTGGTGAGCCTCAGCCGACCGCCGCCATGATCTCGTCGGAGACGTCGAAGTTGCCGTAGACGTTCTGCACGTCGTCGGAGTCCTCGAGCGCGTCGATCAGCTTGAACACCTTGCGGGCGCCGTCCTCGTCCAGCGGCACGGTGACGCTGGGGACCAGGGAGGACTCGGCCGACTCGTACTCGATGCCGGCGTCCTGCAGGGCGGTCCGGACGGCGATCAGGTCACCCGGCTCGGAGATCACCTCGAACGCCTCGTCGAGGTCGTTGACCTCCTCGGCACCGGCGTCGAGGACGGCGAGCAGCACGTCGTCCTCGGAGAGCCCCGCCTTCGGGACGATCACCACGCCCTTGCGGGAGAACATGTACGACACCGAACCGGCGTCGGCCAGCGAACCGCCGTTACGGGTCAACGCGGTCCGGACCTCGGTCGCGGCGCGGTTCCGGTTGTCGGTCAGGCACTCGATCAGCAGCGCGACCCCGCCCGGACCGTATCCCTCGTACATCACGGTCTGCCAGTCGGCACCGCCGGCCTCCAGGCCGGAGCCGCGCTTCACCGCCCGGTCGATGTTGTCGTTCGGGACCGAGTTCTTCTTCGCCTTCTGGATGGCGTCGTAGAGGGTCGGGTTGCCGGCCGGGTCACCGCCGCCGGTCCGCGCCGCGACCTCGACGTTCTTGATCAGCTTGGCGAACATCTTGCCGCGCTTGGCGTCGATGACCGCCTTCTTGTGCTTCGTCGTCGCCCACTTTGAGTGGCCGGACATACCTGACCTCCGTTACTACCCGCCGTCTGCGTCGACCACCCGCCATCACCACCCGGTGGGTGCGGGGAAACACCGCGCACCGGATGTGGACGAAGAACCGCCGAACCGGCGCCAATCCTACCGACGCCGTCGCCGTCCGTTCACACCCGGCACCGGACGGACGGCCGGTTCGGGCCCGACCGTCCCGTCCGTCCGCCGGACCGGTGCTCCCGGACGGCTCGGCGGCGGCCGGCACCCGGCTCGGTCGGCAGCGCCCCGGACCAGCGTTATCCGACGGGATCGGCGGCGCCCCGGACCAGCTCCACGAACCACCGGTGCAGCCGGCGGTCGCCGGTCAGCTCGGGGTGGAAGGCGGTGGCGACCGCGTTGCCCTGCCGGACCGCGACGATCCGACCGGCCGCCGGTCCCTCGGTCACCCGCCCCAGCACCTCCACACCGTCGGCGACCCGTTCCACCCACGGCGCCCGGATGAACACCGCGTGGAAGCTCGGCCCCGGCACGCCGGCCAGTTCGACCGGCGCCTCGAAGGAGTCCACCTGCCGACCGAAGGCGTTGCGCCGGACGGTCATCTCGATCCCGCCGAAACTCTGCTGGTCGGGACGGCCGTCCAGAACCTCGGTGGCCAGCATGATCATGCCGGCGCAGGAGCCGTACACCGGCAGGCCCGTGCCGATCCGCTTGCGGATCGGGTCCAGCAGGTCGAACGCCTCGGCCAGTTTGCTGATCGTGGTCGACTCGCCGCCCGGTACGACCAGGCCGTCGACCCGTTCCAGTTCCTCCGGACGGCGCACCGGCACCGCGGTCGCACCGGCACCGGTCAGCGCGGCCAGGTGCTCCCGTACGTCACCCTGCAGCGCGAGGACCCCGATGGTCACCTCCGCCAAGGCTCACCAG
The DNA here is from genome assembly GCF_039871735.1 of Plantactinospora sp. B24E8. Classification (NCBI taxonomy): domain Bacteria; kingdom Bacillati; phylum Actinomycetota; class Actinomycetes; order Micromonosporales; family Micromonosporaceae; genus Plantactinospora; species Plantactinospora sp. B24E8. Next base: position 54,604 of record NZ_JBDPMH010000032.1, read on the forward strand.
CCCCGTTCGGCGAGCCGGTGCGGCACCGGGATGTCGTCGACGTTGATCCCGACCATCGCCTCGCCGAGCCCACGCGACACCTTGGCCAGCACGTCCGGGTCGTCGTGGAAGGTGGTCGCCTTGACGATCGCGGCGGCCCGCTGGGCCGGGTTGCCGGCCTTGAAGATCCCGGAGCCGACGAAGACGCCCTCGGCGCCGAGCTGCATCATCATCGCCGCGTCCGCCGGGGTGGCGATGCCGCCCGCGGTGAACAGCACCACCGGCAGCTTGCCGGTCTCGGCGACCTCCTTGACCAGCTCGTACGGCGCCTGCAGCTCCTTGGCCGCGACGAACAGCTCGTCGGCCGGCAGCGAGCTGAGCCGACGGATCTCCTGCCGGATCTTCCGCATGTGGGTGGTGGCGTTGGAGACGTCACCGGTGCCGGCCTCGCCCTTGGAGCGGATCATCGCCGCGCCCTCGGTGATCCGGCGCAGCGCCTCACCGAGGTTGGTCGCGCCGCAGACGAACGGCACGGTGAAGGCCCACTTGTCGATGTGGTTGGCGTAGTCGGCCGGGGTCAGCACCTCGGACTCGTCGACGTAGTCGACGCCGAGCGCCTGCAGGATCTGCGCCTCGACGAAGTGGCCGATCCGGGCCTTGGCCATCACCGGGATGGAGACCGCGTTGATGATCCCGTCGATCATGTCGGGGTCGCTCATCCGGGATACCCCGCCCTGGGCGCGGATGTCCGCCGGGACCCGCTCCAGCGCCATCACGGCGACCGCGCCGGCGTCCTCGGCGATCTTTGCCTGCTCGGGGGTGACCACGTCCATGATCACGCCACCCTTGAGCATCTCGGCCATACCCCGCTTCACCCGCGCGGTGCCGACCACCGGAGCGGCGGCCTGCGACTCGGTCGACGGGTCGGAACCGGACTGGATGGTGGATTCGGACACGGTGTTCTCGCTCCTCGACACGTTCGGGTGGCTGAAGTCGCATTCGATGCTACGCGGAATGCAACGCCACACCGACAGCCAATCAGACCCCGGGTGGTCTGCCCTGTGGCCGGGCTCACCTCGCCTTTGTCAGCCGACGGAGAGCCCCGGCCGGGTGTTCAGGGTCGGATCGTCGATGTCGAAGTAGCGCGGCTGTTCGTGTTTGCGGGCCAGTCGGAGCAGGCGGACCAGCCGACGACGCCGTACCGAGAGGGCGTCGCGGACCAGGTCGGTGTGCACCTGGCGGGCCAGGGCGAGCCGGCGACTCGCCCCGATCACCGCCTCCGTGGCCGGATCGTCCGAATCGAGCGGGGTCAGCCGCAACTGCCGGGTGAGGTCGTTCTCCGCCGCCTCCCGCTCGTCGCCCTCGGCGTCGAGCGCGATCCGGGACGCGGCGTACAACTCCACCGAATACCGCTCCTCGGCCAGCACCGCCGCGGCCGCCGCCCGGCGGAGCAGGTGCGCGTCGAGCGCACGGGCCGCCGACCACACCCGGGAGTGCAGGCGGTCGACCCGGGCCGCGGTCCAGGTCAGGTACACCGTTACCAGGACGGCCGCGGCGACGGCGCCCACCACCCACCACATGCCCGGCATCGTAGTGCGGTCGTGCTGCGGGCCCCCTGGCGCGTCACCGGCGTCGATCCGGTCACCGGGCGGCAGGCACGGCACCGACGGTGGTCAGGGCAGGCCGGTCCACTCCTCGTCCAGCACCCGGCCGTCGGTGGCCTCGATCGCCGTCGCGTAGACCTCGAGGACCCGGCGGGCGACCGTCGGCCAGTCGAAGGCCGCGACCACCTCGCGCGCACAGGCGGACAGCTCGGCGCGGCGGACCGGGTCGTCGAGCAGCGTGTCGAGGGTACGCCGCAGCGCCTCCGCGTCCCCGGTGGGAAAGAGCTGACCGGCCCGTCCGCCGTCCAGCACCCGCCGGAAGGCGTCCAGGTCGCTGGCGACCACGGCCGCGCCGGCCGCCATCGCCTCGGTGAGGATCATGCCGAACGACTCGCCGCCGATGTTCGGCGCCACGTAGAGGTCGACGCTGCGCAGCATCCGCGCCTTCTCCTCCTCGGTCACCCGACCGAGGAAGGTGATCCGGTCCCGCAACTCCGGCGGGACGCCCTCGTGCAGATCGGCCAGGTCACCGGGGCCGGCGACCAGCAGCCGCAGCCCCGGACGCCGCGGCGCGAGCGCGACGAACGCCTCCCGCAGCACCCCGAACCCCTTGCGCGGCTCGGTGAACCGGCCCAGGAAGCCGAGCGTGCCGCCCCGGCCGGGGCCGGACGGCCCGGGCCAGCCCGGCAGCGGCTCGGCGTGTGCGAACTTCGCCACCGCCACCCCGTTGGGGATCTCCACCGCCCCACCGCCGAGGTGTTCCACCTGCACCTTGCGGGCCAGCGCGCTGACCGCGATCCGGGCGGTGATCCGCTCCAGCACCAGCTGAAGCACCCCCTGGGCGACCGCCAACGCCCGTGACCGGGTCATCGCGGTGTGGAAGGTGGCCACCACCGGTCCCCGGGTGGAGAGCACAGCGAGCAGCGACAGGCTGAGCGCCAGCGGTTCGTGCACGTGCAGGACGTCGAACTCGCCCCGGGCCAGCCAGCGCCGGACCCGGGCGGTGGAGACCGGGCCGAAGGTGATCCGGGCGACCGAGCCGTTGTACGGAAACGGCACCGACCGGCCGGCCGGCACGACGTACGGCGGCAGGGGCGCGTCGTCGTCGGCGGGCGCCAGCACGCTGACCTCGTGTCCGAGTCCGATCAACGCTTCGGCGAGATCCATCACGTGGTTCTGCACGCCGCCCGGCACGTCGAGGGAGTACGGACACACGATGCCGATCCGCACCGGCCCTCCCCTCAGACCAGCCCGGCCGGGGTCGACGGACCCGCCGGTGTCTCCGACCCGCCGGCCGACGGCTCGTCGATCCAGACCCGCTGCAGCATGTGCCAGTCTTCCGGATGGGCGGCGATCCCGGCGGCCAACTCGTCCGCGATCGCCTGGGTCAGGATCCGTACCCGGTCGACGAGCGGACCGCTGTCCGGATCCGGCACCGGCAGCGGGCCGACCAGCCGCCCCCGGGGGCCGTCCGGTTCGTACCACATGTTGGCGACGTACAGCGGGGCGCCGGTCCGGATCGCGAGCAGTGCCGGACCGGCCGGCATCCGGGCCCGCCCGTCGAAGAACCGCACCTCGATGCCGCGCGCCGACAGGTCCCGGTCGGCGAGCAGCGGAACCAGGTAACCCGCACCGAGCCGCTCGGCCAGTACGTCGAACGGGGCCCGTTCACCCCCGTGGGTGGGCAGGATCTCCATGCCGAGCCGGCGCCGGAAGGCGAGGAAGCGCTCGTACACCCCTTCCGGCTTGAGTCGCTCCATGACGGTGGCGATCGGCCAGTCCATCGCGGCGACCCAGGCACCGGCGGCGTCCCAGTTGCCGGCGTGCGGGAGGGCCACCACCGCGCCCCGGCCGGTGGTCATCTCGGCGGCCAGCAGGTCGGCGCCGTCCAGCCGGAAGTGCTGCCGGATCTGTGCCCGGCTCAGCGACGACAGCCGGAACATCTCCAGCCAGTAGCGGGCGTACGACCGCATCGCCCGACGCAGCAGTTGCTCGAACTCGTCGGTGGGTAGCTCCGGACCGACCACCCGGCGCAGGTTGCCGGCGAGTCGGGTGGTGCCCCGCCCGCGTCTGCGGTACGCGCGGTCGGCGGCGGCCCGGAACGCCGCCGCGGCGACCGGCCGCGGCAGGGCACGCACCAGGCGCCAGCCCGCCAGGTAGGCGAACTCGACCGGAGTCACCGGGGCGCCCACCGCCGGTCGCCCGGCCTCACGCGTCCACGCCCAGACTGGTGGCCTGCGCCTGCCGGTAGACGTGTGCCATCCGTTGGCCGACGGTGAACAGCGAGACGGCGGCGAGCAGCCAGAGTGCGGTGACCAGCGCCCAGCTGACCCCGAGGCCGGTGAGCAGCCCGCCGACCCCGACGATCAGCAGCCGTTCGGTCCGCTCGGCGATCCCCACGTTGCAGGTCATCCCGAGTCCCTCGGCGCGCGCCTTGACGTACGAGACGAGCCCACCGGCGACCAGGCAGATCAGCGCGGCGGCGACCCCGACGTGGTCGTCGCGGGTGGCCAGCCAGTAGGCGACGGCGCCGAAGACGGCGCCGTCGGAGACCCGGTCCATGCTTGAGTCGAGGAAGGCGCCGAACCGGGTGGAGCCGCCGCTCATCCGGGCCATCGTGCCGTCGAGCAGGTCGGTCAGCGCGAAAAAGGTCACCACCAGTGCACCGGCGACCAGGTAACCCCGGGCACCGAGCACGATCGAGCCGACCAGCACCCCGAGGGTGCCGGTGACGGTGACGGCATTGGGCGTCACCCCGACCCGCAGCAGGGTCCGGGCGATCGGTTCGACAACGCGGGTCATGCCGGCCCGGGCCGACACTTGGAAGATCTTCGCCATGGCGGTCCCACCATAACGGGCGGCGTACGGAGGCGGTACGCCCGGTGGCGCACACTTCCCGCCACGGGCTTGTGTCAGGTCTTGTCCGGGTGTGAGATCGGGGCAGGGGACGTGACGCCGCTCACTCCGCAACCCGGCACGTCCCCGACGCACGGAAGGCCACCCGAGGATATCGCCGCGGAGTCGCCAGGGCAGCTCCCCCGTCGCGCGCGGCGGTCGCCACCATCCACCGGCTTAGGGAGGTGCGCCCGATGGCGCAGAAGAATCACGAGAAGGGGCTCACCGGCCCGGCGCCGGTGGTGGACGAGCCCGGCAGGGTGCGCAACGTGGTGCTCGTCGGCCACTCCGGGGCGGGAAAGACGACCCTGGTCGAGGCACTGCTCGCCGCGACCGGGACGATCTCCCGACCCGGCGCCGTCACCGAGGGCACCACGGTCTGCGACCACGACCCCGCGGCGGTACGCCAGCAGCGGTCGATCAACCTCTGCTGCGCCCCGCTGGTGCACGACAACGTGAAGGTCAACCTCCTCGACACCCCGGGCTACGCCGACTTCGTCGGTGAACTGCGCGCCGGCCTGCGGGCGGCGGACGCGGCGCTCTTCGTGGTCTCGGCGGTCGACGGGATGGACGGCGCGACCGCCGCACTGTGGCAGGAGTGCGCCGCCGTCGGCATGCCCCGGGCGGTCGCGGTGACCCGGCTCGACCACCAGCGGGCCGACCTCGACGAGACGGTGGCGCTCTGCCAGCGGGTCTTCGGCGACAACGTACAGCCGCTCTACCTGCCGATGCTCAACGACGAGGGTACCGACGTGGTCGGGCTGATCGGCCTGATCACCCGCCGGATCCTGGACTACTCCGCCGGGCTGCCGGCGGTGGTCCGCGACCCCGACCCCGAGCACGTGCCGGCGATCGCCGACGCCCGTAACGAGCTGATCGAGGGGATCATCGCGGAGAGCGAGGACGAGACCCTGCTCGACCGCTACCTGGAGGGTGAGGAGATCGAGGTCGACGTCCTGATCGACGACCTGGAGACCGCTGTGGCCCGGGGCCACTTCTATCCGGTGGTGCCGGTCTGCGCCGAGACCGGGCTGGGGATCGACGCGCTGCTGGAGGTGCTGACCGCGGCCTTCCCCACTCCGCAGGAGCACGACCTGCCGACCGTCACCGGGGTCGACGGCTCGCCCCGGCCGCCACTGACCTGCGACCCGGACGGGCCGCTGGTCGCCGAGGTGGTCAAGACCACCATCGACCGGCACGTCGGCCGGGTCTCCCTGGTCCGCGTCTTCTCCGGCACGCTCCGGCCAGACCAGGTCGTGCACGTCTCCGGACACGGCATGGCCGAACGCGGCCATCCGGACCACGACGCCGACGAGCGGATCGCGCACGTCTACAGCCCGCTCGGCACCGCGCTGCGCGAGGTGCCGTACTGCGTGGCCGGCGACATCTGCGCGATCACCAAGTCGGGTACGGCGGAGACCGGGGACACCGTCTCCGGCCGGGACGAGCCGCTGCTGATCGCCCCCTGGGAGATGCCGGAGCCACTGCTGCCGGTGGCGGTGGTGGCGAAGAGCCGGGCCGACGAGGACGCGCTGGCCAAGAACCTGGCGCGGCTGGTCGCCGGTGACCCGACGATGCGGCTGGAACGGAACCCGGAGACGCACCAACTGGTGCTCTGGTGCATGGGCGAGGCGCACGCCGAGGTGGTGCTGGACCGGCTCCGGGGCGGCGGGGTCGACCTGGAGACCGAGCCGGTCCGGGTGGCGCTGCGGGAGACCTTCGCGGCCGCGTCGAAGGGGCACGGTCGGCACGTGAAGCAGTCCGGCGGGCACGGCCAGTACGCGATCTGCGACATCGAGGTGGAGCCGCTGCCCCGGGGTGCCGGCTTCGAGTTCACCGACCGGGTGGTCGGCGGCGCCGTACCGCACAACTACATCCCGTCGGTGGAGAAGGGCGTACGGACCCAGATGGAGCGCGGCATCGTCGCCGGCTACCCGGTGGTTGACGTACGGGTGACCCTGGTCGACGGGAAGGCGCACAGCGTCGACTCCTCCGACGCCGCGTTCCAGACCGCCGGTTCGCTGGCGCTGCGGGACGCCGCCGACAAGGGCCAGGTGATCCTCCTCGAACCGGTCGACGAGGTGGTCATCCGGGTGCCGGACGCCAGCGTCGGCGCGGTGATGAGCGACCTGTCCGGTCGGCGGGGCCGGGTGCTGGGCACCGAGCCGGACCCGGAGGGCACCGACCACACCCTGGTCCGGGCCGAGGTGCCGGCCACCGAACTGCTCCGGTACGCCGTCGAGCTGCGCTCGATGACCTCCGGCGGCGGTACCTTCCGCCGGTCGTTCGCCCGCTACGAGCCGATGCCGCCGCAGCTCGCCGACCAGATTCGCAAGGAGGCGTGAGGGAGGAAGCCGCCTGCTCCACCCTCGCTGCCGGAGGTCGGGCGCATGTCACCGTTGCTGCGTGCCGCGCTGGCGTACGCCGCCGACGGCGTACCCGTGCTCCCCCTGCACAGCGTCGGCGCGGCAGGGTGCAGCTGCGGCCGGCCCGGCTGTGACCGGCCCGGCAAGCATCCCCGCTGGCACCACACCCTGCTCCGGCACGGACTGCACGACGCCACGACCCGACCCGACATGATCCAGCGGTGGTGGGCCCGGTGGCCCGGGGCCAACGTGGGACTCCGCACCGGCATCCGGTTCGACGTCTGCGACGTCGACGCGCGGGAGGCCGTGCCCCGGCTGCGGAAGCTGCTCCGGGACGCACCGGTCGCCGGACCCCTGGTTCGTACCGGTTCCGGCGGCTGGCATCTCTACCTGCGTCCGACCGGCGCCGGCAACCGGACCGCCCTGCTGCCCGGCGTCGACTGGCGCGGCGCCGGCGGGTACGTCGTCGCGCCGCCCTCCCGGCACGCGAGCGGGGCCCGATACCGCTGGGTACGCCGGCCGACCCCGCCGCTGCCCGACTGCCCCGCACCGCTGGCCGCCCTGTTACGGCCACCGCCCCGGATTGTTGACGGGGGACCCGGCGGTCGTGCTCCGCAGCTCCGTCGACCCGACCGGTACGCCCACGCCGCGCTCGTCGCCGAGGCCGAGCTGGTCGCCGGCGCGGCCGTCGGTACCCGGAACACCACCCTGTACCGGGCCGCCTTCCAGCTCGGCCAGCTCGCCGCGGCACGGCTGCTGGACGAGCACAGCATCGCCGTTGTGCTCGCCGACGCGGCGTACCGGGCCGGGCTCGGCCAACCCGAGATCACCCGGACCATCCGGTCCGGGCTGCGTGCCGGCCGCCACCGGCCACGTCCCGGACTCGCCGCCTGATTCCCTGCGCCAACCGGGGACGCCCCGCGCCCCGCTGTTGATCTTTGCTTGCCGTTCATCTCACGGCCGGCTGCCGCTCGCTCCTCCGTGTCACCTTCCGAGCCGGAAGCCCAACGTCAACGGAGAAGTGATGCCCTCGAAGAAGAGATACGGGGCGCTGGCCGCGGTGGCGGTCGCCGCCGGCACCATGGCCGTCGCCACCACCACCGTGGCCGGCGCCGGCACCGCCCCCGCCGGCAAGCACCACCCGGCTCCGCAGCTCGCCTTCGACCGGACGGCCACCTACCCGGTGTTCCAAAACCGGCCGGCGGGCGAAGACCCGGCCAGCCCGACCGTCGCGGAGATCTCCACGGTCAGCGCCGACGGGCGGACCCTGATCTACACCGACGCGCTGGCCCGGCGGATCGGTTTCCTGGACATCACCGATCCGGACCGGCCGCGCGGCCTCGGCACGCTCTCCCTGACCGAACTCGGCGACGCCGAGGACGAGCCCACCTCCGTCGCGGTGGTCGGGCCGTATGTCCTGGTGGTGGTCAACACCAGCGCCGACTACACCGACCCGTCCGGTCGGCTCGATGTGATCCGGCTCGCCGACCGCAAGCGGGTGACCAGCTTCGACCTCGGTGGTCAGCCCGACTCGATCGCGATCAGCCACGACCGGCGGTATGCCGCGATCGCGATCGAGAACGAGCGGGACGAGGAAGCGACCCCGGCCGGTGGCGAGGAGGGCGACCTGCCGCAGGCGCCCGCCGGCTTCGTGCAGATCGTCGACCTGACCGGCGGTACGCCGACGGGCTGGCGTACCCGGAAGGTGGCGCTGACCAACCCGGACGGCACCGCGCTGCCGGCGCTGACCGCCGCCGGGCTGGCCGGACCGACCGACCCGGAGCCGGAGTACGTCTCGATCAACAACCGGAACCAACTCGCGGTGACCCTGCAGGAGAACAACGGCGTTGCCCTGGTCGACCTGCCCAGCGGCCGGATCACCACGGTCTTCGGGGCCGGCACCGCCACCGTCCGGGGCATCGACACCGAGGACGACGGCGGAATCAACCTGACCGGTTCGATCACCGACATGCCGCGCGAACCGGACGCGGTCGCCTGGATCGACGACCGCTACCTGGCCACCGCGAACGAGGGCGACTGGCGGGGCGGCAGCCGCGGCTGGTCGGTCTTCGACAGCCGGACCGGCCGAGTCGTATGGGACGCCGGCAACGGTTTCGAACGGCTCGCGGTCGAGTACGGCCTCTTCAACGAGGACCGGTCGGGCAAGAAGGGCACCGAACCGGAGGGCATCGCGGTCGCCGAGTTCAACGGTGTCCGGTACGCCTTCGTCGGCTCGGAGCGGAGCAACTTCGTGGCCGTCTACGACCTGAGCCGGCCGACCGCGCCGGTGTTCCGGCAGGTCCTGCCGGCGACCAACGGCCCGGAGGGGCTGCTGCCGATCCCGTCCCGGAACCTGCTCGCGGTCTCCAGCGAGGAGGACGACGCCTCGGTCAACGTCCGGGCCTCGGTGACGCTCTACCGGTTGGGCAAGGGTGCGCCGAGCTTCCCGACCATCGTGTCGGAGCCGACGCCCCGGGGTGGGGTGCCGATCGGCTGGGGTGCGCTGGGCGCGCTCTCCGCCGTACCGGGCAAGCCGCACCTGCTGCACAGCGTGACCGACGCGGCGTACTCACCGACCCGGATCCTGACCGTCGACCCGAGGCGGGAGCCGGCGCGGATCATCGGCGAGCTGACCGTGAAGGCGGCGGACGGCACCCCGGTCGGCTACGACGCGGAAGGGATCTTCACCCGGCCGCAGGGCGGGTTCTGGCTCGCGGTCGAGGGTGCCACCGGCGCCGGCAACCAGCTGGTCCGGCTGGACGCCGCCGGCATGACCCGGCAGGTCGTGGCACTGCCGGCGGAGGTCGCCGCCGGCCTCGGCAAGCAGGGCCTCGAGGGCGTCACCGCGACCACCGACAGCCGGGGCCGGGAGATCGTCTGGGTGGCGCTGCAGCGCGAGGTGGCCGGCGACCCGACCGGGGTGGTCCGGCTCGGCCGCTACGACGTGGCGGCCGGTACCTGGAGCTGGTACGGCTACCGGCTGGAGAGCACGACCACGCCGGGCGACTGGATCGGCCTCTCCGAGATCACCGTGGTCGGCGACCGGCTCGCGGTGATCGAACGGGACAAGCTCAACGGCCCGGCCGCAAAGCTGAAGCGGATCTACACCGTGGGACTGCCGCGCACCGCGGCGGCGCCCGGTCCGCTTCGGGTGCTGCCGAAGACCCTGGCCTACGACGTCCTGCCCGACCTGCGGGCGACAAACGGCTGGACCCAGGAGAAGCTGGAGGGACTGACCGTGGCCGGCGACGGCCGGGTGTACGCGATCACCGACAACGACGCCGTGCAGGACGCGACCGGGGAAACGGTCTTCCTCCGCCTCGGCGATAACCGGAAGGTGTTCGGGACGAAGCGCTGACCCGGAAGCTGTCGCTCGGAACGGCCGTCGGGATCCTCTCGGCGGCCGTTCCCGTGCTCGGGCCCTCCTCCGACCAGGTCGCCACCCGGCCGGGCGTGGATCCGCTCCGGCCGGTCAGATCTGCTGGCCGGCGACGACCGAGAGGAGCTGGAGTTTCTCGTGACTCTCGGTTCCCGGTGTGGCGGTGAAGACCTGCAGCAGCTGGGACTGGTCGGGGTCGACCAGCACCTGGCAGTGCAGTTCGAGGAGGCCGACCTGAGGGTGGTGGATGCGTTTCGGACCGCAGTACGGGCCCGGTACCGGATGTTTCTGCCAGAGCTCGGCGAACTCCGGGCTCGCGGCGAGCAGCGTCCCGACGACGGCGGCCGCCGCCGAGCTCGCCCCGTCCCGGGTGTACGCCCGGTGCAGGTCCGCGGCGAGCAGTCGACCGTGCGCGGCGTGGTCTTCTGGAAGGTAACTCCGACGGGCGTCCGGGTCGGTGAACCAGCGGTAGTGCAGGCTGCGCGCCATACCGGAGTAGCCGGTCTCGTCGCCGAGCAGCGTGCGGGCCAGGCGGGTCTGCCGGAGCGTCTCGCCGAGATCGCTCACCACCTGGGCGGCGGCGCCGTCGAGCCCGTCGAAGATCCGCATCATCCCCGGGTTGACGTGGTCGGCGCGGCGCACCCGGCGCGATGTGGCGTACCCGCCGAGTCGGAACAGGTGGTCCCGCTCCTCCAGCGAGAGCCGTAGGCCACGGGCGATCCCGGCGAGCACCTGCTCGGAGGGGTGCGGACCGCGCTGCTGTTCGATCCGGCTGTAGTAGTCGGTCGACATGTCGCTGAGCGCGGCAACCTCCTCGCGACGCAGCCCGCCGGTACGCCGCCGCCGGTGTCCCCGGGGCAGCCCGACATCCTCCGGTTGCAGGGCCTCACGTCGAGTCCGGAGGAACTCGGCGAGACGCTCACGGTCCATGATCGCTCCTTCGGCTCCGTGTGTCAGCGGACGAACTCCACCTGGGCCAGTCGTTCCGAGACGTCCCAGAGCCGGGCCGCCTCGGCTTCGTCCCGGGCGGAACGGTAGAGGGCCAGTTCCTTCGGCCCTCCGGTGAACTGTCCGAGGCCGTCCGGGCCGTAGAACCTGCCGCCTCGCGCCCGCGAACTGGTCGCGGCGTAGAGGGCGGGCAGCAGACCAGCCTCCACGTCCTGCACGAACAGGCCCCAGCGGAGCAGCCGTCGCATGACGGCCTCCTGCCGGGAGGGCCGGGACCGGCCCAGGTTGGGGCCGGAGGCGTACAGGTTGGTCAGGGTGGTGCCGGGGTGGGCCACGTTGCTGCTGATGCCCCAGCCGGCGGTCCTGCTGCGTCGGTCCAGTTCGAGGCCGAAGTGCAGGGTGGCCAGCTTCGACAGGTTGTATGCCCGGACCGCCGAGTACTTCCGCTCGCTCTGCAGGTCGGTCCAGTCGATCTTCGCGAACCGGGCGGCGCTGCTCGACATCGTGGTGACCCGGGCCTGCCCGGCGCTCAGCAGCGGCAGCAGGCCGGCGGTGAGCGCGACGTGGCCCACGTGGTTCGTCCCGAACTGCAGCTCCAGGCCGTCCTGGGTGGTGTGCCGGGTAGGCGGTGCCATCACTCCGGCGTTGTTGACCAGGAGGTGGACTGGACGGCCCTCCGCGTGCATGGTGTCGGCGAATGCCCGGATCGAGGCGAGTGAGGCGAGGTCGAGGCTCCGCGTCGAGATCTCCGCCCCCGGCACCACCGCGCGCACCTTTTCGACAGCCGCTGCCCCCTTGTCCGGGTTGCGAACCGGAAGCACCACCTCGGCACCGGCCTGGGCGAGCCGCCTCGCCAGCCCCAGCCCGAGTCCGTCACTGCCGCCGGTCACCACGGCGAGCTTCCCGGTCAGATCGGGTACGGTCACGTCCTTCACAACAACTCCCTGCTGGACGATGTTTCCTTCGTTGCGGAGCCCACGGTCGCACCAGGGTTGACCGGTAACCAGGTGCGGCCCGTCCAGGGATCGGTTGTCCCTGGCGAGGCCGTGAGCACGCGCTCCGAGGATGGTCCGGACCGCGCGGGTCCCGGGCGCCGCGCGCCTCGAACTCCGCGGTGATCCGGCGCTGCGCGGGTTGACTCCGGCCAGGGAGACGGCGGAGCCGAGGACGGAGGCAGCGGCTGTGACGGCTGCGTGCCGTGTCACCGGATCGCGCGGATCCGGCCCGAATGACCGATCCGGGGGGCCGTCCGGCAGCCGCGCTGTCAGTCGACCCGCGCGGGCCAGGCGGCCGCGAGCAGCGTACGGGTGTCGGCCAGCAGTTGCGGCAGCACCTTGGTACGACCGATCACCGGCATGAAGTTGGCGTCCCCGCCCCACCTCGGCACCACGTGCTGGTGCAGGTGGGCGGCGATTCCGGCGCCGGCCACCCCGCCCTGGTTCATCCCGAGGTTGAACCCGTGGGCGTTGCTGACCTGTCGGATCACCCGCATCGCGGTCTGGGTGCAGGCGGCCAGCTCGGCCGTCTCGGCGACGTCCAGCTCGGTGTAGTCGGCGACGTGCCGGTACGGGCAGACCAGCAGGTGCCCCGGGTTGTACGGATAGAGGTTGAGCACCACGAAGACCCGTTCGCCCCGGTGCACCACCAGGTTGTCGTCGCCCTCCCGTTCCGGGGCGAGGCAGAACGGACAGCCGGTCGGCTTCTCGTGCCCCTCCCCCGGTCGGTCGTCACCGGCGATGTAGGTCATCCGGTGCGGGGTCCAGAGCCGGTCGAGTCCGTCGGCTGTGCCGATCTCCGCGTGGGGCGCCGCGCCTGTCACGCCGACGATCCTACGACCGCCCTCGGATCGGCGACTCACCCCGGCCCGGCGCCCACCGCCGAGCCGGAACCGGGGCGGGGCCGGGTGACCCGCGTCGGGATCAAGCCTGACCGCCCAGAGCGGGGCACCCCGGCCCCGCCCCACCCCCACGACCCGCCCGGGGCCCGGCTCACTCGTCGGCGGCCACCACCGGCTCGGCGCTGGGGCCGGAGTTGGTCCGGGACCGGACCACCTCGACCACGTGCGCCACCGCCTCGGCCAGCGGTACGCCGTTGCGCTGCGACCCGTCCCGGTAGCGGAACGAGACCGCGCCCGCCTCCACGTCGGCGTCACCGGCGATCGCCATGAACGGGATCTTCTGCTGCTGGGCGGTCCGGATCTTCTTCTGCATCCGGTCGTCGGAGGTGTCGACCTCGGCGCGGATCCCCTCGGCGCGTAGCGCGGCGACGAACTCGGCCAGGTGCGCCCCGTGCTCCTCACGGATCGGGATGCCGACCACCTGGACCGGGGCGAGCCAGGCCGGGAAGGCGCCGGCGTAGTGCTCGGTCAGCACGCCGAAGAAGCGTTCGATCGAGCCGAAGAGCGCCCGGTGGATCATGACGGGCTGCTGCCGGGTGCCGTCCGCGGCCTGGTACTCCAGGCCGAACCGGGCCGGCTGGTTGAAGTCGACCTGGATGGTGGACATCTGCCAGGTCCGCCCGATCGCGTCCTTGGCCTGGACGCTGATCTTCGGCCCGTAGAAGGCCGCGCCGCCCGGGTCCGGGACCAGCTCCAGTCCGGACGCCTCGGCGGCGGTCCGCAGCGCCTCGGTCGCCTCGGTCCAGTCGGCGTCGGAGCCGATGAACTTCGGCGAGTCGTCGCGGGTCGACAGCTCCAGATAGAAGTCGTCGAGGCCGTAGTCGCGGAGCAGGTCGAGGACAAACGCCAGCAGCGTGGTCAGCTCACCCGGCATCTGCTCCCGGGTGCAGTAGATGTGCGAGTCGTCCTGGGTGAGTCCGCGTACCCGGGTCAGGCCGTGCACCACGCCGGACTTCTCGTACCGGTAGACGGTGCCGAACTCGAAGAACCGCAGCGGCAGCTCCCGGTACGACCGCCCGCGTGCCCTGAAGATCAGGTTGTGCATCGGGCAGTTCATCGCCTTGAGGTAGTACTCCGCACCCTCCAGCTTCATCGGCGGGAACATGGTGTCGGCGTAGTACGGCAGGTGGCCGGAGGTCTCGAACAGGTTGGCCTTGGTGATGTGCGGGGAGTTGACGAACTCGTACCCGGACTGTTCGTGCTTGATCCGCGAGTAGTTCTCCAGCTCGCGGCGGATGATGCCGCCCTTGGGGTGGAAGACCGCCAGGCCGGAGCCGATCTCGTCGGGGAAGCTGAACAGGTCCAGCTCGGCGCCGAGCTTGCGGTGGTCGCGCCGGGCCGCCTCCTCCAGCAGCTTCAGGTACGCCTTGAGCTGGTCCCGGGTCGGCCACGCGGTGCCGTAGACCCGCTGCAGCTGCGGGTTTCGCTCGTTGCCCCGCCAGTACGCGGCGGCGGAGCGCATCAGCTTGAACGCGCCGATGAGTCGGGTGTTCGGCAGGTGCGGTCCCCGGCACAGGTCGGACCAGCAGACCTTGCCGCTGTCGGCGTCGAGGTTGTCGTAGATGGTGAGGTCGCCGGCGCCGACCTCCATCACCTCGCCGGCGTCGAGCCCGCTGCCACCGGTAGAGTCACCGGCGCCCTTGATGTCGATCAGTTCGAGCTTGAACGGCTCGTCGGCCAGTTCGGTTCGGGCCTCCTCCAGGCTGTCGAACCGGCGCCGCCGGAACCGCTGGCCGGACTTGATGATCTCCTGCATTCGCTTTTCGAGCTTGCCGAGATCGTCCGGCTGGAACGGCCGGTCGACGTCGAAGTCGTAGTAGAAGCCGTTGTCGATCGGCGGCCCGATGCCGAGCTTCGCCTCCGGGAAGATGTCCTGGACGGCCTGGGCGAGCACGTGCGCGGTCGAGTGCCGCAGCACGTTGAGGCCGTCCGGGGAGTCGAGCCGGACCGGCTCGACCGGGGTGTCGACGTCCGGGATCCAGTCAAGATCGCGAAGGTTTCCCTCCGGGTCGCGGACCACCACGATCGCTCCGGGGCCGCTGGCCGGCAGTCCGGCCGCGGCCACCGCGTCGGCCGCCGTCGTCCCGGCCGCGACGACGACGGGGTCGGCCACGACAGGGGTACGGGCTTCGGACACGACGGCTCCTTCGATCTGGACGAATCGGACCACACCGGTTCCCCGGCTGTGGGAGATGCTATCGGTCCTGCGTTTTCCTCCTGCCGGCACCGTGACCTCGGCGTTAGATTGACGCCGTGACCGCCGTGGACGCCATCAGCGCGCTGCAACGCAGATACGAGACCTTCTTCGCCAGCCAGCCCGGGGTGCCGTTCGCGGTCGCCCCGGCCGGCGGGCCGGCCCGGACCCTCGGCACCGGCGACCCCCAGTTCACCATCGTGATCAAGGACGAACGTGGCGCGAAGGCGCTGGCCGCGCTCGACCAGTTCGCGGTCGCGGTGGCATACCTGCAGGGTTCGCTGGACGTGGACGGCGACCTCGCCGCCGCGCTGCGGATCCGGTCCTTCTTCAGCGACCGCCACCCGATCGCCTTCCTCGGCCGGTTCGTCCCGGCGCTGGTGCGGGGCCGGCGGGAGGACGACCGACGGTCGATCTCCCACCACTACGACGAGGACTCCGAGTTCTTCCTGACCTTCCTCGACCGACGGCACCGGTGCTACACCGAGGGGGTGTTCGCCTCGGATGACGAGCCGCTCGAGGACGCGATGACCCGAAAGATGGACCTCGCGCTGGAGGCGATCGGGGTCAAGCCCGGCGACCACGTGCTGGAGGTCGGCGGTGGCTGGGGCGCCTTCGCCGAGCACGCCGCCCGCAGGGGCATCCGGGTCACCACCACGACCCTGGCGGCGGAGTCGGAGCGTTACCTGGTCGACCTGTTCGCCCGGGAGCGGCTGCCGGTCCAGGTGGTACGGCAGCACATCTTCAACTACTCGCCCGGTGAACGGTACGACGCGATCGTCAACATGGGGGTCACCGAGCACCTGCCGGACTACCGGACCACCCTGCGCAAGTACGCCGAACTGCTCCGTCCCGGCGGCCGGGTCTACCTCGACGCGCTGGCGATGCGCCGCAAGCACGTCGTCTCGACCTTCATGAAGCGGTACGTCTATCCGGGCGCCTCCGCCCCGCTGCTGCTGCACCAGTACCTGCGGCACGTGGCGCACTCCCCGTTCGAGCTGCTGAGCCTGGTCGACGACCGGCACAACTACTACCTGACGTGCCGGGAGTGGGCGCGTCGGCTGGACGACGCCCGGGACGAGATCGCCCGACGCTGGGGCGAGCCGCTGTACCGGCGGTTCCGGCTCTTCCTCTGGGGTTCGGCGGCCGGTTTCGACACCGGACTGGTCCAGGCGTACCGCTGGGTGCTGCAACTGCCGCCGGCCCGGTGACCGGCCGGCCCGGGCCAGGGGCCGCGGCGGGCGGGCGACACCCCAGTTGACCCTGGGAGCGCTCCCGAATATGGTCGGTCCGAGCCGGTCGAACGACAGTTGTCGATCCATGCGGTCCCGTACGACGGGGAGCGGCGCCGGACGTGCGGAAACCCGCCCGCCCGAGAGGACCTCCCGTGCGCCCGCGAACCGTCGCGCTCCCCCGCCTCCTGCTGATCGTCACCGCGTTGACCCTGGTCGGGGTCGGCGTACCCGCCCCGCCGGCGGACGCCGCCGCCCTGCCGTACCAGGACCCGGGCCGCGCCGTGCCGGACCGGGTCGACGACCTGCTGGCCCGGATGACCCTGGACGAGAAGATCGGCCAGATGACCCAGGGCGAGCGGGCCTCGGTCACCCCGGCCGACATCACCACCTACCGGCTCGGCTCGGTGCTCTCCGGCGGCGGCTCCGCACCGACCCCGAACACCGCCACCAGCTGGGCGGAGATGTACGACCGGTTCCAGAACGCCGCGCTGGCGACCCCGCTGGGCATCCCCATGATCTACGGCTCCGACGCCGTGCACGGGCACAACAACGTGGTCGGCGCGACGATCTTCCCGCACAACATCGGCCTCGGCGCCACCCGCGACCCCGAACTGGTCCGCCGGATCGGCCGGGCCACCGCCGAGGAGGTCGCCGGCACCGGCGTCAACTGGACCTTCGCCCCCTGCCTCTGCGTGGTCCGCAACGACCGGTGGGGCCGCTCCTACGAGTCCTTCGGCGAGCGGCCGGACCTGGTCAGCTCCATGACCACGGTGGTCGACGGGCTGCAGGGCGCGACCCTGGACGCCCCGGGCTCGATCCTGGCCACCGCCAAGCACTACCTCGGCGACGGCGGCACCACCAACGGCACCGACCAGGGCAACACCCAGCTCTCCGAGGCCGAACTGCGGGCCGTACACCTGCCGCCGTTCGCCGAGGCGGTCCGCCGGGGCGTCGGCTCGGTGATGATCTCCTACAGCAGCTGGAACGGACAGAAGCTGCACGGCCACGCGTACCTGATCAACGACGTGCTCAAGGGCGAACTCGGCTTCGACGGCTTCGTCGTCTCCGACTGGAACGGCATCGACCAGCTCGACGGCGCCACCGGCTTCACCGCCGCCGAGGTACGCCAGGCGGTGAACGCCGGCATCGACATGGTGATGGCGCCGACCGGCTGGCGGCAGTTCATCACCCAGCTGCGGGCCGAGGTGCAGGCCGGACGGGTCAGCCAGGCCCGGATCGACGACGCCAACCGGCGGATCCTGACGAAGAAGTTCGAACTGGGCCTCTTCGAACGACCGCTGGCCGACCGGTCGTTCACCCCGACGGTGGGCAGCGCCGCCCACCGGGCACTCGCCCGGGAGGCGGTGGCCCGGTCACAGGTGCTGCTGAAGAACGACGGCGACATCCTGCCGCTGGACCCGGCGGACAACCGGATCTTCGTGGCCGGGAAGAGCGCCGACAACATCGGGTACGCCAGCGGCGGCTGGACCATCTCCTGGCAGGGCGGCAGCGGGGCGATCACCCCGGGCACCTCCATCCTGCAGGGGATCCGCAACGCGGTCGACCCGTCGACCACGGTCACGTACAGCAGCTCCGGCAGTGGGATCGACAACTCGTACCGGGCGGCGATCGCGGTGGTCGGCGAGACGCCGTACGCCGAGGGGCGTGGTGACCGGCCGAGCGGGATGGGGTTGGACAGCACCGACCTGAACACCCTGAACACACTGCGTGCCGCCGGGGTGCCGGTGATCGTCGTACTGGTCTCCGGCCGGCCGCTGGACGTCGCGGGGCAGGTGCCGAACTGGGCCGCCCTGCTCGCGTCCTGGCTGCCCGGCACCGAGGGAGCCGGCGTCGCCGACGTACTCTTCGGCGGGTACGCCCCGACCGGCCGGCTGCCGGTGAGCTGGATGACGAGCGCCAGCCAGCAGCCGATCAACGACGGCGACGGCAAGACCCCGCTCTTCCCGTACGGCTTCGGGCTGGGCTACGACAGCGGTCCCGACCCCGAACCGCCGGTCGACACGAGCGCGCCGACCGCTCCGGGCACCCCGGTCGCCACCGGCACCACCGCCTCCGGCACCACCCTGAGCTGGCCGGCCGCCACCGACAACGTCGGCGTCACCGGCTACCGGGTGTACCGGACCAGCGGCGGCACCCAGACCCTGCTCGGCACCGCCAGCGGGACGACGTACCAGGTCACCGGGTTGGTTGCCGGGACGACGTACCAGTTCCAGGTGGTCGCGGTCGACGCCGCCGGCAACGTCTCGGCGCCCTCGCCGACGGCGAGCGTGACCACGACCGGCGGGACCGGCGGGCCGGCCTGCCAGGTCACCTTCCGGGTCGACCAGTGGGATCCCGGGTTCACCGCGAACGTGACGATCCGCAACACCGGCCCGACCGCACTCACCGGCTGGACCCTGACCTTCACCTTCCCCTCGACCGGGCAGCGGATGGTCCAGGGCTGGTCGGCGCGGTGGTCCCAGTCCGGTACGACGGTGACCGCGACGAACGAGTCCTGGAACGGCAACCTGGCCGTCGGCGCCACCGTCGGGATCGGGTTCAGCGGCACCCACACCGGGGTCAACCCACCGCCCACCGACGTCACGCTCAACGGCCAGCCCTGCGGTCTGGGCTGATCCGGGTCGATACCCGGGCCCCGGACCGGGCGTCGCCCCTGGTCCGGGGGCCGGTCGGGGTGGGCCGGCCCCCGGACCGCCCCGACCCGCCGGCCGCCGATTCACCCGACTTGCCATGGGCAGTACGGTCATCAGGTGGCCACGGTGCTTTTGGTCGAAGACGACCATGTCGTACGCGGAGCGATGCTGCGCTCCCTGGCCGACCGCGGGCACGCGGTGCACGCGGTCGGTACGGCGCTCGATGCCCTGCGCCGGGTAGCCGCCCAGACCCCCGACCTGGTCGTCCTCGATCTCGGGCTGCCCGACCTGGACGGCGCCGACGCGCTGCGCATGCTGCGTGGCATCACCGACGTACCGATCATCATCGCCACCGCCCGCGACGACGAGCAGGCGATCGTCCGGCTGCTGCGCGCCGGCGCCGACGACTACATGGTGAAACCCTTCACCGGGGCGCACCTCGACGCGCGGATCACCACCGTGCTGCGCCGGGTCGGCCGGGCCAGCCGCACGGTGGAGCCGGCGGTGCACGCCGTCGGCGGGCTCCGGGTCGACGTCGGCGAACGCAGCGCCCACCTGGACGGGGTGCCGCTGGCCCTGACCCGTAAGGAATTCGACCTGCTGGCCTACCTCGCGGCCCGACCCGGCCGCGTCGTGTCCCGCCGGGAACTGTTGGAGGAGGTATGGCGGCAGCCATCGGTCGGCGAGGATCAGACCATCGACGTGCACCTGTACTGGCTCCGCCGCAAAATGGGCGAGTCCGCGGCGAAGCCGCGCTACCTGCGCACCGTGCGGGGGGTCGGGTTCCGGTTGGTGGTACCGGACTGAGGCTCGCCCTGGCGTACCTCGGCGCCGGGATGACCACCATCGTCGCACTGGCCTTCCTGATCCCCCTCGGTACGGCGTTGCAGCGCGACGCCCGGCAGGAGGCGCTCGGCGACGCGGCCCGACGCAGCGCGCTGGTCCGGGGTGCGTTGTCGGTCAGCGCCGACCCGGCGGCGGTACGCCAGGTGATCAGCACCGCCGGTGCCAACGCGGCGGCCCCACCGGTCGTGCACGGCCTGGACACCGGCGGCACCCCGCGCGCCGAGGCGGCCGACGTCGACCGGGCGGTCCGGGAGGGCACCCCGGTCGTCGCGGACGTGCCGGGCGGGGTGGTCCGACTGGAGCCGGTGCCGGTCGCCGGCCGGGTCCTGGTCGTCGAGGTCTTCGTCACCGAGGCTGCGCTGACCGCGGGGACCGGGGGCACCTGGCTGATCCTGATCCTGGTCGCGATCGGGCTGGTGGTGGCCTCGGTGATCGTGGTGGACCGGCTGGCCGCCCGGGCGGTCGCCTCGGCCCGGGGGCTGGTCCAGGCCGCACTCGCGGTCGGGAACGGTGACCTCGGGGTACGGATCCAGCCCAGCGGTCCCCGGGAACTGGCCGAGGCCGGGTACGCCTTCAACCGGATGGCCGACCGGCTGGTCGTCTCCCGCACCGACGAACGGGAACTCGTCGCCGACCTGTCACACCGGCTGCGTACGCCGCTGACCGTACTGCGCCTCGACGCCGACGCGCTCGACTCCGACGACACCAGTGTCGGCTCGTTCAGCGCCGCCGAACTCGACCGCCGACGGACCATCCGACGGATCCGGCAGGCGATCGTGACGCTGGAGGGCGAGATCGACGTACTGATCAACACGACCCGCAAGACGATCACCCAGGAGGCGGCGCCGGGTGACTGCGACGCCAGCGAGGTGGTCCGGGACCGGATGGTGTTCTGGTCCGCGCTCGCCGGTGACCAGAACCGCGACCACCGGGTGCTCGGCGCGCACACCCGGATCCCGGTCCCGGTCCCCCGGGCCGAGCTGGCGGCGGCGTTGGACGCGGTGCTGGGCAACGTGTTCCGGTACACCCCGCAGGGCACCGCCTTCGAGGTCGCGGTCTCCCGCCGGGACGGCTACGTCGCGATCCGGGTCGACGACGCCGGACCGGGCATCGCGGATCCGGACCGGGCGCTACGCCGGGGCGCCAGCGACCAGGGCTCGACCGGGCTGGGGCTGGACATCGCCCGCCGGGTGGCCCAGCAGGCGCACGGCTCGGTCAGCATCGACCGGGCCCGGCTCGGCGGCGCCAGTGTGGTGATGCTGCTGGCCGATCCGGACGCGGCGCCCCGCCAGGTAAGCCGGTTCGGGCTGGTCGGACGGCTCGCCCGGGAACGGGATTCCGGCACCCGCCGACGCTGGGGCCGGCAGGGCTCGGACAGCTGAACCGAGCAAAGTTCTGGTTGGCCGCAAGTCTTCCTTAGGACTGACTTAACGACGGACCACCCCGGCCCGCCCGCTGGCACCATCAGAGGCGATCCCATCCCGCTCCACCGGGCCACAACCCACAGATGTCCGCCCCAACCCGGCCCGGGGAGTCACGCGCGCGGCGGGGACACGGTCCCCCACACCAGGTTCCCGCCGCGCGCGATCAGCACCACACCGGCGGCGTCGTTGCCCGACCGCCGCCACGGGCAGTGTCGCCCCCCTGATCGCTGGCCCGGCGCGGCCGCCCGCAGCACCCCGCGCCGGGCCAGCCTACGTGTTCGGTGCCGGGAAGGGGCCCTTCCTGGCGCCGGGCGCTGGCCGGCGACGCGGAAGCGACCCCTCCCGACGGCAGGGCGGACCAGGACGGTCGAAACGGGCGTCAGGCCGAGGCGAGGTAGGCGTCGATCTCGGCGGTCAGCTTGGCCTTCTCCGGCTCCGGCAGGAACGACACCGTGACCGCGTTACGGGCCAGCCCGGCCAGCCCGGCAGGGTCCAGGCGGAGCAGGTGGGCGGCGACCGCGTACTCGTCGTTCAGGGTGGTACCGAACATCGGCGGGTCGTCCGAGTTGATGGTCACCAGCACACCGGCCTCGACGAGCCGGGGCAGCGGGTGATTCTCGATCGTGGTCACCGCCCGGGTCCGGACGTTCGAGGTGGGGCAGACCTCCAGCGGAATCTGCCGCTCGGCGAGGTACTCGAGCAGTCGCGGGTCGCGGGCCGCGGAGATGCCGTGCCCGATCCGCTCGGCGCCGAGCTCACGCAGCGCGTCCCAGACCGTCTCCGGCCCGGTGGTCTCGCCGGCGTGCGGTACGGAGCGCAGCCCGGCCGCCCGCGCCTGGTCGAAGTACGGCTTGAACTGCGGCCGGGGTACGCCGATCTCGGGACCGCCCAGCCCGAAACTGATCAGCCCGTCCGGTCGCTCGTCGAGGGCGATCCGCAGGGTCTGCTCGGCCGCCGGAAGTCCCGCCTCGCCCGGGATGTCGAAGCACCAGCGCAGCACCACGCCGAGTTCCGCCTCGGCCGCGACCCGGGCGTCCTCGATCGCCTCGCAGAACGCCGGCGCCGGGATCCCCCGGTGCACGTGCGAGTACGGCGTGACGGTCAGTTCGGCGTACCGGACCTGCTGCCGGGCCAGTTCCCGGGCCACCTCGAAGGTGAGCAGCCGGACGTCGTCCTGGTCGCGGATCAGGTCGACGACGCTGAGGTAGATCTCGACGAAGTGGGCGAAGTCCCGGAACTCGAAGTAGCCGGCGAGCGCCTCCGGATCGGCCGGCACCCGGGTCCGGCCCTCGTGCCGGGCGGCGAGTTCCGCCACGATCCGTGGCGACGCGGAACCGACGTGGTGGACGTGGAGTTCGGCCTTGGGTAGTCCGGCGATGAAGGCCGACAGGTCGGTCACGGAGATCTCTCCCTAGGATCGGGCGCCGGTACGGGCGACGAAGAAGATACGGCGGAACGGGAAGGACACCAACCCGTTTCGGACCGGGTAGGCGGCCGAGAGCCGGTCGCCGAGCACGCGGCGGAAGTCCGTCCACGCGGCGTCGTCGAGGACGGCTCGGACCGGCCGCAGTCCGGTCCCCTCCAACCAGCTCAGGACCGGGTGTACGGCGTCGTCGCGAGCCGGTAGCAGGTGCACGTAGTTAGTTTCCCAGGCGTCGACCTGGCAGTTCGCGTCGGTCAGCAGCGTGGCGTAGCCCTCCGCGTCGTCGACCGGCCCGTCGGATCCGGACGCCCGCCCCACCGGGTCACCGGATCCGACGGCGACCGGCGGGTGCGGACCCGGCAGGCCGGTCCCGCCGGCGGGGCCGTGGCGGAGCACCGGGGCGACCACGTCGCGCCAGGGGGGTTCGGCGGCGAGGGTGCGCAGCGTGCGGTGCGAGGGGGCGTCGAAGTTGCCGGGGACCTGGACCGCGAGCCAGGCGCCGGCGGGCAGGTCCCGGGCCCAGCGCCGCAGCAACTCCCGGTGACCGGGAACCCACTGCAGCACGGCGTTGCAGACCACCACGTCGACGTCGGGGCCGGGCACCCAGTCCCGGACGTCGGCCACGGAGAACTCGATCCGACCGGCGGACGCGGCAGGCCGTTTCCGGGCGACGGCCGCCTCGATCATCTCGGGGGCCGAGTCCAGGCCGAGGACCCGGGCACCGGGCCACCGGTCCGCCAGGGTGAGGGTCAGGTTGCCGGGGCCGCAGCCGAGGTCGACGACGGTACGCGGCCGCTGCGCCCCGATCCGGGCGAGCAGGTCGTGGAACGGCCGGGACCGTTCGTCGCCGTACCTGAGGTAACTGGTCGGATCCCACATGACGTCCTCCACTCCGCGCCGGTAGATCCCAGCTCCCGGACCATGCCATACCGTACGTACGTCTTGCTAAGCGTACGCCGTCCGGCCCCGGACCGTCCGGCACCACTCCCGGGATAGGCTTCCCGCCGTGGAACAACGCAACTTTGCACGCCTGGACCGTCTGGTCGGCGTCGTCGGACTCGGCGCCTGGCAACTCGGCGCCGACTGGGGCCAGGTCAGCGAATCCGAGGCCCTGGCCATCCTGGACGCCGCCGTCGACGGTGGCGTCACCTTCCTGGA
Organism: Plantactinospora sp. B24E8; assembly: GCF_039871735.1. Lineage (NCBI taxonomy): Bacteria > Bacillati > Actinomycetota > Actinomycetes > Micromonosporales > Micromonosporaceae > Plantactinospora > Plantactinospora sp. B24E8. The sequence goes on from NZ_JBDPMH010000032.1 coordinate 78,606, forward strand.
CACCGCCGACGTCTACGGCGACGGACGCAGTGAGCAACTGATCGGCCGGTTCCTGCGCCAGCGCCCCGACGCCGGGCTCACCGTCGCCACCAAGATGGGCCGCCGGGTGCCGCAGACCCCCGAGGCGTACACGCTGGAGAACTTCCGGGCCTGGACCGACCGCTCCCGAAGCAACCTCGGCGTCGACGTCCTCGACCTCGTGCAGTTGCACTGCCCGCCCACCCCGGTGTTCCACACCGACGCGGTCTTCGACGCCCTGGACACCCTGGTCGCCGAGGAACGGATCCGGGCGTACGGGGTCAGCGTGGAGACCTGCGACGAGGCGCTCGCCGCGATCGCCCGGCCCGGGGTGGCCAGCGTGCAGATCATCCTCAACGCCCTGCGCCACAAGCCGCTGGAGCGGGTCCTGCCCGCCGCGTCCGCCGCCGGGGTCGGCATCATCGCCCGGGTCCCGCTGGCCAGCGGGCTGCTCTCCGGCCGGTACGACGAGAACACCACCTTCGGTGCCGACGACCACCGCACCTACAACCGGCACGGCGAGGCGTTCGACGTCGGCGAGACCTTCTCCGGAGTGGACTACCGGACCGGGCTGGACGCCGTACGCCGGCTGCTCCCGCTGGTCCCGGACGGCGCCACGATGGCGCAGTTCGCCCTCCGGTGGATCCTCGACCAGGCGGGCGTCACCGTGGTGATCCCCGGTGCCCGCAACGCCGACCAGGCCCGGGCGAACGTGGCCGCCGCCGACCTGTCCCCACTGCCGGCCGAGGCGGTGAAGACGGTCGCGAACGTCTACGACGAGCTGATCCGCCCCCAGGTCCACCACCGCTGGTGAGTACGCCGGAGGACGCCGGGCCCGCCCCGGCCGGAGAGGGGACGACGATGCGCGGCTGGCTCCCGCTCACGCTGGGGCTGCTCGCGATCGTCGTCGGCGCGCTCTGGACCCTGCAGGGGCTGGGCCGGCTGGCCGGCAGTGTGCTGACCGGCGAGACGGTGCTGGCGGTCGTCGGCCCGCTGCTGGTGGCCGCCGGGGTGGTCCTGCTCCGGGTCGGCCTGCGCGCCCGCGCCGACGGTCCGCCGTCCCGGGGTTCGGCGTTTCCGGGCTCCACGTCCTGAGTGGACGATCCGGCCGGCTCCGGACATCCGGCCCCCGGACACGCGTCGAGCCCCGCACCTGCGGGGCTCGACGTGGATCCGTATGAATCGTCACCCTAGGCCGGGGCACCGGCCGTCACGGAATCAGATGGGGCGAACCTGCTCAGCCTGCGGCCCCTTCTGGCCCTGAGCGATCTCGAACTCCACCCGCTGGTTCTCCTCCAGCGTGCGGTAGCCGCTGGTCTGGATGGCCGAGAAGTGGACGAACACGTCAGCACCCCCGCCGTCGACGGTGATGAAGCCGAAGCCCTTGTCTGCGTTGAACCACTTCACGGTTCCCTGCGCCATGTGTATCTCCTTCTAAAACTGGCGGCCGAGCACGCCGTGCGGCCGGTTGGCCGTTTTCGAGCAGCGGCGCCTTGAGTCGGCCCCCACGAAGGAGGACTTCCCTCGACCCACACTGTCTCAACAGCGTGGAACAGCAAACCACGTACGCAAAAACTTCGCATAGCCTACCCGACGAAATTCTCCGACATGTGACCTGAGAAGACCGTCGGACGCCCGCCGGCCATCGACCGGAGGGCAGGGCGTACGCCCGCCGAACCCGTGCCGAAGCTGCTGGTAAACGGTGGAACGACGGTCACCGTGGGGTGCGGATGGTCACCGGGATGTCGTAGTCCGAGAAGGTCACGGTCACCGTGCCGGACCCGCCCGGCCCGGGGAACGTGACCCGGTGCAGCAGTGGCCGGTCGACGCCGATCCAGAGCGTGCCGACGACGTCGCCGTCGACCCCGGGGGCCAGTGTCGCGAGGGCGGCACCGGGCAGGGTGCCACGGATCCGGTACGCCGGTACGCCGTCGATGCTCTCCCGGGCCTCGGTGCTGCCGCTGGCCGTGGCCACCAGGTTGGCCACCCCCCGGTCGGTGGAGAGGATCGCGGAGGGGTCGTAGATGCTGGCGGCGACCGACAACGGCACCCGTTGCCAGCCCCTGGTGAGGCCGTTGACGTACAGGCTGTCGCCCTTGACCACGAACGACAGGCGCAGCGGCGCACCCGCCTGGCTGAGCCGTGCGGTCCCCTCCGCCTCACCGTCGGCGGTGAGCACGCCCTCGGCGGAGCTGATGTCGAGCAGGGTGGCCGAGCCGTCGGTGGTGATGGTGAACCGCGCGCTCCGCACCGTCCTCAACTCGGTCGCCGCGGCCGTCAGCAGTTCGTCGGCCCGCGGCAGCGAGGAGGCGGCGCCGGTCTCCCCGGCCGGCGCCGGCGTCCGGTCCCCGGTGCAGGCGGTGGAGAGGGCGAGCAGCAGGGACAGCGCCCCGGCGAGCGCGAGGGATCGTCGCATAGCCGAAGCGTACTCACGACCGCCCGGTCGGCCGGTCCAGCGACCGGTGGAGCCGCCGACGGTCAGTCGGGCCAGCGACCGGTGACCCGCCGGACGCCGACCGCGCCGCCACGGTCCACGGCGGCCCGGACCACCGCGAAGATCGCTCCCTGCAGCGCCGCGGCGGCCAGGATCTCGCCCCAGCCCCGGTGCTCGTCCGTGGCGTCCGGGGCGTCACCGTCGCCGGAGGCGAACTTCCACACCTGTCGGAACACCGCACCGGCCGCCACCCCGGCGGCCATGCCCAGCAGGATGCCCACCGGTCGGTAGGCCACCTTGCTGACCGTCCTGCTCATTCGCGTGCCCTCCCTCAGGCCCCACCCGGACCGACCGGTCGTCGGTCGGATACCTCATCCGACGGGCCCGGGCCGGTCGGATACCTCAACCGCCGGTGGCCGGGCCGGTCACCCTCGTCTTGCCCGGGCCACCAGCAGCAACGCCGCCAGCGCGAGCGCTCCGGCGGCGGCGACCACCCAGGGCACCGGATGCCGCAGCGCCACCGATCCGGCGTCGTGCACGGAGGTCCGGACCGACGTCGTGGTCCGCGCGGCCCGCTGTCGCATCCGGGCGCGGGTCTGCGCCGCCGATCCCCTGATCCGCGCCTTGACGTCCGCCTTGGCCGCCAGCGCCTGCACCGTCTCGCCGAGTTCGGCCCGGGTCTGCCGGATCTCGGCCCGTAGCGCCTCGGGATTGCCGCTTCCGTTGCTGCGGTTCATGCCTGTCCCCTGTCCCGCACCGCGGAGGCGACCACCCGTACGTCGGCCCGGAGACTGTCCGCCGTCGCGGTCGGCACCGGCGGCACCGCCCGACGGAGCCGCCGTCGCCCGGTCAACGCGACCACACCGGCGACCAGGAACAGTCCTCCCGCCACCACCAGCGCCGCCGCCCAACCGGGCAGCACCAGCGCGAGTGCCAGCACCGCGGCGGCGGCCAGCACGCCGAGCCCGCAGAGGGCCAGCACCCCGGCACCGCCGAACAGCCCCGCCCCGATCCCGGCCTGCCGCCCCTTCTCGGCGAGCTCGATCCGGGCCAACGCCAACTCGTCGCGGACCAGCCGCGACAGCTGCTCGGTCGCGCGCTGCACCAGTTCCGCGGTGGACTGCTCCGCGACCGGTCGGGCGGAATCGCGTACGACATCAGCCATGCTGTCCTCCTCATCCGGTCCCTGGGGTGTATGCCCCGGTCGCCCGCCGTTCAATCCTGATGTCCGGACCGGGAGGCGGCGTGCCGACAGCACACCCGGCACCCCCGGTTCGCCGCTCCGCCTCGCCCGGGGCGGTCCGGACCGCCCCGCGGAGTTCCGTTGTCGTAAGTGTCCGCCACGGACCGGCCCGATGACGGCTGATCGGGCAGGTCGGAAGGGTGGTACGGCGAACCGGGCGCGGCGGGGCGGGTCAGCGCGGCGGGGCCTCCGCCGGTTCGTCCGGACCGAGGAAGGCACTGCTGCGCGCCTCGCCGTCGTCGTCGCCACCGAAGAGGCGGGCGTCGTCCGGAGGCTCGTGTTCCGTCGTACGCCGTCCGGCGGGCTGGCGTCCGGACGGCGCCGAGGTGGGGGCCGGTGGCCGCGTCCACTGCCAGGGCAGCCGGCCGGACGCGTCGCCGACCTCGGTACGCAGCCGGGGCAGCGCCGTCGGCCGCTGGTCACGCAGCCACCCGACCAGGTGCTCCCGGACCAGGCAGCGCAGGTCCCACAGGCGCGGCGCGTCACCCGCGCTGACCAGGGCCCGCAGTCGGACCACACCGCCGACCGCGTCGGTGACCTGCAGTACGCAGGTCCGCCCGTCCCACAACTCGGTCCCCTCGACCAGGCGACGCAGTTCCTCCCGCATCGCCTGGACATCCACCGACCAGTCGACCTCGAACTCGGCGGTGCCGAGCACGGCGGCCTGGGTACGGGTCCAGTTCTGGAACGGCTTCGTGGTGAAGTACGACGTCGGCAGGATCAGCCGTCGGTCGTCCCAGATCTGCACCACGACGTAGCTGAGGGTCAGTTCCTCGATCCGACCCCACTCCCCCTCGACCACCACCACGTCGTCGAGCCGGACGGCGTCGCTGAACGCGAGCTGGACCCCGGCGAAGACGTTGCCGAGCACGCTCTGCGCGGCCAGCGCGGCGATCGCGCCGATCACCCCGGCCGAGGCGAGCACACTCGCGCCGATGCCCCGGACCTCGGGGAAGGTCATCAGCATCACGCCGACGGTGAGCACCACGATGACCGCGATGGTGATCCGGCGCAGCATGACGATCTGGGTGCGGATCCGGCGCGCCTGCCGGTTGTCCGGTACGTCGATCCGGAACCGGGCCAGCGCGGTGTCCTCGGTGACCAGCAGCAGCGACGCGACCAGCCAGGCGACGGTCGCGATGACGGCCAGGACGAGCAGGTGCAGCAGGGTCCGGCGCCAGTGCGTGCCGACGCCGTACCCGGTGCTGAACCGGATGCCGAACTGCAGTGCGACCACGGTGGCCGCCACCTGGAACGGACGGTGGGCGTGCTCCGACAGCTCGGCGAGCAGTACGGAGCGCCGGCCGAGCCGGCGCACGATCCGGTGGACCAGTTCCACCACGACGAGCGCGAACGCCGCCGCGCCGACCGCGATCACGACCGTCCAGAGGTAGCTGTCCAAGAT
>NZ_JBDPMH010000033.1:0-83497 GCF_039871735.1 Plantactinospora sp. B24E8
GACCCGGGTTCCGCACGGAACCCGGGTCGCCGGCGGCGGCCGTCCGCGGCAGACGGAGGAGGCGCCGGCAACAGCCGTCGCCATCGGGCGGCCCGGCTTCGGCTACCGTGTGTCGACCGACCGGCTGACAAGGAGGAACGGTGCTGGACTGGCTCAACTCGGCGGCGTTCACGGTGTTCGGTGCGCCGACCTCCTGGGCGGAACTGCTCGGCTTCGCCACCGGTCTGCTCTGCGTCTACCTGGTGGTGCGCCAGCACATCGCGAACTGGCCGGTCGGCATCCTCAACGTCCTGCTGCTGATGGTGGTCTTCTGGTCCGCCGGCCTGTACGCCGACGCCGGCCTGCAGATCGTCTACGTGCTGCTCGGCGCGTACGGCTGGTGGTCCTGGACCTTCGGCGGGGCGGGCCGGAGCACGCTGCGGGTACGCCGCACCAGCCGGCCGGAGTGGCTGGGCCTGGCGGTCGCCGGGATCGTACTGACCGGTGCGCTCTGGTACTTCCTGGATCGTTTCACCGGGTCGACGGTGCCGCTGCCGGACGCGCTGACCACCGCGCTCTCGCTGCTGGCGACGTACGGGCAGGCCCGGAAGCTGGTGGAGAGCTGGTGGTTCTGGATCACCGTGGACCTGGTCTACATCCCGCTCTACGGCTACAAGGACCTCTGGCTGACCGCGATCCTCTACCTGGCGTTCCTCGCCCTCTGTGTACTCGGGCTCCGGGCCTGGCGCGCCGACCTGCGCCGGGCCGCCGACGTGCCGGAACCGGCCGGTGCTCCGGCGGTCGCCTGACCATGGCGCCCCGGTTCCGCCACGGTCTGGTGGTCGGCAAGTTCTATCCCCCGCACGCCGGGCACCACCGGCTGGTCGAGAGCGCGGCGGCGGACTGTGCCCGGGTGAGCGTGGTCGTCGCGCCGTCCAGTGTGGAGTCGGTCCCGCTCGCCGACCGGCTGCGCTGGCTGCGTGAGGTGCACGCCTCGACACCCTGGGTCCGGTTTGTCGGTGTCGTCGACGACCACCCGGTGGACTACGCCGACCCCGGGGCCTGGGACGCGCACTGCGCGGTGTTCCGCCGGGCGGTCGGCGACGCCGTCGTCGACGCCGTGTTCAGCTCCGAGGCGTACGGCGAGGAGTTGGCCCGACGGTTCGCCGCCACCCATGTCTGCGTGGACCGCGACCGGGCCATCGTACCGGTCTCCGGCACCGCGGTCCGGGCCGATCCGGTCGCGTACTGGCACCACCTCGCGCCCCCGGTCCGGGCCTGGTTCACCCGCCGGGTGGTCGTGGTCGGCGCCGAGTCCACCGGGACGACCACGCTCTCCCGCGCGCTCGCCGCCGCGCTACGCGCCCGGGGCGGGGTCTGGGCCGACACCCGCTGGGTGCCGGAGTACGGCCGTGAGCTGACCGCACGGAAGCTGGCCGCGCTCCGCGCGGTCGACCCGGCCGCGACCGTCTTCGACGTGACCTGGGGTCCGGAGGACTTCGTCGAGGTGGTACGGGCCCAGAACGCCGCCGAGGAGTCGGCCGCCCGGGACGGGTCGCCGATCCTGGTCTGTGACACCGACGCCCGGGCGACCGCGGTCTGGGAGGAGCGTTATCTCGGGGCCACCTCGCCGGCGGTCCGGGCGGCGGCCGGAATGGCCGACCTCTACCTGCTCACCGACCACGAGGGCGTGCCCTTCGAGGATGACGGGCTGCGCGACGGTGCGCACCTGCGGGGCTGGATGACCGACCGGTTCCGGGCCGAGCTGCACGCCGCCGGAGCCCCGTTCATCCTGCTCACCGGCGCACCCGAGGTACGCCTGGCCGCCGCGCTGGAGGCCTGCGACGCGTTGCTGGCCCGGGGCTGGGCGCTGGCCGATCCGCTGCCGGCCAGGGGCACGGAGGTTTCGTCGACCGGGGCCTGACCCGGACCCACCGTACCGATGTTTACTTGGCCCGGAGGCCGGGCGGAGAGGAGTGGTCGGCGATGTTCCTGCGCCAGTTGGAGTACCTCACCGCGTTGGCCCGGGAGCAGCATTTCGGCCGGGCGGCGGCGGCCTGCTGGGTCAGTCAGCCCACCCTCTCCGACGGGATCCGCAAGCTGGAGGCGGAGTTCGGCGTCTCGGTGGTCCGCCGGGGGCACCGGTTCGAGGGCTTCACCCCGGAGGGCGAACGGCTGCTGGCCTGGGCCCGGCGTCTGCTCGCCGACCGGGACCAGTTGGTGGCGGAGTTCGGCCGGGCCAGCCACCAGGGTCTGACCGGGCGGTTGCGACTCGGTGCGGTGCCGGCCTCGTTGCCGCCGGTCTCGCTGCTCACCGGCCCGTTCTGCGAACTGCATCCGGGGACCAGTCTGACCGTACTCTCGCTGACCTCCGCGGAGATCCACCGTCGGCTGATCGACTTCGAACTGGACGCCGGGCTGACCTATCTCACCGGTGAGCCGCTCGCCGGGTTCCGGACGATTCCGCTCTACGACGAGCGTTACGTCCTGCTGACCAGCCAGGGCGGCGAGTTCGCGGAACGTACCGAGGTGGGCTGGGCGGAGGTCGCCGGGCTGCCGCTCTGCCTGCTCACCCCGGACATGCAGCACCGACGCATCCTCGACGACCTGTTCCTGCGGGCCGGGGTGGCGGTCACCCCGCGGATGGAGACGAACTCGGTCTCCACGCTCTGCTCGCACGTCCGGGGTGGCAACTGGGCGAGTGTCATCCCGCAGGCCTGGCTGGGGCTGTTGGGGGTACCGCCCGGGACGCGGGTGCTGCCGTTGGTCGAGCCGACCGCGACCAGCACGGTCGGGCTGCTGGTGCTGGACCGCGATCCGCAGCCGCTGGTCACCAGCGCGTTGATCCGGGTGGCCGAGGACCTCGACCTGCAGTCCGACATCGACGCGTTGGTGCCGGCGGAGGCAGTCTGACCTGCATCGATAGGTACGACCGATCGGCCGTTCGGGGATTGCTCATTGTTCCGCCCGGGCTGGTCGACCACCCTGGTGGGTGAGGCGTGACCGTCCGGCGACCGGGCCACGGGCCGGACGGCGTACCCGCCCCGGGGCAGGGCACAAAACATCCACCGGAGCGGTGGGGCCCGTGTCGGTGGACGGCCGACGCGGGCCCTTGGGCGACAGCCCGCTTTCCGCCATGCCCGGGTTCGGAATGGTCGCCGGAGAAACGTACCGGCGACTGCCGGGGAAAGAGACAGGTTGACCTGGGGCGGCAGCTCGAAGGCTTGCCAGCCTCACCAGTAATTGCATACTGTACTCAACATAACGCATACAGGTAAGTCCTTTGTGAAGGGAGCTGCCCGTGCGAGTTGCAGTGCTCGGAGCCGGTGCCATCGGCGCGTATGTCGGCGCGGCCCTGTGTCGGGCCGGAGTGGATGTCCATCTGATCGCCCGTGGGGCACACCTGGCCGCACTACGGACCCGAGGGGTCCGGGTGCTCAGCCCTCGGGGGGACTTCTCCGCCCATCCGCACGCGACCGACGATCCCGGCGAGGTCGGCCCGGTGGACTACGTCTTCCTCGGCCTCAAGGCCCATTCGTACGCCTCGGCGGGGCCGCTGCTCGAACCCCTGCTCGGACCGGAGACCGCACTGGTGGCCGGGCAGAACGGCATTCCGTGGTGGTACTTCCACAAGCTCGCCGGCCCGTACGAGAACCACCGCATCGAGGCGGTCGACCCGGGGGGCGCCACCTCCGCGGTGATGGCGCCGGAACGGGCGATCGGGTGTGTGGTCTACCCGGCGACCGTGATCGAGTCCCCCGGGGTGATCCGGCACCTGGAGGGCACCCGGTTCTCCATCGGCGAACCGGACGAGACGATCTCCGACCGGTGCGTACGGTTCAGCGAGGCGATGATCGCCGGCGGCCTGAAGTGTCCGGTCGAACGACACCTCCGAGACGACATCTGGATCAAGCTGATGGGCAACGTGGCGTTGAACCCGCTCAGCGCGCTCACCCGGGCCACCATGGTGGAGATGTGTGAGCACCTCGGCACCCGGCGGGTGATCGAACGGATCATGGAGGAGACGCTCGACATCGCGCACCGGGTCGGCAGCACTCCGGAGATCTCCATCGCGAAACGGATCGACGGCGCGCAGCGGGTCGGCCACCACAAGACCTCGATGCTGCAGGACCTCGAGGCCGGCAAGGAGATGGAACTCGACGCCATCGCGGCCGCGGTGGTGGAGATGGCCGACATCACCGGCGCACCCGCCCCGACCCTGCGGACCATCTACTCCGCCACCGACCTGCTGGGCCGGACCATGCTGGCCAGGCGGGCCGAGGCCCCGGCCATGCGCGCGGCCTGACCCCTCCCCCGTCGGACGGACCGACCGCCGGGAACCGGCAGGTCGCCCGCGAGCCGCAGAACCCGTGACCGCTCCGGTACGCCGACCGGGCGGAACCCCGACCAGGTGACCACCCCACCCGGCGGCGGTGCCGCAGAGTCTTGCACTGTAAGTGCCGACCGCATACTGTATGCACATTCGCCAACGCGTATCCGCACCGCAGACCCGGTGCCGGTCACCACCAGGCGGGCCGTCGGCGCCCCGGACCCCACCCCATCCCCCGTCCCGGACCGGCGAGCCCGCCCGATCCACAGGACACCCGATGCCCCGGAGGCTCCCGTGCCCCTGACCACCCACGCCCACTATCCGGAGGTCTGACTACCCCATGGCAAAGATTCCCTGCATGGACGCGGTCGTCGCGGTGCTCCAGTCGGAGGGCGTGGACGTCGTCTTCGGCTGCCCCGGCGCGGCGATCCTGCCGCTGTACGCGGCGATGCGTAAGACCGACATGCGGCACCTGATCGTCCGCCACGAGGAGGGCGCCACCCACATGGCGGACGGCTGGGCCCGGACCAACGGCAGGGTCGGGGTGGCGATCGGCACGTCCGGCCCGGCCGGCACCAACATGATCACCGGTCTCTACACCGCCCAGGCGGACTCCATCCCGATGATCTGCATAACCGGCCAGGCACCGACCAACAAACTCCACCAGGAGGCGTTCCAGGCGGTCGACATCGTGGAGATCGCCAAGCCGGTGACGAAGTGGGCGGTGCAGGTCAAGGAGGCCGCCCAGGCGCCCTGGATCTTCCGGGAGGCGTTCCGGATCGCCCGCTCCGGGCGTCCGGGGCCGGTGCTGATCGACCTGCCGATCGACGTACAGCGGCAGGAGATCGAGTGGGACGCCTCGATCGACGCCCCGCTGCCGGTGCCGGTGGTCGAACCGCACCCGCCCCGGGTCGAGCGCGCCCTCGACATGCTGCTGGCCGCCGAGCGCCCGCTGATCCTGGCCGGCGGCGGCGTCATCATCGGCGAGGCCGGCGACCTGCTGCGCGAGGTCGCGGAGCTGCTGACCGTGCCGGTGCAGGTCACCCTGATGGGCAAGGGCGCGATCCCGGAGGACCACGACCTGTTCGCCGGGATGACCGGCATCCAGACCACCCAACGCTACGGCAACGCATCGTTCCTGGAATCCGACCTGGTCCTGGCGCTCGGCGCCCGGTTCGGCGACCGACACACCGGTGACCTGGAGACCTACCGGGCCGGGCGGAAGTTCATCCACGTCGACATCGAGCCGACCCAGCTCGGCAAGGTCTTCGGCCCGGACCTCGGCGTGGTGTCGGACACCAGGGCGTTCCTGGTGGCACTGCGCGACGCGGCCCGGCGCCGCGCCGCGCTGCCGGACCGCGGCGAGTGGGTCGCCCGGGTACGCCAGTTGCGCCGCACCCTGGTCCGTCGGGACGACTTCGACTCGGTGCCGATCAAGGCACCCCGGGTGTTCCGGGAGATCAACGAATTCTTCGGCCCGGACACCTACTTCGTCACCGCGATCGGTCTCTACCAGATCTGGTCCGGCCAGTTCCAGAATGTCTACAAGCCCCGGCACTACCAGGTCTGCGGGCAGGCCGGTCCGCTCGGCTGGGAGATTCCGGCGGCGATCGGGGTGAAGTCGGCGAAACCCGATGCCGAGGTGGTCGGGGTGGTCGGCGACTATTCGTTCCAGTTCCTGGTGGAGGAACTCGCGGTCGCCGCGCAGTACAACATCCCGTTCGTCCTGGTGATGTTGAACAACGAGTATCTCGGACTCATCCGGCAGGCCGAGATCGGCTACGACATGAACTACGAGGTCGACATCCACTACGACGAGTACGGCACGGACAACGTCAAGGTGATGGAGGCGTACGGCTGTTCCGGCCGCCGGGTGACCCGGCCCGGTGAGATCGCCGACGCGCTGGCCTGGGCCAGCAAGGAGTCGAAGCGGACCAGCCGTCCGGTGCTGGTCGAGGTGATGATCGAGCGGGAGGCGAACACCGCGCACGGGCTGAGCATCGCGCAGGTCAACGAGTTCGAGCCGGTTCCGGAGATCGAGTACCGGGACGGCCTCGCCGGCTGAATTCCGGCTCCCGGCGCGGCGCGCTCCGTCGAGCCGTCGCCATTCACCATCGTCAAACCCAATGTCGGGGCGGACGGCCGAGCCGTCCGCCCCGACGGCACCACCGGGAAAGCTTCCCGGCCGGGGTCACCGGATGTCGATTTCACCGGAAGTCGTCGCGGTCACGTACCGCCGGCGACGTCATTGCATGTCGGCGACTGTATGCTATAGCCCAGGTTCGGACGCGAGCAGCGTCCGATTCGTTCTTTCGCGGCCGGAGGTAGTCGATGACAGATTGGGGAGGCTCGTCCTCGCCAGCCGCCAGCGGCGGCGGGCGCCGCCGGCTCGCCGCCACCCGCGGCCAGAGCCGGGCCGCCCGGCAACCGCTGGAGCGTCCCGCACCGCTGCGCCAGGCGGTTTACGACGTCATCGCCGAAATGATCATCAACCGGGAACTGCGACCTGGTGAGCACCTCGTCGAGAACGAGCTCGCCGCCCAACTCGGCGTCAGCCGGCAACCCGTCCGGGAGGCGCTGCAGCGCCTGCAGAGCGAGGGCTGGGTCGACCTGCGCCCGGCTCTCGGTGCCTTCGTACACGTACCCACCGAGGAGGAGGCCGACCAACTGCTGGCCACCCGTACCCTGCTGGAGACCGAGTCCGCCCGGTTGGCCGCGAAGCACGTCACCGACGCGCACGTCGAGCGGCTGCACGAACTGCAGGCGGCCGGCGAGAAGGCGCTGAGCGACAACGACCAGTCCGGCCTGGTCGCCGCGAACGCGGCCCTGCACGCGTACGTGGTCAGCATGTCCGGCAACAAGGTGCTGGCCGAGCTGATCGCCATGGTGGACCGTCGGGTCCGGTGGTACTACGCGCCGATCGCCCAGTCCCGGGGCCGGGAGGCGTGGGACGAGCACGCGGCGCTGATCGAGGTGATCGCCGGCCGGAACAGTAGGCGGGCCGCCGAGCTGATGCGCAAGCACACCGAGCGCACCCGGGAGAGCTACCACCAGCGGCGCAAGGAGGCCGCCGAGCGGGAGGCCCTGGCCTGACGGGGAGCCCTTTCCGCGTCCCGTTCGTGGAAGGGCTCCCCGGCCTGACGGGCGGCACCGGTTACAACAGGGTGCCGCCCGAGACATCGATCCACTGGCCGGTCACCCAGCGACTGTCCACGGAGGCCAGAAAGGCCACCGTGTCGGCGACGTCCTCGGCCGTACCCAGTCGACCCATCGGGGACAGGGACGACAACCAGGCCCGGGTGTCGCCGACCAGGCGCCCCTGGTGCATGTCGGTGTCGATGACCCCCGGCGCCACGGTGTTGACGGTGATGGCGCGCGGCGCCAACTGCTTGGCCAGGGTCGCGGTGAAGACGTCGAGCGCGCCCTTGGACATGGCGTAGACGATCGACCTCGGCATCGCGGAACCGCGGGTCAGCATCGTGGAGACGTTGACGATCCGGCCGCCGTCCCGCAGTCGTCGCAGTCCCTGCTGGGTGATGAAAAACGGTGCCCGGGCGTTGACCGCGAAGACGTGGTCGAAGGCGGCGTCGCTCACGTCCCCGATCTCCTGCGGGTCGCCGAGGATCCCCGCGTTGTTGACCAGGATGTCCAGCCCGTCCGCCTGCGCGTCGAACTCCGCCCAGAGCGCCGCGGCATCCCCGGGTACGCCGAGTTCGGCGTGTACGGCGAAGGCCTGCCCACCGGCCCCCTCGATCATCGAGACGGTCTCCTTCGCCGCCGCCGCGTTGCTGCCGTAGTGCACGGCGACCCGGGCGCCGTCCTGGGCCAGGCGCTGGGCGATCGCCCGGCCGATTCCCCTGCTGCCGCCGGTGACCAGCGCCGTCCTGCCGGCACGTGTGCTCATGACTGGTTCGCCTCTCGATCTGTCGCGTCTGGATCAGGCCTGGTAGGGGGCGGTGCTCCGGGCGTGCTTCAGCGCCCGGGCCCACCAGGTCACCTGGTCGAGCAGGGTCGTGGCGGCGGTGGCGGGACCCTCCGGGTCCTTGGGCCTGCCCTCGCCGTCGAACTGGCTCCAGGCACCGTGGAAGCTGACCGTGTCCCGGGTGGTGACGGCGTGGAGTTCCGCGAAGACCAGCCGCAGGTGCTCGACGGCACGCAGTCCGCCGGCGAGCCCGCCGTACGACACGAACGCCACCGGCTTGGCGTGGAACTGGACGTTGTGCCAGTCGATCACGTTCTTCAGGGCCGCCGGATAACTGTGGTTGTACTCCGGGGTCACCACGACGAAGGCATCGGAGGCCGCCAGTCGTGGGGTCAGGACACCGAGGGCACGCAGCGTCTGTGCCGACGGCGACCTCGACGGCGCCTCCGGACCGAGCGGCACCTCGGCCAGGTCGACCAGGTCGACCAGCACGTCGTCGCGGCGTTGCGCCTCGGCCACGAACCAGTTGGCCACGGTCGGGCCGAACCGTCCGTCCCGGACACTGCCCAGGATGACGGCGAGTCTCAGCCGGTTGTCGGACATGTCTGCTCCTCAGGCGGAAGTGGATCGAAGGGGTGTGGCCGCACCCGGAACAATTCGCGTACGTCGTACCCGAAATGAACGCTAGCCATTTGGGTACGATGTACGCAAGAGAACGGAGGGTGTGATGTCCGACAACAGCCGGGCCAGCATCTGGATGTCCCCGGAGCGGGTCGAGCGGTCCGGTCCTGGGCGACGGCCCGGCTACAGCCGGGCACAGATCACCCAGGTAGCCATCCGGATCGCGGACGCCGAGGGGCTGGACGCGGCGACCATGCGGCGGATCGCCCAGGAACTCGGCACCGGCGCGATGTCGCTGTACCGCTACGTGCCGAAACGCGACGACCTGATCGACCTCATGGTGGACGCGGTGACGGGCGAGATCGACCTGCCCGAGCGGCCCGGCGGGGACTGGCGGGCCGACCTCTCGCTGGTGGCGCACCAGTCCCGCGCCGTGGGGCTGCGTCACCCGTGGCGGGCCACGCTGGCCCGACGCCCCACCCTCGGGCCCCACTCGCTTCGGGTCTACGACTTCGCGCTGCGCGCCCTCGACGGGTTCGGCCTGCACATCGACGAGATCACCAGCCTGTACGGCATGGTCGGCGACTACGTCGCCAGCGCCGTCCGCGACGAGATCGGCTGGCTCGACCAGGCCCGGCACACCGGCATGGACCGCGAGCGGTGGATGAGCGAGTACGTCGGCCCGTACGTCGGACACGTCGTCGCGTCCGGCCGCTACCCGATGTTCAACCGGACGATCCGCGAGGGGCGGCTCGCGCACCTGTCCCCCGACGCACGCTTCCGGTACGGGCTGGACCACGTGCTCAACGGGATCGCCGCCGCCCTGGCCGGCCGGAACCAGGACCGCGGCCCGGGCACCGGGTGACCGGCGCCCGGACCGCGGCCGGGTGCGACGACTACTCGTCCGTCGTCACTGCCTCACAGGTCGTCACGGCCTCACAGCCGGATGGACTTCTTGTTCATGAACTCCTCGATGCCGGCCGGGCCGAGTTCCCGGCCCACCCCGGAGCGCTTGATCCCGCCGAACGGCAGGTCGGCCTGCGAGCCACCGGCGCTGTTCAGATACACCATGCCGGACTCGATCTGCTCGGCGACCCGGCGCAACCGGTCCGGATCGGTGCCCCAGACACTGGCGCCGAGCCCGAACGGCGAGTCGTTCGCGATCGCGACCGCCTCCTCCTCGGTCTGGGCGCGGAAGACCACCACCACGGGGCCGAAGATCTCCTCGTGGTAGGCGTCCATTTCGGGGGTCACGTCGGTGAGCACGGTGGCCTCGAGATAGGCGCCCGGGTCGATGCGACGCCCGCCGGTGCGTAGTGTGGCGCCCTGCTGGACCGCCTTCTCGATCTGACCGGCCACCTCGTCGGCCGCCGCGACCGACGCCAGCGGCGGCAACTTCGTCGCGGGGTCGCGGGGGTCGCCGGGTACGAAGGTCTCGGCCACGTGCTTGGTCAACCGGTCGACGAACTCCTCGTAGATGTCGGCGAGCACGATCATCCGCTTCGGCGAGTTGCACGACTGGCCGCAGTTGCGCATCCGGGCGGTGGCGGTCGCCTTCACCGTCCGGTCCATGTCGTCGGTGTCCAGCAGGACCAGCGGGTCGGACCCGCCGAGTTCCAGGACGACCTTCTTCAGATGCTTCCCGGCCTCGGCGGCGACCGAGATGCCGGCCCGCTCGCTGCCGGTCAGGGAGACGCCCTGGATGCGGGGGTCCGCGAGGATCCCGGGGATCTGCCTGCTGGACGCGAAGATGTTCACGTACGCGTCCTCCGGCACTCCGGCGTCGTGCAGTACCCGTTCGAACGCGGCCGCCGACCGGGGGCAGATCGAGGCGTGTTTCAGCAGGATGGTGTTGCCGAGGACCAGGTTCGGCGCCGCGAACCGGGCGATCTGGTAGCAGGGGAAGTTCCACGGCATGACCCCGAGCAGCGCCCCGATGGGGTTCTTGGTGATGACGGCCCTGCCGCCCCTGATCTCCAGTGGCTCGTCGGCCAACAGCGCGGGGCCGTTGTCGGCGTAGTACCGGAAGATGTCGACGACCACGCCGATCTCGCCGCGACCCTCGTTGATCCGCTTGCCCATCTCCAGCGTCATGATCGCCGCCAGTTCGTCGGCGCGCTCGGCGAACAGGTCCGCCGCCCTCGACACGATGGTGGCCCGCTCGGCGACCGACCGGCGCCGCCACGACAGGTACCCATGGTGGACGCGGTCGATCGCTTCCCGGACCTCCTCCTCGGTCGCGTTCTCGATCTTCTCGACCAGTTCACCCGTCGCTGGGTCGGTGACTGTGTACATGGGGATCCGAGCCCTCCGTTCTTGACCACGGTCGCGCATCGGCCGGCCGCTCACCCGCACCGCGGGTTCGTCGCGGCGAAGGGGCGTTGCTCACCGGGGCGCCTGAGCGAGATGTCCGACGCCGTCCACGCCGACGCCGACGGTGCGGTGCGCCCCGGTCACCGGGGCGCACCGTGGAACACAGGACAGCCGGTCGTCCTCAGCGCTGGACCGTGATGCCCTTCGGGTTGAGGTGGGCGATGTTGCCACTCTCGGTCCCGTCGGCGGGGTCGATGACGCAGTCGATGAGCGCGGGCCGCCGCGCCGCCAGGGCCTCGCGCAGCGCGGCGGTGACCTCCGCCGGCGTCGTCGCCCGATAGCCCTTGCCCCCGAAAGCGCTGATCATGACGTCGTGGCGGGCCGTGAGGGCGGTCGGTGCCGGGTCTGCCGACGGTGACGCCTCGTCGCCGCGGTAGACGCCGCTGTTGTTCAGCACCACCGTGACGATGGGCAGGTTGTAGCGGCAGATCGTCTCGATCTCCATGCCGCTGAAGCCGAACGCGCTGTCGCCCTCGATGGCGACGACCGGGTCTCCGCTCTCGACCGCGGCGGCGATCGCGAACCCCATGCCGATGCCCATCACGCCCCAGGTGCCGCTGTCCAGGCGGTGTCGCGGCACCGACATACCGATGGTGTTACGGGCCAGGTCCAGCGCGTTCGCACCCTCGTTGACGACGTACGCCCGCGGGTTCTCCGCCAGGACGTCGCGGATGGCCTGCAGCGCGCCCAGGAACTTCATCGGATGTGCCGTCTCGGCGGCCTTGAGGCGCTTCGCCATCTTGTCGACGTTCGCCGCGGAGCGGGCCGAGAGCTCGTCGCGCCACTGGGCCGGGACCGTGATCTGGCCGGGTTTGGTCCGATCGATCAGGGCCTGCAGCACCGAACCGACGTCACCGACGAGCGGCGCCGCGATGGGCTGGTTGCTGTCCAACTCGGTGCTGGCGATGTCCACCTGGATGAACTTGGCGTCCGGGTCCCACTGCGGCGCGTCGCCGTGTCCGAGCAGCCAGTTCAGCCGCGCGCCGACGAGCATCACGACGTCGGCCCGGCGCAGTGCCAGCGACCTGGTGCTGGCCACCGACTGCGGGTGGTCGTCGGGCAGCAGCCCCTTCGCCATCGACATGGGCAGGTAGGGCACCCCGGTACGCTCGACGAACTCGCGGACCTGCTCGTCCGCCTGCGCGTACGCGGCGCCCTTGCCGAGCACGACGAGCGGCCGCTCGGCGTTCGCGAGCAGTTCGATGGCGCGGTCCAGGGCCGCGGGTTCCGGCAGCTGACGCGGTGCCGGGTCGACGACCTGCCACAGCGACGCCGCGCCCAGGTCCGCGTCGATGACCTCGCCGAGGACCGCCGCCGGAATGTCGAGGTAGACGCCGCCCGGTCGTCCGGAGACGGCGGTACGGATCGCGCGGGCCACGCCGCGGCCGATGTCCTCGGCCCGGTGTACGCGGTATGCCGCCTTGGCGAACTGTCGGGCCGCCGCCAGCTGGTCCATCTCCTCGTAGTCGCCCCGCTGCAGATCGACCAGGTGCCGCTCGCTGGATCCGGAGATCTGCACCATGGGGAAGCAGTTCACGGTGGCGTTGGCGAGGGCCACCAGCCCGTTGAGGAAGCCCGGCGCGGAGACGGTCAGGCAAATTCCCGGCTTTTTTGTCAGGAAGCCGGCCGCGGCCGCCGCATGCCCGGCGGCGCTCTCGTGCCGGAAGCCGATGAACCGGATGTCGGACGCCTGTGCCAGGCGGGCCAGGTCGGTGATCGGGATGCCGACGACGCCGTAGATGGCGTCGACCTCGTTGAGCTTGAGCGCGTCGACGACCAGATGGATTCCGTCGGTGAGTTTCTTCGCACCTACGGCGCCGTCAGCTTCTGATTCCCGGACGGAAGCGATGGTCATGATCAGAGTCCTCCATCGTGGTCATGCGACCGCTGTATGCATATGCAATCCAGACGCCGGCCGTCGGGGTCGACCGACACCCTCCCCCTCGCCGTCCCCAGAATTGCATACCGTATGGGGTAGGCAATAATCGTGGACCATGTAACAGCGGAGTGTCTAGGGGGTAGCAGGCACGTTTTCCGGGCAGCCGCCGGCCCGCCAGTGCCGGCCTGGTCACGGGGAACGCGACGGTCCCGGCGGTGGCTTTGGTCACTAGATCGTCTTTTGTATACCGCAGGCGGTATCCTGGAAGCGCACAACATGGGACCTGTCAACGGACAGGACGAGCACTGAGCAGGTTTGTGGTGGAACGACACCGGGTAGCTCCACACAGGAGGCGAACCGTACCGTTGACACCACCGATCCGGGACGCAACGCCGCGGCCCCGTCCGGTCGTCGCGGGTATCCCCCGTTCACGGCCGATCCGGCGACAGACCCCGCCGCCACCCGAGGAGAACGTGGCGACGGCAAACCCGGCGACCCGGAGTGTGCCCGGCCCCACCAGGCACATCCGGGTGTCCTGCCGGACCACCGACCCGTACGGCGCAACGCCGCCGGTCCGGTGCGCACAGTCCCGGGAAGCGTCGTTTCCCGGGAAGACCAATCAATCAGGGGTGATGTCATGACCACCTGGCGAACGTTCTCGCGTTCCCTGACCCGCCTGAGCGACCGCCTGGCCCTGCCGACCGGTTTCCCGGCCGACGGCCGCTCCCTCGGCCTCGGCCTGGCCGCCGCGCTGGAGAACCAGCGTCGGGCCGCCCGGCCGAGCGACGAGGAGATCGAGCGCTTCCTCCGGGGCTCCGCCTCGGAGGAGGACCTGCTCAAGGTCTGACGGGCAGCTCGGTCAGGCCGCCGGTGCGCGGCCTGACCGAGCATCCGGTACGGACCTCGTCCCGCCTCAGACCTTGTCCCGCTCCGCCGCCACCGGATCGGGGGCGTCGGCGATATCCGCCTCCGTACCCTCCGTGGCGGCGGTCGGCCGTTGCCGCTGCTCCCGCCGGGACACCGCCAGGCTCGCCACCGTGGTGACCACCAGGGTCCCGAGGATGACCCCGAGCGAGACGGCGATCGGCACCTCCGGCGCCCAGGAGACGCCGTCATGGTGCAGGGCCTCCATCACCAGCTTCACCCCGATGAAGGCCAGGATGATCGCCAGCCCCTTGCTGAGGTACACCAGCCGGTCCAGCAGCCCGCCGATCAGGAAGTAGAGCTGCCGTAGGCCCATCAACGCGAAGGTGTTCGCGGTGAAGACCAGGTACGGCTCCTGGGTCAGGCCGAAGATCGCCGGAATGGAGTCCAGGGCGAACAGCAGGTCGGTGGTACCGATGGCGATCATGACGATCAGCATCGGCGTCACCATCATCCGCCCGTCCACCCTGGCCAGCACCGACGAGCCACGGTAGCCGTCGGTGGTCGGCAGGATCCGCTTCATCGTCCGCAGCGCGACGTTCTCGGAGAACTCGTCCTCGTGCTGCGGACCGACCAGCTTGATCGCGGTGTAGATCAGGAACGCGCCGAAGATGTAGAACAGCCAGTCGAACCGGGTGATGGCCTGGGCGCCGGCCGCGATGAAGACGGCCCGCATCAGCAGCGCCAGCACGATGCCGATCAGCAGCACCTTCTGCCGGTATTTCAGGGGTACCGCGAACCGGCTCATGATGATGACGAAGACGAACAGGTTGTCGACGCTCAGCGAGTACTCGGTGAGCCAGCCGGCGAAGAACTGCCCGCCGTACGACGTGCCCTGGGTTCCCATGATCACGAACCCGAAGACGACCGCCGCCAGTACGTAGAAGCTCACCCAGGCGACGCACTCCCGGAAGGACGGGTCACGTGGATTACGGGCGACCAGGTAGAAGTCGAAGGCGATCATCACGAGGAAGCCGCCGATCGTGACGGCCCACACCCAGACCGGTAGGTTCATGAACTACTCCTTGGGGCCAGTTCGAAACAGGGCCGGTCGGCCCGTCGCGCGGGCGGTCGCCCGGGTCCGCCGTCGGCTCTCCCGGGCCCGGTACTGCGCCTCGGCGTGCCGGAGGTAGAAGCCGTACAGCCGGTCGGCGGCGGGGTTGCGGTGCCGGATCCGACGCAGCCAGTACGGCGCGATCCGCTCGTGCAGCCAACTGAACCCGATGGCGAAACCGAGACTGACGATCGCCTGGTAGACGAGGAACCCGAGGACGTCCGGCGGCAGGGCCGGCCGGCCTGCGAGAAGCAGGCCGGCCAGCACCTCGTGCAGCAGCCGGGCGATCGGGAACGCCACCAGCCAGAAGAGCGCCGCCGGGGCGAACACCCCGGGCGACAGGACGCCGCGCGCCTGCAGCAGCCCGTACCCGGCACCGGCCAGCGCCAGCGGTAGGCCGAGGCCGAGGCCGGCGGCCAGGGCCCAGCCACCGGACTGGCCGGCGATCAGGGCCATTCCGGCGGTGGCCAGCCCGCCGAGAAGCCCGATCGCGGCCCCCGGCGTGGCGAGTTCGGTCAGCTGCCGTAGACGGTCAGCAGTCATCACAGGTCCTCGTTTCCGTCTAGTCGATGACCACGCCGAAGCGGACGAGGCTGTAGATCAGCATGCCGAGGTAGAACGTCGCACCGAAGCCGATCACCAGGTTCTGGAAGATGTTCGGTCGGATCTTCTTCGGCAGCATCAGGTTGTTCACCAGCAGCAGCACGACGCAGTACGCGCCCATCGCGAAGGTGGACAGGAAGGCCAGGATGTCGAGGATCGCACCCGGGCCGTCCGCGGGACCGAAGTTGAGGATCAGGATGCCGAAGACGATCACGCCCCAGAGGAAGCCGGCGTACAGCTTCGACATGCTGAACCGCTTGGCCCCCGGGACGAAGTGGTACGTCATGTCCGCCTGGCCCCGGGAGAACGAGTCGAACAGCCCCAGGGTGGCGTTGAGACCGATCAGCGCGATGAATCCGAGGAAGATGCCGTGCAGCACCGGGGCTCCGGCCGAGGCGAAGGCCTCCGCCATCGCACTCAGCGCCGCCTCCCGCTCGCCGTCCCGGATCACGTCACCGACGCTCGGGTTCTCCCGGACCGCGGTCTGGGCCAGCACGGTGAACGAGATGGTGACCAGCATCGTCACACCCCAGAAGAGCAGCAGGGCGTCGAAGGTGACCCACCGCCGCCAGCCCTTCCACTTCTTCATCTCCTCCGGGTTGTCGGTGTCGAACATGAAGCCACGCGACGGCATGACCTCCTGCTCACCGGCGTGCCGCAGGCCCCGGATCTTTGGGATGTGCGCGCCCATGCCGGCGCCGGAGTCCCGCAGGTGCAGCGTGTACCACATCTGCTGCATGCCGGACGGGCCGGCGAAGGCGATCGCGCCGACGATGACCGGGAACCAGGTCGCCGACATCGCCTCGTCCGGCAGGTAGCCGAAGTGGAACATGCCGCCGAGGGTCTCGGTGACGTCGCTCCACTGGCCGACGATCGAGGCGGCCACCGCGGTGCCGATCACCAGGACACCGATCAGGATGCCGAGCAGGCTCTCCAGCAGCGGGTAGATCACCTTGGCGAGGCTGAACACGATGCCGACCAGGATCAGACCCACACACGCGGATACTGTCCAGGGTATGCCGGTCACCTGTTCGAACGCGGCGGCACCGGTGGAGAGGTGCCCCGGCCAGATGTAGACCAGGATCGCCACGCTGAAGAAGAACCACATCAGTGGTTTGAAGACCCGGGCGGCGCCGAAGAAGATGCTCTCGCCGGTGGCCATCGCGTACCGGGCCATCTCCAGCATCACGAACGCCTGGAGGGTGACGCCGATCAGGAACAGCCACCGGATCTCCGGCCCGAAGATCAGGACCAGCCGGGGCCACATGTACGACTCGCCCATGCCCACGCCGAGCGCGACGAGGAACACGGTCGGGCCGAGCAGGTGGACCGAGGGTGGCGCCTTGGGGAGTTCGCGGATCGGCATCGGTTCGAGCTTGCCGGCCCGCCACACCCGGGTTTCGGTGGCGGTGCCCCCGCCTGCGCCGGAGCGCTGGTCGGGGATCTCTGTGGTGCCGGATGTCGCAGGCGTACTACTTGTCGACTGGCTGTGGGCAGGGCGGTTCGAAGCGTCCACGCTGGACCTCCTAGGGACTTCCGACGACACGAATCCGGTGGACGGAGCCGGACCCGACGTGCATGTGTCCTTCGACCCCTGGCCGCGGAGCGGGTCGCCGTGAGGCTAGTGGCCCCTCCAACTGCCTGGTGTGGTGTAGCGGATGTGCATCGGACCTTCCCCGACCTTCCGGTGGGTCCGTCGCGGCGGTCGCCGCGACGGACCGGGTCGGGAAAGGTCCGTTGGTGCGACGGTCGCCCGGTCAACCACCGAGCAGACCGGCGGAGCGTGCCCACCGGTACTTGGCACCGAGCACGGCGACCGGCTTCTCCGTGGTGTACGGGTAGGCGACGATCCCGTGCCGGTAGAGGTGTTCGCTGGCCTGCTCCACCTCGACGTCGCCGGCGAGCGAGGCGACGACGGGCTTGTGGATGCCCTTGGCCCGGAACTCGTTGACCACGTCGACGACCAGCTCGGCGAAGACCATCGGCGGGGTGACGATGGTGTGCCAGTAGCCGAGGATCAGCGAGTGGATCCGGGGGTCGGACAGGCCGAGCGCGACGGTGTTGCGGTACGTCGACGGCGGCTCGCCGCCGGTGATGTCCACCGGGTTGCCGGCCGCGCCGAACGGCGGGATGAACTTCCGGAACGCCTCGTCGAGGTCGGCCGGGATCTCCATCAGGGTGAGCCCGTTGTCGACGCAGGCGTCGGAGAGCAGCACCCCGGAGCCTCCGGCGCCGGTGATGATGACGACGTTCTCGCCCTGCGGGGTGGGCAGCAGCGGAATTCCGCGGGCGTACTCCAGCAGGTCGTTGAGGCCGGGGGCGCGGATCACGCCGTTGGAGCGGAGGATGTCGTCGTAGACCTTGTCGTCACCGGCGAGCGCACCGGTGTGCGAGCTGGCCGCCCGGGCGCCCATCGAGGTGCGGCCGGCCTTGAGCACGATCACCGGCTTGGTCTTCGACACCCGGCGGGCGGTCTCGGCGAAGCCCCGGCCGTCCTTCAGGTCCTCGAGGTGCATGGCGACCAGCTGGGTGTTCGGGTCGCTCTCGAAGAAGGTGAGCAGGTCGTCCTCGTCGATGTCGGACTTGTTGCCGACCCCGACGATCGAGGAGACCCCCATCTGCGCGGAGCGGCTGAAGCCGAGGATCGCCATCCCGATGCCGCCGCTCTGCGAGGTGAGCGCGACTCCGCCCTTGACGTCGTACGGGGTGCAGAAGGTCGCCGACAGGTTCTCCGGCGTGTAGTAGTAGCCGTAGATGTTCGGTCCGAGGATGCGTACCCCGTGCCGGCGGGCGATCGCCACCACCTCGGCCTGCAGCTCGTGGTTGCCGGTCTCGCCGAAGCCGGACGGGATCAGGATCGCCCCGGCGACGCCCTTGGCGCCGACCTCCTCGAGCGCGGCCGGTACGAACTTGGCCGGGATGGCGAAGATCGCGACGTCCACCGGGCCGGGTACGTCGGCGATGCTCCTGAACGCCTTGCGGTCCAGGATCTCGGTGGCCTTCGGGTTGATCGGGTAGATCTCGCCCTGGTAGCCGCCGTTGACCAGGTTCTTCATCACCGAGTTGCCGATCTTGCCGGCCTCGGCGGAGGCCCCGATCACCGCGACCGAGGCGGGCCGCATGATCCGGTTCATGCTGGCCAGGATCTCCTCCTCGGAGAACCGCTCCGGCTGCTTCGCGGCCTCCTCGTCGATCAGGATCCGTACGTCGACCGCGGTGGCGCCGGTCGAGGTGGCCAGCACCGGGTTGAGGTCGACCTCGGCCAGCTCCGGGAAGTCGGTGACCAGGTCGGAGACCCGGACGATGAGGTCGGCGAGGATCTCCCGGTTGGCCGGCTCGGCACCGCGTACGCCGCGCAGGATCTCGGCGGAGGCGATCCCGTCGATCATCGACAGCGCGGTCGTGGTGTCGGTCGGGGCGAGCCGGAAGGTGACGTCCTTGAGCACCTCGACCAGCACGCCGCCGAGGCCGAACGCCACCACCTTGCCGAAGGTCTGGTCGGTGACCGTACCGACGATGACCTCGTGGCCGGAGTCGAGCTGCTGCTGCACCTGGACTCCGACGATCGTGGCGTCGGCCCGGTACGCCCGGGCGTTGTCGATGATCGTCTGGTAGCCGGCCGCGACCGCCTCGGCGGTGTGCAGTCCGACCAGCACCCCGCCGGCCTCGGTCTTGTGCAGGATGTCCGGCGACACGATCTTCAGGACCACCGGCAGACCGATCCGTCCGGCCAGCGCCACCGCCTCGTCGGCGCTGGTCGCCAGGCCCTCGCCGGGAGTGCTGATCCCGTACGCCTCCACCACCAGCCGGCCCTCGGGCGCGGTCAGCGAGGTCCGGCCCTCGGCCTTCACCTGGTCGAGCACCCGCCGTACGGCCTCGCGGTCGTAGCTGCTGTCGTTCACTGGCATTCTCTGTCGTCTCCTTAGGGACGTCACATTCCGCCGGTTACGGCGGGCGGGTCTGGTTCGGTCGGCGGTCGCGGGCCTCAGACGGCGCCGGCGGCGCGCAGCTCGCCGACCTGCCGCTCGTCGTAACCGAGCTCGGCCAGGACCTGCGCGGTGTGCTCACCGAGCAGCGGCGAGCGCTCGATCTCGACGTGCGAGTCGGAGAGCTTGAGCGGGTTGCCGACCGTCTTGTACGTGCCCCGGGTCGGGTGCGCGACCTCCACCACCGAGCCCAGCTCGGCGAGGGTCTCGTCCTCGATCAGCTCCTTGGTCGACAGGATCGGCCCGCACGGGATGTTGTGTGCGTTGAGCTTTTCCATGACCTCCCACTTGGTGTGCTTCTCCGTCCACTCCTCGATCAGCGCGAACGCCTTGTCGAGCTTGTTCAGGCGCACCTGCGGGGTGTTCCAGGCCGGGTCGTCGGCCAGTTCGGGGCGGCCGATCAGTTCACAGATCGGCTTCCAGCCGACCGGCTGGATGATGACGTAGATGTAGTCGTTCGGGCCGCCGGGGGCGCAGCGCACCGCCCAGCCGGGCTGGCCGCCGCCGGAGGCGTTGCCGGAGCGTGGGACCTCGTCGCCGAAGCTCTCGTTCGGGTACTCGCCGAGCGGGCCGTGGGCCAGCCGCTGCTGGTCCCGGAGCTTGACCCGGCACAGGTTGAGCACCGCGTCCTGCATGGCGACCTGGACGCGCTGGCCGCGTCCGCTGTGGGTGCGCTGGTAGAGCGCGGCGAGGATGCCGGCCACCAGGTGGATGCCGGTGCCGGAGTCGCCGATCTGCGCGCCGGTGGCGGTCGGCGGGCCGTCCTCGAAGCCGGTGGTGCTCATCGAGCCGCCCATCGCCTGGGCGATCACCTCGTAGGCCTTGAAGTTGGCGTACCGCCCGGGGCCGAAGCCCTTGATGGAGGCGTAGATGAGACCGGGGTTGATCTCCTGCAGCCGCTCCCAGGGGAAGCCGAACCGTTCGACGACGCCGGGGCCGAAGTTCTCCACCAGGATGTCCACCTCGGACACCAGCTTGGTGAAGACCTCCTTGCCCTGCTCGTGCTTCATGTTCAGGGTGATGCTCCGCTTGTTGGCGTTCAGCATCGTGAAGTAGAGGCTGTCCACGTCGGGGAGGTCGCGGAGCTGGCCACGGGTGATGTCCCCCTGTCCGGGCGCCTCCAGCTTGATGACGTCCGCGCCCAGCCACGCCAACAGTTGTGTGGACGAGGGACCGGACTGTACGTGCGTCATGTCGAGGACCCGTACGCCCTCCAGTGCCTTACCCATGAGCGAACCTCCTGTACGCGCCGCGCCATGCGTTGCCGATCGTGGTGCGAGGGATCCGTTGTGTGACCACTGTCGCGGTCCGACGTCCGGATCTCCGCCCACCTTCGAGGATTGCATACCGTATGGGGTAGGCAATATCGTGGCGCATGTAACAGCGGAGTGTCTAGGGGGTAGCAAGACGTTTTCCGCGTGACCGCCCGGCGGGCCGGCAGACCGGACTCCCGCCCGGCGGCGCGGACGGACCTGCCCCCCGGTTCGCCGGGACGGCCACGGCCCGGCACCGGCGTCCGACCCCACTCCCCCCGTCGGCGGACCCGCCGCTCGGTTCCACGTTCCACCTCCGATCCCGATGTCCGATCCCGGTCGACGTACACCCGCGAGCGGGACCAACCACCACCAAGAGGTCGAAGAGAAGGGAGACCCGGTGGATCTGTTCGAGCACCAGGCACAGGAACTGTTCGCCAAACACGGCGTACCGGTCAGCCGGAACCGCGTCGCCACCACCCCTGACGAGGCGTACGCCGCGGCCGCCGAGATCGGCGGCCGGGTGGTGGTCAAGGCCCAGGTGAAGACCGGCGGCCGGGGCAAGGCCGGCGGGGTGAAGCTGGCCGACGGACCGGACGGGGCCCGGGAGGTCGCGAGCGCGATCCTCGGCATGGACATCAAGGGCCACACCGTGCACAAGGTGCTGGTCACCGAGGCCAGCGAGATCGTCGACGAGTACTACGCCTCACTGCTGCTCGACCGCTCGCAGCGGGCCTTCCTGGCGATGGTCTCCCGGCAGGGCGGCGTCGACATCGAACAGGTGGCGGCCGAGAACCCGGAGGCACTCGCCCGGTTGCACGTGGACCCGGCCCGTGGCCTCGACCCCGACACCGCACGCCGGCTGGTCGCCGACGCCGACCTGCCCGACGAGGTACGGGGTGCCGTGGTCGACATCCTGGTCCGGCTCTGGGACGTGTTCCGCAAGGAGGACGCCACCCTGGTCGAGATCAACCCGCTGGCCCGGCTCGCCGACGGCACCGTCCGGGCCCTGGACGGCAAGGTGACCCTGGACGGCAACGCCCGGTTCCGCCAGCCCGGCCACGGGGAGTTCGTCGACAACAGCGCCACCGACCCGCTCGAGGTCCGGGCCACCGAGAAGCACCTCAACTACGTCAAGCTCGACGGCCAGGTCGGGGTGATCGGCAACGGCGCCGGCCTGGTGATGAGCACCCTCGACGTGGTCGCCTACGCCGGTGAGGAGTACGGCGGGGTACGACCCGCCAACTTCCTCGACATCGGCGGCGGCGCCTCCGCCGAGGTGATGGCCGACGGGCTCGAGATCATCCTCGGCGACCCCGACGTCCGGAGCGTTTTTGTCAACGTCTTCGGCGGGATCACCGCCTGCGACGCCGTCGCCAACGGCATCGTCCAGGCGGTCGGGCTGCTCACCGCCCGGGGCGAGACGATCACCAAACCACTGGTCGTCCGGCTGGACGGCAACAACGCGGCGCAGGGCCGGCGGATCCTCGCCGAGGCCGCGCTGGAGGGCGTACGGACCGTGGACACGATGGACGGCGCGGCGCGGCTCGCCGCCGAACTCGCCGGCAAGGGGGCGTGAGCACGATGGCAATCTTCCTTACCGAGAAGAGCAGGGTGCTGGTGCAGGGCATCACCGGTACCGAGGGCACGAAGCACACCCGGCGGATGGTCGCCGCCGGCACCAACATCGTCGCCGGGGTCACCCCGGGCAAGGGCGGCCAGCAGGTCGACGACATCCCGGTCTTCAACAACTGCGCCGAGGCGGTCCAGGCCACCGGCGCCGACGTCACCGTGGTCTTCGTACCGCCCCGGTTCGCCAAGGCGGCGGTGATCGAGGCGGTCGACGCCGAACTCGGCCTCGCCGTGGTGCTGACCGAGGGGATCCCGGTGCACGACACCGCGACCTTCTGGGCGTACGCGAGCGCGGCCGGGAACCGTACCCGGATCATCGGGCCGAACTGTCCCGGACTGATCAGTCCCGGCCAGTCCAACGCCGGGATCATTCCGGCCGACATCACCAAGCGGGGGCGGATCGGGCTGGTCAGCAAGAGCGGCACCCTCACCTACCAGCTCATGTACGAACTGCGCGACTTCGGCTTCTCCACCTGCGTCGGCATCGGCGGCGACCCGATCGTCGGCACCACCCACATCGACTGCCTGCAGGCGTTCGAGGACGACCCGGAGACCGACGCGATCGTGATGATCGGCGAGATCGGTGGCGACGCCGAGGAGCGGGCCGCCGACTACATCCGGGAGCACATCAGCAAGCCGGTGGTCGGCTACGTCGCCGGCTTCACCGCCCCGGAGGGCAAGACGATGGGGCACGCCGGCGCGATCGTCTCCGGCTCCTCCGGGACGGCGGTGGCCAAGCAGGAGGCGTTGGAGGCGGTCGGGGTGCGGGTCGGCCGGACGCCGTCCGAGACCGCCGCGCTGATGCGGGAGACGTTGCTCGCGCGCTGACCGACCGCGAGCGGCCGGCGCCCGCCGAACTCGGCAGGCGGGCTCCGGCGCCACCGCGCCGGTCGGCGCAGGTCCGGGCGGAGACCGACACCTCCGCCCGGACCCCGACCGGCCCCACGTCCGCCGCCACCCCGCCGGGCCGGTCAGCCCGAGCCGATCAGCCCGAGCCGATCAGCTCGGGGCGATCAGCTGTTCGAGTGTGATGGGCAGGGACCGGATCCGTACCCCGGTCGCGTGGTGGACCGCGTTGGCGATCGCGGCGGCCGTCCCCGGCAGGCCCACCTCGCCGACCCCCTTGGTACCGACCGGGGTCAGCCGGTCCGGACCACCGACAAAAACGACGTCCAGGTCACCGATGTCGGCCTGCACCGGGACGAGGTAGTCGCCGAGGTTGGCGTTCGCCACCCGCCCGGTCCGGGCGTCGGTGCGGGTCTCCTCGAACAGCGCCTGGCCGATCCCGCCCACCGTGGCGCCGATGATCTGGCTACGGGCCAGCTTCTCGTTGAGGATCCGCCCGCCGTCGACCACCGACAACACCCGGGGTATCCGGATCAGCCCCAGTTCGGAATCGACGTGCACCTCCACGAACTTGGCCGCGAAGGCCCCGGCCGGTGCCATCCCGACCTGCTGGGCCTCGGGCGGGCTGCTCGCCCCGTCGGCGGTCAGCTCGTCGAGCCGGTGCCGTTCCAGGATCGCGACATAGCTCTCCCCCCGCCGCGGGTCGGTCCGGTGGTGGATCCGCCCACCGCTGACCGCGACGTCGTCCACGGTGCAGCGGCGCAGCGGCGAGCCAGGATCGTCGGCGACCCGGTCGAGGAAACGCCGCAGGAGATTGCGGCAGCTGTCGTACACCGCATTGCCCAGCGCACCGGTCAGCCCCGACCCGCCCGCCTGCGGTGCGGGTGGCATGTCCGAGTCGCCCAGGTCGAACCGGACCCGGTCCGGGTCCAGTCCGAGCAGTTCGGCCGAGAGCTGCCACATCACCGTGTAGGTCCCGGTGCCGATGTCGGTCGCGGCGCTGCGGACGTAGCCGGTGCCGTCCCGGCTGATCGTGGCCCGCGCCGCGCACGGCATCTGCCACCAGAGGTAGCTCACCCCGGCCATGCCGTAACCGACCCGCCACCGGCCGTCCCGCATGGCACCGATCCGTGGGTCCCGCCGCGACCAGCCGAACCGGTCCGCCCCGACCGTGTAGCACTCGCGCAGCGCCTTGCTCGACCAGGGCAGGCCGTACTGCGGCTGGACCTCGGCGTAGTTGCGCAACCGGAGCTCCAGCGGGTCCATCCCGAGCCGGTGGGCGAGTTCGTCGATTGCCGACTCCAGCCCGAAGTTGCCCTGCGCCTCCCCCGGCGCGCGCATCGACCCCGGGCACGGGATGTGCAGCCGCCGCTGCCGGTCCCGGTACCGCACGTTCGGGCAGGCGTACGCGTTGGCGCTGACCGCCGCGACCGGCTCCGGGTTCTCGTCCTCCATCGCGACGGTCTGCACGGCCTCGTGGTCGAGGGCGACCAGCCCACCGTCCCGGCGGGCGCCGATCCGGATCCGCTGCACGGTGTTGGGCCGGTGGCCGACCCCGGTGAACATCTCCGGGCGGGAGAGCACCAGCTTCACCGGCCGCCCGACGACCCGGGCGGCGAGCACCGCCAGCACGGTGTGCGGCCACACCCGCAGCCCCGACCCGAAGCCGCCGCCGACGTATTTCGCGTAGACCCGGACCGCCTCCTCCGGCAGACCGAACACCTGGGCCAAAGTCGTACGCACGTTGGACGTCCACTGGGTGGAGTCGTGCACGGTGACCCGGTCGCCGTCCCAGGCCGCCACGGTCGCAAAGAGCCCCAACGGGTTGTTGGTGTTCTCCGCCGTGGTGTACGTCGCCTCGTGCACCACGTCCGCGGCGGCCAGTCCGGCGTCGAGGTCACCCCGTCCGCCGTCGAAACCGAACGGGTCGATCTTCAACTCGCCCCGGTCGTCGTCGATGTCCAGGGCGGCCTCGGCCCGCTCGTACGTGACGGTGACGGACCGGGCCGCGTCCGTCGCCTGGTACGCCTGCTCGGCGACCACCACCGCCACGTACTGCCCGTTGTGCAGGATCCGGTCGTCCTGCAGCGGTGGCGGCGGGGTCGGTCCGAGGTTGTTCTCCGGCCCCGGCCGCAGCCGTGGGGCGTTGTGGTGGGTGAGCACCGCCAGCACCCCGGGCAGCGCCTCGGCGGCGGCGGTGTCGATCGCGGCGATCCGGCCGGCGGCGACGGTGGACCGGACCAGCGCGGCGTGCGCCATCGCCGGATACCTGACGTCCGACGGGTACGGCGCCGCGCCGGCCACCTTCAACGGTCCGTCGACCCGGTCCAGTCCGGCCCCGACCACCCGCGTCGGTTCCGTCATGGTCATGGCCGGTCCCCCACGACGGTCTCCAGCGCCCGGACCATCGTCCGTCTGGCCAGCTCCGGTTTGAACGCCGTACCCGGCACGGTGAACGGGTCGTGGATCTCGGCCTCGGCCGCCCACCGGTAGGTCGCGGTGGTCGCCGCCGCGCCGGTCAGCACCGCCTCGGCGGCCCGGGCCCGCCAGGGAACCGTCCCGACGCCCCCGAGCCCGACCCGGGCCTCGGTGATCGTCCCGTCCTCCACGGTCAGCACGGCGGCCACCGAGACGAGCGCGAACTCGTAGGAGGCGCGGTCACGCACCTTCAGGTAGAGCGACCGGGCCGTCGATGGGAGTAGCGGCACCTCCACCCCGGTGACCAGGTCGCCGTGCCGCAGTACGGTCTCGACGTCCGGCCGCTCGCCGGGCAGGACGTAGAACTCGGTCAGCGGGATCCGCCGCCCGCCGTCGACACCGCGTACCTCCACCACGGCGTCCAGCGCCACCAGCGGTACGCAGAGGTCCGAGGCGTGCAGGGCGATGCAGGTCTCGCCCGCGCCGAGAATGGCGTGCATCCGGGCCGCCGCGCCGGTGATCGCGGCGCAGCCCGACGATGGTCGCCGTTTGTTGCAGTCCGGCACGGTCGGATCCCGGAAGTACCGGCACCGGGTGCGCTGCAACAGGTTGCCGCCGATCGTCGCCATGTTGCGCAGTTGGGCCGAGGCCCCGGCGAGCAGTGCCGTCCGGACCAGCGGGAGGCGGCGGGCCACGGTGGGGTCGGCCGCCAGTTCCTCCATCGTCGTCAGCGCGCCGACCCGCAGCGTCCGGTCGTCCGCGGTGATCCCGTGCAGCGGCAGCCGGGTGATGTCGACCAGCCGCTCGGGGTCGAGGATGCCGTCCTTGAGCATCAGGTCGACCTGGGTGGTGCCGCCGGCCAGGTACTGCGCGGCGGGGTCGGCACTGACCAGCGCCACCGCCGCGCCCACGTCGTCGGGGCGCAGGTACTCGAACGGGCGCACGGCTATCCCACCGCCTCACGGGCGACCTCGCGGATCGCGGCGAGGATGTTCGGGTAGGCGCCGCAGCGGCAGATGTTGCCGCTCATGAACTCGCGGATCTCCTCGTCGCTGCCGGCTCGGCCCTCCCGGAGCAGGGCGACCGCCGACATGATCTGGCCGGGGGTGCAGTAGCCGCACTGGAAGCCGTCGTGGCGCAGGAAGGCGTCCTGGAGCGGGTGCCGTCGCCCGTCCTCGGCGAGTCCCTCGATCGTGGTCACCCGCCGGCCCTCGCACTGGGCGGCCAGCGTCAGGCAGGCCAGCACCCGCCGGTCGTCGACCAGCACCGTGCAGGCCCCGCAGGCACCCTGGTCACAGCCCTTCTTGGTGCCGGTCAGCCCGACTTCGTCGCGGAGCGCGTCGAGCAGGGTGACCCGGTTGTCGATCCGCAGGTCGCGGAGGGCTCCGTTGACGGTCAGGGTCAGGTCGATCCCGGTGGCGCCGGTGGGCGTGACCGTCCGTCCGGCGCCCCGGTGTCCGTCGTCTCGACTCATGCGGCCTCCAGCCATATCCGACATACCGCCGTTACCGGCAGTATCCAGGAGGACAGGGACCAAGGAAGCCACAACCGCGCGAAAAGGAGCCTAGGCTCGGTCAGGCCGGGGCCTCGGTACGGTCCCGCCGCACGAGCCGGTCCGCACCGGCGTACACGTTCATCGACGCACCGCGCAGGAAGCCGATCAGGGTCAGACCGGAGTCCTCGGCCAGCTCGGCGGCGAGCGAGGAGGGCGCGGAGACCGCCGCCAGCGCCGGTACGCCGGCCATCACCGCCTTCTGGACCAGCTCGAACGAGGCCCGGCCGCTGACCATCAGCACGGTGCCGCGCAACGGCACCCGGCTGTTGCGCAACGCCCAGCCCACCACCTTGTCGACCGCGTTGTGCCGGCCCACGTCCTCACGCAGGCAGTGCAGCCGGCCGTCGGCGGAGAAGAGCCCGGCGGCGTGCAGTCCGCCGGTCCGGTCGAAGACCCGCTGCGCGTTGCGCAGGGTGTCGGGCAGGGTGCTGACCACCGCGGGATCGATCCGCACCGGGTCGTCCCGGACCGACCAGGCGGCGATCGTCCGCACCGCCTCCAGGCTCGCCTTACCACACAGCCCGCAGGACGAGGTGGTGTAGAAGTTGCGCTCCAACGACGGGTCCGGTGGCGCCACCCCCGGGGCCAGCACCACGTCGACCACGTTGTAGGTGTTCACCCCGTCGGCGGTGGCGCCGGCGCAGTAGCGGATGTTGGCGATCTCGGAGCCGGCCCGGACCACCCCCTCGCTGACCAGGAACCCCGCCGCCAGGTCGAAGTCGTCGCCCGGCGTGCGCATCGTGATCACCAGCGAGCGGCCGTTCACCCGGATCTCCAGCGGTTCCTCGGCCGCCAGGGTGTCGACCGGCTCGCTGCGTACCCCGTCGACGATCCGGACGACCCGGCGTCGACTCGTCACCCGTCCCATCCCGCCACCACCGATCCTCTCCGGCCCGGCACACCGGGCACACCGCGTCGCGGGATCCGCACCCGCGTCACCGCGGACCACCGGTCACCCGTACGCCGTCTCCGCGCGCTAGATGCGGTCGACGCCGAGTGGCGACGGCAGCCGGACCACGGCGAGCCCGGGCTGACGCATCCACCGGGTCAGCGCCGCGCCGAGCAGACCGAGGCAACCGGCTACCACGAACGGTACGACAGAATCCGGTGTGGTCACGACCAGCCCGGCGAGCAGGATTCCGAGTACGCCGCCGACCGCCTTGCCGGTGTAGACGATCCCGTAGTTCGGCACCGTCGCGTCGTCGCCGAACCAGTCCCGGACCAGACTGACCAACAGGGAGTACCCGGCTCCGGTACCGGCGCCGGCCGCCGCCGCGAAGCCCACCACGACCGCCGGGTGGTTGTTGTTGGCCGCGGCGGCGAGCAGCCCGAACTGTGCCACCCCACCGACCAGCAGGGCGAGCCCCAGGGTGCCCCGCCGCCCGATCCGGTCGGAGAGGGAACTGGTCACCGCCCGTCCGATGCCGTTCGACGCGGCCAGCGCACTCATCGCGGCCACCAGGGCCAGCGCGGAGAGCCGACCGGCGTGCGCGGAACCGGCGAGGTACGCGATGTCGAACAGCGCCATCGCCGCGGTGAGGACCACGACCACGAACATCATCGGCAGCATGCCGCTGCGCCACGCCGCCCTCGGCGGGTACGGCCGGACGGCGGGCCGGTTGTGCGGGATGCTCCGGTTGATCCGGCGGTCGACCGCCCACCGCTGTGGATCGATCTCCACCGGCCACCAGTTCCTCGGTGGTCGGCGCATCAACAGTCCACAGAGCCCGACGACCAGGAAGACGGCCACCGCGGTGCCGTCGAGGACGGCGGTACGGTTGCCCGGGTCGAGGGCGTAGCCGGCGAAGACCACGAACGGGATCGCGCCGTACCCGAAGGCGGCGCTGACCATGGCGACCCGGCCCGCGATCCGCTCGGGGAACCACTCGGTGACGGTGGCGACGCAGGTCATGTAGACCAGGCCGGCGCCGAACCCGCCGAGTACCGAATAGCCGAGCAGGACGCTGGCCAGGTCGGTACGGTGCGCCAGGGTGACCAACGCGACCGCGCAGCCGGCCGCCCCGACCAGCATCGGTACGGCGAGCCGGACCCGCAGTCGCTGGTACAGCCAGCCGCCGAGTGGTGAGCTGGCGGCCTGGCAGGCCACCCACAGCCCGAGTACGCCGAACGCCTGCCAGAGGCTCCAGCCGTTGGCCTCGGTGAGGGTGGGCAGGGCCGCGCCGAAGCCGTACTGGAAGAGGCTGATCGCCAGCATCGCGGCCCAGGGCAGCCGGGTCATCCACGATCGGGAGCGCCCCAGCAGGGCGCGGTCGCTCTCGCCGATCCGGTAGCGGCGGCCGTAGAGGTCGCTGATCTCGCGTACCGGGGCGGGGTGATCGCTGGAGTCCATGGGTTCCTCCAACCGGGCCACTGTATACAGTATGTCGAGTGCACTATTCTCTATCACGCGACCGGCGACTGTCCAGATCGATCGGCCAGGCCGGCCGATGTCGTTGATACTGGTGCGGACGAGCGGCGAGGAGCGCGGATGAGACTCGGCACGGTCAGCGCCACCGGTTGGCAGCAGGCCCGGCGGTACGCCCGCGACACGGCCCGCCCCCTCCCACCGGTCCAGACACCCCTGGCCGACGCGGTCGGTGCGGCCCTGGCGACACCCCTGGTCGCCCTCTCCCCGCTGCCGGCCTACGACGCCGCCGCGATGGACGGGTACGCGGTCGCCGGCCCCGGACCGTGGCAGGTCACCGGACGGGTCCTCGCCGGTGACCCGCACCCGCCGGTCGCCCTGCTGCCCGGATACGCGGTCGAGATCGCCACCGGTGCCGTGGTGCCGGGCGGCGCCGACGCCGTCCTGCCGTACGAACGCGCCGTCCGACACGGCCGAACGGTCACCGGCGAGATCGAACCCGGTCGGCACGTACGCCGTCGGGGCGAGGACTGCCCGACCGGCCGGGAGGTGCTGCCCGCCGGCACGGTCGTCACCCCGGTCCTGCTCGGTCTCGCCGCCAGCCTCGGCCACGACACGCTGACCGTGCACCGCCGCCCCCGGGTCGGCGTGGTGGTCACCGGCGCCGAACTGCGGACCAGCGGCCTGCCCGCTCCGGGGCAGGTCCGGGACGCGATCGGGCCGATGCTGCCCGGGCTGCTCCGCTCCGCCGGCGCCGAGCCGGCCTGGGAGACCCGGGTCGCCGACGACCGGGCGGCACTGGTCGCCGCCCTGCTCCGCTCCGACGCCGAGGTCCTGGTGGTCTGCGGGGCCACCTCGGCCGGTGCCGCCGACCACCTGCGCGGGGCGCTCGACACCCTCGGCGCCGACGTGCCGGTGCACGGGGTCGCCTGCCGACCCGGGCATCCGCAACTCCTGGCGATCCTGCCGGACGGCCGGCACGTCGTCGGCCTGCCCGGAAACCCGTACGCCGCACTGGCCGCCGTACTGACCCTGCTCGTGCCGCTGCTCGGGCGGCTCGCCGGCCGTACCGAACCCCCACCGCTGACCAGCACCCTGGCCGGGCCGGTGGCCAGCCATCCGCACGACACCCGGCTGGTTCCGGTGCTGCGGACCGGTGCCACCGCCACCCCGCTGCACCACGACCGTCCCGGCTCGCTCCGGGGCGCCGCCGGGGCGGACGCGCTCGCCGTCGTACCGCCGGAGTGGGACGGCACCGGCGAGGTCGAACTCCTCCGCCTCGGCTGATCGTGGGCATGGCAGCGCGGCCCGGCGACTCCGTGCCGTCGAGCGGGCCGCACCGAGGGTAGGAGCGACGCCGACCCGAATCAATACTTGACGGCGTGAAGTATTTAGGCGATGGTTTCCGCCAGGTTTCCACAGTGGCCGCTGGTCGGCCACCACCTCGGCGCGCCATCGGGCCGGGGTGACAACTCCGGTGACTCGTGACTCCCGAGCCCCGGTGTCGATCCGTCCCCTCCGCCGGGACGAGCTGTCAGACAGAGAGGCACATGTTCATGACCCTCCCCCTCGGCGCCAGAGCGGCGCGGGGCGCGTTCGTGGGGCTGGCCGTCGCCGCCCTCCTGCCGGTCGGACCGCCCTCCGCCGCGGCCTTCGCCGAGCCGGTGGCGACCACGTCGCCGGTCGCCGCCACACCCGGCACCGCCGCCACGGTGCCCGGCGCCACCGCCGCCACACCCGGCACCGCCGTCACCGTGGCTGACCCGTACGCCCCGGCCGGGGAACGGGCGCGCAGGCCCTACATGGGCTGGAGCAGCTACAGCATGCAGGTGTACACCCCCAACGGCGGCGGCTGGATCACCGCCGACCAGCTCAAGTCGCAGTCCGACGCCATGCACCAGAAACTCCAGCGGTACGGCTACGAGTACATCAACGTCGACGCCGGCTGGAACGGCGGTACGGACGACCACGGCCGCCCGGTGCCGAGCCGGACGCTCTACCCGAACGGGCTGCCGGAGGTGATCGACCACGTCCACGCCAACGGCCAGAAGTTCGGGCTGTACGGGATCCCAGGGATCTCACCGGCACTGGTCGAGGCCGACGTTCCCATCCACGGCGCCCCGGGTTGCACCACCGGGGACCTGCCCGTCCGCCCGCTGCAGAAGGGCGACTACTGGGGCCTGGGACACCGGATCGACTTCTCCGGCCCGTGCGCGCAGGCCTACGTCGACTCGATCGCCGACCTCTACGCCGAATGGGGCGTCGACTTCCTGAAGTTCGACAGCGTGACCCCGGGCTCCGGCGTCAGCGACCTCTCCCTCGACGCACGTGACGAGGTCAGGGCCTGGTCGCAGGCGCTCGCCCGGCACGGCATCTGGCTCGAACTCTCCTGGGCGCTCGACATCCGGTACGCGGACTACTGGAAGCAGTACGCGAACGGCTGGCGCATCGACTGGGACGTCGAGTGCTACTGCACCGGCGAGGCGCTCACGAACTGGCAGAACGTCGCCCGGCTCTTCCCCCGGCTGGCCGAGTGGTGGCGGCACGGCGGACCGGGCGGGTGGAACGACCTCGACTCCCTCAACGTCGGCAACGGCACGATGGACGGACTCACCCGGGACGAGCGGCGCACCGCGGCCACCCTCTGGGCGATCTCCGCCGCGCCGTTCTACCTCGGCAACGACCTGACCCGGCTCGACCCGTACGGCCTCGAACTGCTCACCAACCGCGAGGTGATCGCGGTCAACCAGGCCGGACGACCCGCACAACCCCTGTCGACCAGGACCAACCGGCAGGTCTGGTACTCGCTCAACGAGGACAGCACGTTCACCGTGGCCCTGTTCAACCTCGGCTCCACCGAGGCGGACGTCGCGGTGAACTGGGCGGACCTCGGGCTGACCGGTCCCGCCGAGGTACGTGACCTGTGGGCCCGGAAGGATCTCGGGGAGTTCCGGACCGGCTTCGTCGCGACCGGACTGCCGATCCACGGGGTCCGGCTGCTCACCGTCACGCCGCAGAAGAACTCGACGATCGGCGTCAACGACGACGACCTGCGGATGTCGTACGAGGGTGCGTGGCAGCGCAACGGCAACCGTGAGGTGCCCGCGGTCTCGGAACAGCTGACGATCGACGTGACGGACTCGTCGACGCCCGACGCTCCGCGGCGGTCGGAGACCTCCGCCGTACGGACGATCCCGGTGAACAACAACAGTTCCGAGATCGTCTACACGGGCTCGTGGGGGCGCAGCGGCAACCGCGGGTTCGGTGACCACGAGGACGACGTGCACTACACCGAGACCAACGGTGACTCCTTCGAGTACACCTTCGTCGGCACCGGCGTCGACTACGTGACGGAAACCCACGAGTCTCAGGGTGATGTCGACATCTACCTGGACGGCGAGTTCAAGCAGACGGTCAGCACCCACCTCGACCCCGCCGAGGGGCGCAGGGCGCAGCAGGTGGTGTACAGCGTCTCCGACCTGCCCAGTGGCACCCACACGATCCGGGGTGTGAAGCGCTCGGGGTCGTTCATGCTGCTCGACAAGCTCGACGTGCGGCAGGAGAGCCTGCTGAGCACCACCACGGCGACGTTTGACAAGCGGCCGTCCGCGCAGGCCGACGTCACCGTCGAGATCGGGCGCGATCCCGGCGAACTCGTCGCGGTCGCCGGAGGCGGGGCGGAGCTGGTCCGGGGAACCGACTACACCGTCGACGGTCGGGTCGTGACGATCCGGAAGGGCTTCCTGGCGGGCCGGCCGGTCGGCGACACCGTCCTCGACTTCCGGTTCCGTGGCGACCACCGCGACGACGTGCACTCGACAACCGACAACGGCGCGGCCGTGAGTTTCACCTTCCGTGGCGTCGGAGTCGAGTGGCGGACGGCGCTCGGCCCCGACCAGGGCGAGGCCGACGTCTACCTCGACGGCCGGCTCGTCGAGCGGGTGAACCTCTCGAACGACGTCCGGGTCACCGCCCGACCGGTGTTCGCGGTCACCGGCCTGACGGACGCCGTACACACCCTTCGGATCGTGAAGGTCTCCGGCGACGTCCTGCGTACCGACGTCGTCCGGTACACGGTCGCGAAGAAGCCCTGACAGCGGCGGCACCGGGGCGGTTCCCTGCCGGGGAGGCGAGGTGTACGGCAGGGAACCGCCCCGGTCAGCGGTCGGGCCCGGGGCGGCCGGACGGCGCCAGCCAGTCGGCGGCGACCCGGGCGGCCGTCTGCTCGACCAGCCGGGGTGCCTCCGCGACACAGCGCTCCGGATCCGGCTCCAGGTCGGTGAGCGGGTACGCCCGGCCGATCCCGGCCGCCCGCAGCTCGTCCTCGCCGACCGCGAGCCGGCCGACCACCGCCACGGTCGGCACCCCGCGCCCGGCGGCGGCCGACGCCACCCCGACCGGAGCCTTGCCGCGCAGGCTCTGCCCGTCCAGCGAGCCCTCGCCGGTGACCACCAACCGGGCGCCGGTAAGCAGGGCGGTGAAGCCGAGCAGGTCGAGCAGGAGTTCGATGCCGGGCCGGAAGGTGGCGCCGAGGAAGGCGAGCGCGGCGAAGCCGACCCCACCGGCCGCGCCGGCTCCAGGTGCTCCGGCCTGTCGGGCCACCGCCGGCAGGTGGCTGTCGACCACCTCGGCCCAGCGGGCCAGCCCGACCTCCAGGACGGCGACGTCGGCCTCGGTGGCACCCTTCTGCGGACCGTAGACGGCGGCTGCCCCGGTCGGGCCGAGCAGCGGGTTGTCCACGTCACTGGCCAGCACGAACCGGGTACGCCGGACCGCCGGATGCAGCCCGGAGGCGTCGATGCGGTGCAGCCGACGCAGGGCGGCGCCGCCGGGCGGCAGTTCCGCACCGTGCTCGTCGAGCAGCCGTACCCCGAGCGCGCCGGCCAGCCCCGCGCCCCCGTCGGTGCTGGCGCTGCCGCCCAGTCCGAGCACGACCTCCGTACAGCCGTGGTCGAGTGCCGCTCGGAGCACCTCACCGGCGCCGTGGGTGCCGGCGTGCAACGGGTCGGCACGTCCGCCGGGCAGCCGACGCTGCCCGCAGGCGTCGGCCAGTTCGACCACCGCCACCCCGGCGCGCCGGGCGTAGGCGGTCACCACCGGCTCCCCGGTCGGCCCGGTGACCTGGACCGGCACCCGGGTGAAGCCGGCCGAGAGCGCCGCGTCGAGGGTGCCCTCCCCGCCGTCGGCCACCGGGAAGCCGCGTACCTCGACGGCCGGGCAGGCCCGGCGCAGACCCACGGTGAGATACCGGACGACCTCGGCGGCGCTCAGCGAACCCTTGAACTTGTCCGGGGCGAGCAGGACATGCCCGCCCGCCCCGTCCGGAGTCGTCGGACGCGGGGCCGGCATCTCGGGCCGGTTCAGGCGCCGGTCCGGCCGGAGAGCTGCTCGACCAGCTTGAGCAGCGCCGTGTGGTCGAGTCCGCCGTCGCCCTGGGCCTTCAGCGCGGCGATCAGCTGGGCCACCGCCGCACCGAGCGGGATGACCACGCCGGCCTCACGGGCCGCCGAGGTGACGATCCCCATGTCCTTGTGGTGCAGGTCGATCCGGAAACCGGGTTGGAACTGCCGGGCCAGCATTCCGGCCGCCTTGCGGTCCAGAATCCGGTTGCCGGCCAGCCCGCCGGCGAGGACCCGGACCGCCGCCTCGGTGTCCACCCCGTACGCCTCGAGGAAGACGATCGCCTCGGCGACGAGTTCGATGGTGCCGGCGACGATGAGCTGGTTCGCCGCCTTCACCGTCTGCCCGGCGCCGTGCGGCCCGACGTGGACGACGGTCGCACCGACCACCTCGAAGATCGGTCGCGCCGCCTCGAAGTCGGCCGCCTCGCCGCCGACCATGATGGAGAGGTTGCCCTCGACCGCTCCCGCCTCGCCACCGCTGACCGGGGCGTCCAGGACTCGTACCTGGTGGGCCTTGGCTGCCTCGGCGACCTGCCGGGCGGTCTGCGGGGAGATGCTGCTCATGTCGACGTAGAGCTGTCCGGGCCGGGCGTTGGCCAGGATGCCCTGCTCGCCGAGGGCCACGGTCTCGACGTCGGCCGAGTCGCGGACCATGGTGATCACGGTGTCGGCACGCCGGACGAGTTCGGCGATGTCGGCGGCGACCTCACCGCCGGCCTGGGCGAGTACGTCGTTGCGGGCCGGGCTGTAGTCGTAGCCGACGACCTGGTATCCGGCCCGGATCAGGTTGATGGCCATCGGGCCGCCCATGATGCCGAGGCCGATGAAACCGACGGTGGTCATGTCAGCGATCTCCTTTGGTTGGCGGTTGGTGACTCAGCCGGGCCGACGTGCCCGCCGGCAGCCGTCAGCCGGCCCGACGGTCCCGGGGCAGCCAGTCGAAGCTCTCGGCGCTCGGGCCGCTCGGCACGTACTCCAGGCCGACCCAGCCGTGGTAGCCGGCCGCCTCCAGCCGGGCCAGGTGGCCGTCGAGGTCGATGTCGCCGGTCCCCGGCTGGTGCCGGCCGGGCGCGTCGGCGATCTGGACGTGTCCGATCCGGTGGGCGTGTTCGGTCACCTTGACGACGTCGTCGCCGTTGACCGTGAGGTGGTACAGGTCGGCGAGGAAG
This sequence comes from Plantactinospora sp. B24E8, assembly GCF_039871735.1. Lineage (NCBI taxonomy): Bacteria > Bacillati > Actinomycetota > Actinomycetes > Micromonosporales > Micromonosporaceae > Plantactinospora > Plantactinospora sp. B24E8. Next base: position 36,312 of record NZ_JBDPMH010000033.1, read on the forward strand.
GCGAGGCTCTCCACGTCGCGCTCGTCCCGGACGACCTCGATGACGGCGATCGCGTCGGCGGCGGTGCGCAGCGGGTACGGCTGCGGGCCGCTGACCGCCTCGACCAGTACGGTGCCGCCGATCCGGCCCACCGCGGCGGCCGCGACGGCCAGGTTCTCCACCGCCACCTCGTCCTGCTCGGTCGGGTCGACGTCGGGCAGCCGGTTGCCGTACAGGGCGTTGAAGTTCCGGCAGCCGGTGGCGGCGCCGATCGCCGCGACCAGGGCGGCGTTCTCCCGGAACTCCGCGGAGCGTCCGGGCCAGGAGACCAGGCCCCGGTCCCCGCCGGGCATGTCGCCGGCGAAGAAGTTGAGCCCGACCAGTTGGACACCGGCGTCGTGGATCGCCGCGACGAACGCGTCCACCTCGGCGGTGGGCGGCACCGCCTCGGCGAAGGGCCACCAGAACTCGACCGCGTCGAATCCGGCCGCCTTGGCGGCCGCCGGACGTTCCAGGATCGGAAGTTCGGTGAAGAGGATCGAGCAGTTCACGTCGTAGCGGAGGTGGTGTGTCGGCACGGGCCCTCCCTGGCGCTCACGTGACATGGTCACGTTTAGGATTCTGTATGCAGTATGGAAGCGCGTCAAGGCAGGAACGGTCGTGGCCCTGTCCGGTACCGGTACAGGGCCACGGGGCCGTTCAGGATGGATCGGTCAGCGGCGCACCAGCCGCGCGGCGGCCAGGGCCAGCGGGTCGAACGCGTCCGGCTCCGTCTCGATCCGCCGCAACAGCTCGGCCCGCATCCGAGGCTCCCAGAACGCCTGGATGTGCTCGGCGATCGCTGGCGCCGCCAGCTCCGGCGCCTGGTGGCGGAACTGCACGGCGATCTCGTTCGCCATCCGTACCTGGGGCGAGATGTCGGTGTGCATGTCAGTCCGCCATCGCCGGAAGCAGTTCCCCGGTCTGGGCCGTGTCCTGCGGTCGGGGCGGATTCTTCAGCCCGACCTGGACCGCGGTGACCTTGTACTCCGGACAGTTCGTCGCCCAGTCGGAGTTCTCCGTGGTCACCACGTTCGCCCCGGTCACCGGGTGGTGAAAGGTGGTGTAGACGACCCCGACCGGCATCCGGTCGGAGAAGACCGCCCGCAGCGAGGTCTCACCGACCCGGCTGGCCAGGGTGACCAGGTCGCCGTCGGTGATGCCCCGGACCTCCGCGTCGTGCGGGTGGATCTCGAGTACGTCCTCCGGATGCCAGGCCACGTTGCCGGTCCGTCGGGTCTGCGCCCCCACGTTGTACTGGCTGAGGATCCGGCCGGTGGTGAGGATCAGCGGGAACTTGCGGGTGCTGCGTTCCCGGGTCGGTACGAACGGGGTCTGCACGAACCGGCCCTTGCCCCGGACGAAGCCGTCCATGTGCATGATCGGCGTTCCCTCGGGGGCGTTGTCGTTGCACGGCCACTGCACACTGCCGAGCTTGTCGAGCTTGTCGAACGAGACCCCGGCGAAGGTCGGGGTGAGGGCGGCGATCTCGTCCATGATCTGGCTCGGGTGGTCGTAGTGCATCGGGTAGTCCATCGCCTGGGCGATCTCGGCGACGATCTGCCACTCGTGCTTGCCGGTCTTCGGCGGCATCACCGGACGGACCCGGTTGATCCGGCGCTCCGCGTTGGTGAACGTGCCGTCCTTCTCCAGGAACGAGGTGCCCGGCAGGAAGACGTGCGCGAACTTGGCCGTCTCGTTGAGGAACAGGTCCTGCACCACGACCAGCTCCATCGCGGCCAGCGCGGCGGTCACGTGCTTGGTGTTCGGGTCGGACTGGGCGATGTCCTCACCCTGGACGAAGAGCGCCCGGAAGCTGCCCTCGATCGCCGCGTCGAACATGTTCGGGATCCGCAGCCCCGGCTCGGCGACCAGGTCACGTCCCCACATCTCCTCGAACACCCCGCGGACCACGTCGTCCGACACGTGCCGGTAGCCGGGCAGTTCGTGCGGGAACGAGCCCATGTCGCAGGAGCCCTGCACGTTGTTCTGCCCGCGCAGCGGGTTGACCCCGACGCCCTCCCGGCCGATGTTGCCGGTGGCCATCGCCAGGTTGGCCATGCCCATCACCATGGTCGAGCCCTGGCTGTGCTCGGTGACGCCGAGACCGTAGTAGATCGCCGCGTTGCCGCCGGTGGCGTAGAGCCGGGCGGCGGCCCGCAGTTCCTCGGCCGGTACGCCGGTCAGCTCCTCGACCGCCTCCGGGCTGTTCTCCGGCCGGGCGATGAACTCCGCCCACTCGTCGAAGCCCTCGCACCGCTGCGCGACGAAGTCCCGGTCCACCAGGTCCTCGGTCAGCACCACGTGCGCCATCGCGTTGACCACGGCGACGTTGGTGCCGGGGGCGAGCTGCAGGTGGTGGGTCGCCGCGATGTGCGGCGAGCGGACCAGGTCGATCCGGCGCGGGTCGACCACGATCAGCTTGGCGCCCTCGCGGATCCGGCGCTTCATCCGGGAGGCGAAGACCGGGTGCCCGTCGGTCGGGTTGGCCCCGATCACCATGATCACGTCGGACTGGGCCACCGAGCGGAAGTCCTGGGTGCCGGCCGAGGTGCCGAAGGTCTGCTTCAGCCCGTACCCGGTCGGCGAGTGGCAGACCCGGGCGCAGGTGTCGACGTTGTTGTTGCCGAACGCCGCCCGGATCATCTTCTGGACGACGTACACCTCCTCGTTCGTGGTCCGCGACGAGGTGATGCCGCCGATCGCGCCGACACCGTACCGGGCCTGGATCTCCCGCAGCTTCGTCGCGGTGTACGAGATCGCGGTCTCCCAGTCGACCGGCCGCCACTCGTCGGCGATGCTCTCCCGCAGCATCGGGGTGAGTACCCGGTCCGGGTGGGTGGCGTAGCCGAAGGCGAACCGGCCCTTGACGCAGGAGTGCCCCTCGTTGGCGCCGCCGTCCTTGTGCGGCACCATCCGGACCAGTTCGGTGCCCCGCAGCTCCGCCTTGAACGAGCAGCCGACCCCGCAGTACGCGCAGGTGGTGAGCACGGTACGGGTCGGCATGCCGAGCTGCACGACCGACTTCTCCTGCAGCGTCGCCGTCGGGCAGGCCTGCACGCAGGCGCCGCAGGAGACACACTCCGACGACATGAAGTCGGTGCCGCCGGCGGAGACCTTGGACTCGAAGCCGCGTCCCTCGATGGTCAACGCGAAGGTCCCCTGCACCTCACCACAGGCCCGGACACACCGGGAGCAGGCGATGCACTTGGACGCCTCGAAGTTGAAGTACGGGTTGCTGGTGTCGGTCGGCTCCTCGTAGTGGTTCGCGCCCTCGTAGCCGTACCGGACCTGGCGCAGGCCCACCACGCCGGACATGTCCTGCAGCTCGCAGTCGCCGTTCGCCGAGCAGGTGAGGCAGTCCAGCGGGTGGTCGGAGATGTAGAGCTCCATCACACCCTGGCGCAGCTTCTCCAGCTTCGGCGACTGCGTGGTGACCTTCATTCCCGGGGCGACCGGGGTGGTGCAGGAGGCCGGGGTGCCCCGGCGACCGTCGATCTCCACCAGGCAGAGCCGGCAGGAGCCGAACGCCTCCAGGCTGTCGGTGGCGCAGAGTTTCGGGATGTCGATGCCGCTCAACGCAGCGGCCCGCATCACCGAGGTGCCCTCCGGTACGGACACCGGCAGGCCGTCCACCTCGACCGTCACCGTTGCCGGGCCGTCCTTCGCCGGGGTACCGAGATCGGGTTCCTTCAGCAGGCTCATGACGTGGCCTCCTCAAATCGGCCAGGGAGTTGTTCCGAGCGCTTCTTCTCACGGGCGGTGAAGTCGTCGGGGAAGTGCAGCAGCGCGCTGCGTACCGGCATCGGGGTGAGCCCGCCCATCGCGCAGAGCGAACCCTCGGTCATCAGCTCGCAGAGGTCCCCCAGCAGGGCCAGGTTGTCGTCCGGGTCCTGACCCGCGACGATCTTGTCGATGGTCTCGACCCCCCGCACCGCGCCGACCCGGCACGGCGTGCACTTGCCGCAGGACTCCTCGGCGCAGAACTCCATCGCGAACCGGGCCATCGCCGCCATGTCGACGGTGTCGTCGAAGACCACGATGCCACCGTGGCCGAGCATCGCGCCAGCCGCGGCGAACGCCTCGTACTCCATCGGCAGGTCCAGACCGTCCGCCGGCAGGTACGCCCCGAGCGGGCCACCGACCTGCACGGCCCGGACCGGCCGGCCGGAGCGGGTGCCGCCGCCGTAGATGTGGATCAGATCGCTCAGCGTCATCCCGAACGCGGTCTCGAAGACCCCGCCCCGGTTGATGTTGCCGGCCAACTGGAAGACCTGGGTGCCGCGCGACCGTTCCACCCCGAGCGCCTGGTAGGCCGCCGCACCGTCGGCGAGGATCGTCGGCACCGAGGCGAGGGTCAGCACGTTGTTCACCACGGTCGGCCGGCCGAACAGCCCGGTGATGGCCGGGATCGGCGGCTTGGCCCGGACCATGCCCCGCTTGCCCTCCAGGCTCTCCAGCATCGCGGTCTCCTCACCGCAGATGTAGGCGCCGGCACCGACCCGCACGTGCAGGTCGAACCGGAGACCGGAGCCGAGGACGTCCACACCGAGCCAGCCCTGGGCCCGGGCGAGCTCGATCGCCCGCCGCATGGTGGCGACGGCGTCCGGGTACTCGGAGCGGATGTAGACGTAGCCCTCGGTCGCCCCGACCGCGTACGCGGCGATGGTCATCCCCTCGATCAGGACGAACGGGTCACCCTCCATCAGCATCCGGTCGGCGAAGGTCCCGCTGTCCCCCTCGTCGGCGTTGCAGCAGACGAACTTGAGCGCGCCCGGGGTGTCGGCGACCGTCTTCCACTTGATGCCGGCCGGGAAGCCCGCGCCGCCCCGGCCACGCAGGCCGGACTCGGTGACCTGGGCGACCACCTCGGCGGGCGGCAGCTCGAGGGCGCGGCGCAACCCGGCGAGTCCACCGTGGGCGAGGTAGTCCTCCGGGTCCAGCGGGTCGGTGACCCCGACCCGGGCGAAGCAGAGCCGGGTCTGGTCGGCCAGCCAGGGCAGCTCCTCGATGACCCCCTGACAGAGTTCGTGGTCGGCGCCGTCGAGCAGCCCGGCGTCGACCAGTTCGCCGACCCGCTCGGGCGGCACCGGGCCGTACCCGATCCGGCCGCGCTCGGTGACCACCTCGACCAGCGGTTCCAGCCAGAGCATGCCGCGCGAGCCGTTGCGGACCACCCGGACCGGTCGTCCGGCCCGCGCCGCCGCCAGTTCCAGCTCGGCGGCGACCAGGTCGGCGCCGACCGAGAGCGCGGCGGAGTCCCGGGGTACGTACACCGTGACCGGGGTTGTCATGGGTTCACCGTCTTTCCGTTCGCCACCCCGGCGGATCCGCTCAGCCGGGCCGGGTCGAGCAGGGCGTCGAGCCGCTGCGGGGTGAGTCGTCCGTGGACGCGATCGTCGACCTGACCGGCCGGGCCGAGCGCGCAGTTGCCGAGGCAGAAGACCTGCTCCAGGGTGACCGCACCGTCCGGTGTGGTCTGCCCGAGCTTGATGCCGAGCGACTGTTCGGCGTACCCGACGAGCTGGTCGGCGCCCACCGACTGGCAGGCCTCGGCCCGGCAGAGCTTGACCACGGTCCGCCCGGCCGGCTCGGATCGGAAGTCGGTGTAGAAGGTGACCACGCCGTGCACGTCGGCGCGGGAGAGGTTGAGTTCGTTCGCCAGCACCGGCACGTCGTCGGCGTCGACGTAGCCGAACTCGTGCTGGATCCGGTGCAGGATCGGCAGCAGCGCACCCCGGTCGCCGCGGTGTGCGGCGACCAGCGCCCGCACCCGATCCGCCCTCGTCGTGGCGCCAGGACTTCCCACGGGGACCCACCCTCCGCTCGCTCCGACCGGTCGAGTCCCACGATACGGCGCTCTGAATACAATATGCATATCGGTAGGTCCGATTGATCAATAGGCGGAACCTATCGAGCCGTCCGTTCGGCGGCGGCGACCCGGACTACGTCACCAGTCGTCGTGCCGGTGCTGTGGCATGTTCACCTCGGACACCGCGTCGTTGAAGACGTCGGAACTGCGGCTGTTCGGTCTCGGGCGGGTCCGATCAGACCAGTCGAACCGGCCTGTCCTGGCAGCCCGTCGGACGAACCCGGTGAACGGGTGGTCGTCGCCGAGCACCGACCGGGCGGTCCGCAGGATCCCCCGGGCCTCGGCCCGGCTCCGGTCCGGACGGCCGCTCACCGCGAGGATCTCGGCCAGTGCCGCGCGGGTGTCGAGAAGGTCCGGATGACGCCGCCCCAACAGCCGGTACTGGATGTCCAGCACCTCCCGGACCTCGGCCTCGGCCTCGACCGCCCGGCCGAGCCGGGCCAGCGCCAACGCGAGGTCCGCCCGAGGAGCCAGCGCTCCCAGCCGGTGGTCGCCGGGCCGACGCCCCCAGGCCACGACGACGTCCCGGTAGCCGGCCTCCGCCTCGGCGTACCGTCCCTGGGCGTACCAGCTCCGGGCCAGGCCGTGCCGGGACATGAGGGCGTCGGTCGACTCGGAGCCGAACTGGCGCTCCTGGTCGACGAGCACCGCCCGGTACCCCGCCTCCGCCTCGGCGTACCGACCGGCGCTGAGGTGTGTCGCGGCGATCTGGTACCGCATGATCAGCGTGTAGGAGTGCGACTCACCGAGCACCCGGGCACCGACGGCGCGCAGCAGCCGGAACTCCCGTTCCGCCTCGGCGAGACGGCCCTGGTCGAACAGGATCGCGGCCAGGGTGTCCCGGGGTGCCAGCACGTCGGGATGGTCGGCGCCGAAGACCCGTACGTAGACCTCCAACACGTCGCGCACCACCCGCTCGGCTTCGGCCAGCCGACCCGCGCCGTGCAGGGCCACGGCGTAGTTGTTCCGGGTGGTCAGGGTGGCCGGGTGTTCGTCGCCGAGCACCTCGCGCCGCCCGTCGATGATGTCGGGGTATCCGGCCAACTGCTCCTCCAGCCGGCCGAGGTTGAGCAGGCCCCGGTACACATTGTGCAGGGTCATCAGGGTGTCCGGGTGGCGGTCGCCGAGGATCCGACGCTGGATCGCGTGCACCGCCCGGTACTCGGCCTCGGCCTGCCCGTGCCGTCCCTGGGCCTGCGCCACCACGGCCAACTGGTGCCGGGTGATCAGGGTGTCCGGGTGTTCGGCGCCGAGTACCCGGACCTCGGTCGCGTAGATCTCCCGGCACTCCGCCTCGGCGGCGGCCAGCCGGCCCCGGTTGTGCAGCACCCGGGCGAGCTGGTGCCGGGTCGCGAGGGTCAGCCGGTGTTCTTCCCCAAGGCTACGGCGACGGACCGCCAGGGCGCGCCGGTACTCCGCCTCCGCCTCGGTGTACCGCCCCCCGTGGTGCAGCGCGCGGGCCAGGTGGTGCCGGGTCGCGGCGACGTCCGGATGCCCGTCGCCAAGTGTCCGCCGACGGATCGCGAGCACCTGCCGGTGCGCCGCCTCGGCCACGTCGTACCTGCCCCGGTCATGGTGGACCCGGGCGAGGTCGTGCCGCGCCGCGAGGGTCTGCGGCGCCTCGTCACCGAGCACCCTCCGACGCGTCTCGAGCACCGCCCGGTATCCCTCTTCCGCCTGCCCGTACAGCCCACGCCGGTGCAGGTGCCGGGCGGTCAGATGGGCGGCGCGCGCGGCCAGGACGACCGCCTCGGGCGGCACCGTCGCCGACTCCGAGACCGTCTGCAGCACCTGTAGGACGTGCGGCGCCAGCGCCTGCCAGACCGGCCACCGATCGGGCCCGTCGGGTGTCGACGACGCATGCTCGCGTTCGGCGGCTCCGACGGTGAGCGCGGCGGCGAGGCCGGCGAGGACGGCCCGGTCACCCTCGTCGGCGTTCCGCCAACTGGCGTTGCGCACCAGCGGATGGATCCGGAGCAGTTCCTCGGCTGGGCCGTACGCCGGGCGTTGGTCGAGCAGGCTGAGGCTCGCCAGCGCCTGGAGCAGCCGCCACAGTTCGGCGCCGTCCAGGCCGGTGAAGAGCGACGTACCGGCCAGCGTCGCCGGGTCGAGCAGGATCCGGTACGGCACGTCGGCGTCGGCGAGCCCGGACAGCAACTGGAGCAGCGGCCGGGCCCTGGTCATCCCCCGCCGGTCGAGCAGTTCCAACGACAGATCCCAGCTCCGGCCGACCACCCCGGACGCGGTCGCGTCGGTGACTTCGTCCGGGGGCGTCAACGGGTCGAGCCGCCCCGCGTCCAGGACCTTCCGGTATCCGGTGAACGTCGCGGCCGGCACCGGCCACGGTGAGCCGGCAACCTCGCGGAGGAACGCTCCGGTGAGCCGCAGCGCCAGCGGCAGTCCGCCGAGCCGTACCGCCAGCGCCTCGGCCTCGGCCTCGGTACCGGCGGCATCGCCGGCGTGGTCGCGCAGCACCCGCCCGGCGGCGGCCTGGTCGAGCATGCCGACCCGGTACAGCCGGCACCAGGGTCCCCAGGTTTCCGGGTCGGCGTCGCGGCTGGTGACCAGGATCAGGCCTCGGCGTGACGTCACGGGTCGGAGCCATCCGGTACCCAACGTCACCGTCGCGCCGCCGCCGGAGAGTAGTTCCGGATCGTCGGCGTTGTCGATGACCAGCAACCATCGACCACGGTATCCGGCCAGCAGCCGCCACAGCAGGTCCGGTGCACTCTGGGCGCCACTCCAGGCCCGGTCGAGTTCACTGTCCCGGCCACCGAGCCGGGTCGCCACCTGACGCATGCCGGTCCAGAGGTCGGTGGTGGTGGCGGCGGAAACCCACCAGACGGTGAACCCGGCGTCCCGGGCCCGCCTGGCCACGGCCCGGGCGACCGTGGTCTTCCCGCTCCCGCCCATCCCGGCGAGGACGCGGACCCGCGACGGCGGCGCGTTGTGCAGTTCCCGAAGCACCTGGTCGATCAGTGCGTCCCGGCCCCGTACCGGGGTGGTCAACTGGCCGACCTCGACCGAGCCGAGACCGGGTGCCAGTGGTGTCGTGGCCGTCGTCCCGACCGGGCGGTGGACCATCGGCCGGCGCTGGCTGCGAAGGGCCAGTACGGCGATCAGCAGGCCCAGCACCCCGGTGATCCAGCTCGCCCGCTCGGTCCAGGCCCACACCGCGGCCGGGACCGGTCCGGTGGGCCAAGCCCACCACCGCAGCACCACCGCGACAGTCAGCGCTCCCAGCCCTACGGCGAGGGCCATGGACATCGGCAGCATCCAGCGTCGGGGCACCAACACACCACCATGATGGACGAAACGCACCCGGGCCAGAACAGCGCGTATCCCCATCGTGACAGTACGGACGTCGCCGGTCGGCCTGCCCACGAGGTACGTGACAAGGAAAACCCTGGCGTGGCGGCCGCTGCCGCCCTAGCGTCTACCCGGCCGAAGAACTGGAAACAATCTTTATCGGAGGATCGGTGCGCACCGTCCGGACGTGGTTCGTCGACACCGCCGGTGGCCTACCGGCAACCTTCTGGTACCTCTGGTCCGGACTCCTGATCAACCGCGTCGGCGCGTTCGCCATGCTCTTCCTCCCGCTCTACCTCACCGAGGTCCGCCAGGTCGGGCCGGCACTCACCGGGCTGGCGGTCGGCGCGTACGGGATCGGCGGGGTGGCCGGGGTGCTGCTCGGCGGCGTCCTCACCGACCGCTGGGGCCGACGCCGCACCCTGGTCTGGTCCCACCTGGGCGCGTCGGCGTTGATGGCCGCGATGGCGGTGGCCGCCGACGTGCCGACCATCGCCCTGCTCGCCGCACTGGTCGGCCTCGCCCACTCGATGCCCGGCCCCGCGTTTGTCGCCGCGATCGTCGACGTGGTGCCGGCGGCCCGGCGGTCCCGCGCGTTCAACCTGCAGTTCTGGGCCTTCAACCTCGGCACGGCGGGAGCCTCCGCGCTCGCCGGACTGCTCGCCGAGGCGAGTTACCTGGCCCTGTTCCTGGTCGACGCCGGCGCCACGCTCTGCACCGCCGTCATCATCGCCTGGAAGGTGCCGGAGACCCTGACCCCCGGGCACCGGACCAGCGTCGGCCCCCGGGCCGGGCTGCGCACCCCACTCACCGACCGGACCTTCCTGGCCTTCGTCGGACTGACCTTCGTGCTCGCCGTCCTCAGCACCCAGAACTCCACCGTGCTGCCGCTGTCGATGCGCGCCGACGGACTCAGCCCCTCGGCGTACGGGCTGGTCGTGGCGCTCGGCGGCGGACTCATCGTGGCCGGGCAGCTCTTCGTGCCCCGGTTGATCGACGGTCGCCGCAAACACCGGGTGCTGGCCGCCGCGACCGCCCTGACGGCGATCGGGTACGCCAGCCTGGCACTCGCCGACCAACTTCCCGGCTACCTGCTGGCGGCGCTGGTCTGGACCGTCGGTTCGATGCTCGCCGCACCGCCGAACGCCGAGATCAACGCCGAACTGGCCCCGCCCCTGCTGCGCGGCCGCTACCAGGCGGTCTTCTACCTCACCTTCCCGGCCGCGGCGTTCGTCGCCCCGACCATCGGCGGAACGAGTCTGCAGTACCTCGGCGACGGGCACTGGCTGGCCGTCGGCGCGGTCGGCCTGCTCGCGGTCGTCGGCCACCTGGTCGCCGGCCCACCCCGGGAACGTCGGGTGGCCCGGATCCGGGCCGGCGGGCACCCCCCGGAAGTGCCGGCGGTCGCCCGGCCCCGGTGAGGTCGACGGAACGGACCGGATCCCCACAGAAACGTGACCGTGACGCAGAGTACGCATTCACCTACGATGGATGGCGGCCCACTTTCCGGGAGGACGCGTGACCTACCAGGATCCGTTGGAGCGCATCGTCAAGGAGATCGTCGTACCCTCGGCGGGTACCGTCGATCGGACCGCCACCTTCCCCCGCGAGGCGGTGGACGCGCTGGCCGACGCGGGTCTGCTCGCCCTCACCGTGCCGAGCCGCCACGGTGGAGGCGGCGCGGGCCTACCCGCCGCCGCCGACGTCGTCCGGCAACTCTCCACCGCCTGCGGCTCGACCGCGATGGTGGTGATGATGCACTACAGCGCGGTTGCTGCCCTGGTCGCCGCCGACCGGGCGGACGTGCTGCGGGAGATCGCCGCCGGACGGCACCTGACCACCCTCGCCTTCTCCGAAACCGGCTCCCGGAGCCACTTCTGGGCGCCACTGGGCACCGCGACCGGGGACGGCGACAAGATCCGACTCGACGCCCGCAAGAGCTGGGTCACCTCGGCCAGCCACGCCGACAGCTACATCTGGTCGAGCCGGCCACTCGCCGCACCCGGGCCGATGACACTGTGGCTGGTCCCGACCGACACCCCCGGACTGTCGGTCGGTCCCGAATTCGACGGGCTGGGCCTGCGCGGCAACGACTCCCGCCCGGTCACCGGCACCGACCTGACGGTCTCCCGTACGGCCCTGCTCGGCACCGACGGCGCCGGCCTCGACCTGGCACTCTCCGCCGTACTGCCGTGGTTCCTCCTGCTCAACGCCGCCGCGAGCAGCGGGCTCATGCAGGCGGTGACCGGCGAGACGGCGGAACACCTGACCCGTACCCACCTGCGTCACCTGGACCGGTCCCTGGCACAGCAGCCCGAGTCCCGGGCACTGCTGGCCCGGATGCGGATCGAGACCGACCGCACCACCGCACTCCTCGACCGCACCCTGGCCGCGCTGGAGGAGGGTCGCGACGACGCCCAACTGCTGGTCCTGGAGGTCAAGGCGGCGGCGGACAGCGGCGCCGCCGAGGTGGCCGACCTGGCCATGACGGCGTGCGGCGGTGCCGCGTTCCGCCGCGAACTCGGCATCGAACGCCGGTTCCGGGACTCCCGGGCCGCCAGGGTGATGGCCCCGACCACGTCGGCGCTGCTGGACTTCGTCGGCCGGGCGCTCTGCGGCCTGCCACTGCTGGACGGAACGGCCGGATGACCCGCACCCTGCTGCTCGGCGCGGTCGCCTACGACCCCAAGGTGGTCACCATCTGGACCGGCTTCCGGTCCTGGTTCGCACAGCGGGGCCTGGACCTCGACTACGTCCTCTACGCCCACTACGAGCGGCAGGTCGACGACCTGCTCGCCGGCCGGGTCGACCTGGCCTGGAACTCACCGCTGGCCTGGATCCGCGCCCACCGGCTGGCCCGGGCCCGGAACGTCACCGTACGCGCCGTCGCGATGCGCGACACCGACCGCGACCTCACCTCGGTGATCGTGGTCCGAGCCGACTCGGACCTGCACTCCCCCGCCGACCTGCGCGGCCGGACCGTCGCCACCGGTGCCGTCGACTCACCCCAGGCGACACTGCTGCCACTGGCGCTGCTCCGCGACGCCGGCGTCGACCCGGAGAAGGAGCTCGACCTGCTCCGCTTCGACGTGGGCGTCGGTCTGCACGGTGACCACGTCGGCGGCGAACGGGACGCCGCCGAGGCGCTGCGCACCGGGCGGGCCGACGCGGCCTGCCTGCTCGACGCGAGCCTGCTGCTGTTCGGGCGGGAGGGCACCCTGCCGGCCGGTTCGGTACGGGTGCTCGCCCGGACCGAACCGTACGACCACTGCACCATGACCGTCGGGCCCCGGGCCGACTCCGCGCTCGTCGACACCTTCGGTGGCCTGCTGCTGGGAATGTCCTACGCGGACGACACCGCCCGTCCGCTGCTCGATCTCGAAGGACTGAAGCAGTGGCTGCCGGGCCGCACCGACCGGTACGCCGCACTGGACCGGGCGGTCACCGACACCGGTTTCTACCAAGCCGACGGAGCCCTCGGTGCCGGCCATCGTTCACCTTGACGACCTCGGCTTCGACGCCGGCGGGCACCTGCTGGTCGACCGGGCGCTGGCCGGGCTCTCCCCCGGTGACCGGCTGGTCGTGCACGGCCGTCACCCGGCACTCGGCCTGCACCTGGCGGCCTGGTGCCGGGCCGAGGGACACCGGCTCGAACCCGGACCGGACGAGCGGAATCCGGGCGGAGCCATGTCAACCGCGACCGGTGACCTGGGCGGGGAGGTGTCGACCGGCGGCCGGTACGGGTCGGCGGCGACGTCCGGCCCGGGGGTGATCACCCGGACCGTGCTCCGGGGCAGCGCCGACCTCGACCGGTGGCGGGGGGCGCGGCGGGCCGGCCGGACCGCCGCCGACGTCGTACCGCACGCGGATCGGGAGTGGGGTCTGGCGGCCCGGGGCGCGCTGGTCGAGCCGGGTGGTCCACCGCTCGCCGTGGACTGGGTCGACCGCGACCTCGTCTGGGCCGACATCGCACCCCGGCTGTACGCGCAGGCGACCGCGAACCAGTGGGACCCGGCGACCGCGGTCGACTGGGCGGCGGCCGGTTCGGTGCCGGAGGACGTCGAGGACCTCGTCGTGCAGGTGATGACGTACCTGGTGGAGAACGAGCAGGCCGCGCTCATGATCCCGGCCCGGATGCTCGCCCGGCTGCACCCGCACTACCGCGAGGTGATGCAACTGCTGGCGGCCCAGGCTGCGGACGAGGCCCGGCACGTCGAGATCTTCACCCGTCGGGCGTTGCTGCGGCGGGACGTACTCGGGCTCTCCGGCGCCGGTGGGCGGGCCTCGCTGCAGACCCTGCTGGCCGAACCGGACTTCACCCTCGCCTCGTTCCTGCTCTCCGTGCTCGGTGAGGGAAGCTTCCTGGACCTGCTGCACTTCCTGCACCGGCACGCCCCCGACCCGGTCACCGCCGACGTCACCCGGCTCGCGGCCCGCGACGAGGCTCGGCACGTCGCGTTCGGGGTCGCGCACACCGCGCACGTGGTCCGCGCCGACCCGGCCTTCCTGCACCGGCTGCGTAACGCGGTCGAACGCCGCCACGCGGTACTGGCCGACACCGCCGGCCTGAACCGGCAGGTCTTCGACGCGCTGGTGGTGCTGGCCGCCGGTTCGTGGAAACCGGCGGCGATCGCCCGGGGGTGGCAGGAGGTGCTCCGGCTGCAGGAGGCGATGGACGCCGGTCGACGTCGACGGCTGGAGTACATCGGCTTTCCGGACGACGAGGCGGCGGCCGTGTCGGCCCTGCACACCCGCAACTTCATGTAGGTCCGGGGCGGCCGGTCGGGTGACCGGCGGCGGGTGTCGACAGCACGTTGCCGGTGAGGGCGGCGAGTTCGGCCGCCCGGTCGGCGGGCTCACGGGGCCAGCCGCGCGCGTCCGGCCGGCGCTGCCAGGGCAGCGGCCCGTCGGGCGGGCGGTGCTCCACCCCCATCGCGGTCAACCGGTCGAGGTGCCCGGCCAGACGCCGGGAGAAGCCCTGCCACGGGGCGGCCCCCGACGGCGACCAGACCGCCTCGGCGAATCCGGAGAGGCGGGGAAAGGCCAGGTAGTCGACGGCCCGGGGACTGTCGGCGTGCTCGGTCCAGAGATTGCACTGGGCGCCGAGGATCCGGTGCCGCAGGTCGGCCGGAAGCTCCGGCGGCACCGGTTCGAAGGCCCGGACCGCCGCCACGTCGAGCACGGTACCGACCGGGATCGGCTCGCCCGGATCCGCGGACTGCCGGTAGTCCAGGTAGGCGGCACTGTCCCAGCAGGCGACGACGTCGTGACCGGCCCGGGCCGCCGCCACCGCCAGGGCCGGCCCCCGCCAGGCGGCGACGGTGGCGCCGGGTGGCGGGCCGCCCTCCAGGATCTCGTCCCAGCCGTACGCCACCCGGCCGGCGGCGGTGAGATGCTCCTGGAACTGTCGGACGAACCAGGCCTGCAGCGCGTCCTCGTCGGCGAGCCCGAGCTCGCGGATCCGTCGCTGGGCGGCGAGGCTGGTCCGCCACTCGTCCTTGCGGCACTCGTCACCGCCGATCCCGATGTGTCGGCTCGGGAAGAGCTCCATCACCTCGTCCAGAACGTTGCGGAAGAAGGCGACCGTCTCGTCGGAGACGTTCAGGACCCGGGACGAGACCCCCCACCGGGTGGAGACGGTGACCGGCTGGTCGGGCCGGTTGCCGAGTTCCGGGTACGCGGCGATCGCCGCCTGGGTGTGGCCGGGCAGGTCGATCTCCGGCACCACCGTGACGAACCGCTGCGCCGCATACGCCACGATCTCCCGCAGGTCGTCCTGGGTGTAGTAGCCGCCGTGCGGCCGCCCGTCGAACCGCTCGTGCTGGCGCGAGCCGACCATCGACTCGGCCCGCCCCGCCCCGACCTCGGTCAACCGCGGGTAGCGCCGGATCTGCACCCGCCAACCCTGGTCGTCGGTGAGGTGCAGGTGCAGCACGTTGAGCTTGTGCGCGGCGAGCAGGTCGATGATCCGCAGCACCCCGGCGACCGGCATGAAGTGCCGGGCGACGTCCAGCATGAAGCCCCGCCAGCCGAAACGCGGCCGGTCGTCGATCTCCACCACCGGTACGGTCCACGGGCCGGAAGACACCGGCGCCCGCCGGTACACCGTCGGGGGCAGCAGTTGGAGCAGGGTCTGCGCACCGTAGAAGACGCCGGCCGGCGTACCACCGGTGACGGTGACACCGTCGGGGCGTACCCGTAGCCGGTAGCCCTCGGCGGGCAGTGCGGGGTCGACGGAGAGTCTGATGCCGGTGGCCGGCCCGGCGCCGTCCGGTGGCACGACGGCCGGCGGGTCCGCCCCGGGCCCGACAGCGGGCAGCGGCAGGCCGGTGCTCCGGGACAGGGTCTCCCGCAGCCACCGGGCGACCCCGGCACAGGCGGGGTCGGCGGCGAGCGTGGTGGTCGGGGTCAGCGGGCAGCCGCCGGAACCGGCCCGGAGGTCGACCGGATGGGGCAGCAGGTTGACCGCCTCGCTCGTGACCTCCATCAGTCCTTCACCGCGCCACCGAGGCCGGAGACCAGGCGGCGCCTGACGAAGACGAAGAACACCAGCACCGGGATGGTCATCAGGGTGGAGGCGGCCATGATGCCGCCCCAGTCGTTCTCGTCCGGTTTGAAGAAGACCAGCAGCGCGGCCGGCAGGGTCTGGTTCTCGGTGGCGCTGATGATGAACGTCCGGGCGAACAGGAAGTCGTTCCACGCGGTGATGAAGGAGAACACGGAGGTCGCGGCGAGACCCGGCGCCACCAGTGGGAAGAGGATCCGCCAGAGGATGGTGAACCGGCCGGCGCCGTCCAGGGTGGCGGCCTCCTCCACCTCCGGCGGCACCGCCGCGACAAAACCGCGCAGCATCCAGATCGCGAACGGCAGACTGAAGGCCAACTGCACCAGCACCAGCGAGCCGAGGGTGTTCAGCCCGACCCCGGGTACGCTCCGGCCGAGGTCGCGGATCTGGAAGAAGAGCGGAATGCTCAACGCCTCGACCGGCACCATCTGGGCGATCAGAAAGAGCACCAGGATCGTGGTGCGGGTACGGAACCGGTAGCGGGTCAGCGCCACCGCCGCCAGGAACGCGACCAGCGCGCTCAACGCCACCACGGACAGCGCCACGACCAGGCTGTTCAGAAAGTACCGGCCGAATCCGCTGACCCCGAGTGCCGAACGGAAGTGCTCCAGGGTCGGGTGCAGGGTCCACGGTCGCGGATCGGCGGACAGGATCTCGCCGGTCGGCTTCAGCGCGGAGAGCACCATCCAGTAGATCGGGAAGACCGTGACCGCGGCGACGCCGACCGCGACCGCGTCGGCGGCCCGACGCCACACCCGGGTCGTGCCCCGCCCACTCCTGCTCGTCCTCACCCAACTTCCGTCCGTTCGTGACTGCGGGGCTCGCACACCCCGCTCACTCCTCGCACTCACCGCACCCCCGTCCGTTCGTGACTGCGGGGCTCGCACACCCCGCTCACTCCTCGCACTCACCGCACCCCCGTCCGTTCGCGACTGCGGGGCTCGCACACCCCGCTCACTCCTCGCACTCACCGCACCCCCGTCCGTTCGCGACTGCGGGGCTCGCACACCCCGCTCACTCCTCGCACTCACCGCACCCCCGTCCGTTCGTGACTGCGGGGCTCGCACACCCCGCTCACTCCTCGCACTCACAGGGACTCGCCGGTGGTGCGGCGGAGGGCGCGCAGGTAGAGCAGGGTCACCACGAGCAGGATCACCGTCATCACGACTCCGATCGCCGAGCCGAGGCCGTACTGGGCGGAGGCGAAGGCCTTCTGGTAGGCGTACACGTTGAGCACCAGGTTCTGGCCGGCGATGCCGCCACCCCGGGTCATCACGTAGATCTGGGTGAAGACCTTGAAGTCCCAGATGATCGACTGGATCACCACGATCACGATGAGGGGCCGCAACATCGGCGCGATGATCCGCCGGAAGGTGGTGAACGCACCCGCGCCGTCCAGCGCGGCCGCCTCCCGCACCGAGTGGGGGATCGCCTCGATGCCGGCGTACAGGGTGATCATCACGAACGGGAAGGAGTGCCAGACCACCACCGCGCCGACCAGCGCGAACGCCACCGTACGGTCGTAGAGCCAGTTGTACGCGCCCAGCCCGAGCACCTCGTTGACCAGGCCCAGGTTGCTGTCGAAGAGGAACATCCAGACCACCGAGCCGGTCATCGCCGGTGCGGCCCAGGCGGTCAGCGCCGCGAACGACAGGACCGCCCGGGCCACCCGGCCGACCCGGGTCAACAGCACCGCCAGTGCCGCGCCGACCGCCAGGGTCACCACCACACAGCCGGCGGCGAAGAGCACCGTCTGGCCGAGCACGGTCCAGAACGTCGGGTCGGCGACGAGCGTCCGGTAGTTGCCGACACCCAGGAACCGGGCCGGTACGCCGCCACTGACCTGCGGCTGCCCGTACTCGAAGAGGGAGAGCAGCCCAAGCTGGTAGAGCGGGTACGCGAACATCGGCACCAGTACGGCGAACGCCGGCAGCAGCAACCACAGGGGCGTCAGCCGCCGCCGGCGGATCGTCACGGACACCGGTGGCTACTTCCCGAACGCCGTGCTGATCTGGGTCTTCGCCTCGGCCGTCGCCGCGTCCACGGTCGCCCGACCTGTGATGATCTTCTGCAGCATGTTCGGCAGGATCCGTTCGGCGTCGATGGTGGTCCACGCCTTGTCGACCGGGACGAACCGCGTACCGGCGTCCATCGTGTCGACGAACGGCTTGAGGAACGGCTCCTTGCCGATCACCTCCGTCCGGGCCGACCGCATCGCCGGTACGAAGCCCATCGCGTCGTACAGCTTCAGCGTGTACTTCCGGCTCGCCAGCAGCTGCATGAACTCGACCGCGAGGGTGCGGTGGCCGGTGGAGCGGAAGACGCCGAGGCTGCTGCCGCCGGCGAAGGCGGGTGCGATCGAGCCGGGCCTGGCTCCGGGCAGCGGGACGACGCCGTACTTCCCCTTGACCGCGCCGGCGTCGACCGCCGAACGGTTGAAGTTGCCGAGGATGGCCATCCCGGCCCGGCCGGCCGCGAACGCCTCGACGGTGCCGCCGCCGGTCAGGTCGACGCACTGCTGCGCCGGGCAGATGTCCGGGCTGAACAGGTCGGTGTACGCCTTGACGCCGGCCCTGGCCGCCGGTGAGTCGATGGCGGCGGTGTAGCCGCCGGCCGACCCGGTGGCGATGTCGCCGCCGGCGTCCCAGACGAACGGCAGGGCGCCGAAGGTGTAGAGCCCGCCGACCGCGATGCCGAGCATCTCCGGGTTCTCCGCCCGCACCTTCTTCGCGGCGGTGACCAGTTCGGCGTACGAGGTCGGCGGTTCGAGGTCGAGGGCGGCGAAGACGTCGGTGCGGTAGTACAGGGCCCGTACCCCGATCCACCACGGTACGCCGTACGCCTTGTCGCCCACGGTCACCGTGCTGACCAGGTCGGGCGGCAGGTCGGCGGCCTCGGCCCAGTTCCGGTTCTCCTCGGTGACGTCGGCCATCCCGTTCGAGGCGACGAAGCTCGCCAGGTCGGTGTTGCCGATCTCGGTCACGTCCGGCGCGCTCGCCGGGTCGTTGAGCGCACCCCGGTACCGCTCGGCCCGGGTGTCGGTGGCGAGGTAGCTGACGTCGACCGTGACGTCCTGGTGGCGGGTCCTGAACTCGGCGATCGCCTCGTTGACCACCGCCTCCTTGGCGGTCCGGTTGGCCTCGTCGAAGAGCCAGACCCGCAGGGTGCCGGTCCGGGAGTCGGTGTTGGTGGTCGGTTGGTCGGTGGAGGGTGCGCAGGCCGCGGCGCCGAGGACGAGGGCGCCGAGCGCGGTCAGGACGAGGAGTTTCCGCACAGGTTGTCTCCCTCTGGTAGCGAGCCAGGTTCGGGGTGGGTCGGCTTGGATGTCCTACGGGCCGGGGCGCCGCGTCCGGCTACCCGCCGAGGTGGAGGACCGCGTCGACCTCGATGTCGAAGCCGTTCAACGCGACCGGCAGGGTGGTCCGGGCCGGCAGGTTCTCGGCGCCGAAGAACTCCCGGTAGATCTCGTTCATCGCCGGGAAGTCGGCGAAGTCGCGCAGGTACACCCCGACCCGTACCGCGTCGGTCAGGTCGCCGCCGGCCGCCTCGGCCACCCGGGCCAGGTTGCCGAACGCGGCTCGCGCCTGCGCGGCGAAGTCACCCTTCACCCAGGTGCCGTCCGGTAGCACCGGGCAGGCGCCGGAGAGGTACGCGAAGTCGCCGGCGACCACCGCGTGGGAGTAGGGGCCGCCGGGTGGTGCCGCCTGCTCGGCGACGACGATCCGCTTGGGCATGGGTCAGCCTCCGTCTCGGGGGAACTGTTCGGCGAGCCCGTCCGGGCCCACCAGGGGTGTGGTCAGCAGTCGACGTACCGCCCGGTCCCGTTCGGCGAGTGCGTGCCGTTGGGCGTCGGTGAGCGGGACCCACGGCGGGACGGGCCCGGACAGCCGGGGCGGCATCGGCCGGCCGGCCCGGTACGTCACCTCGTTGACCAGCCGGATCGGCGACGTACGGCGTTGTCCGTGCACGTCGGACAGCTCGAACCGGTCGGGTTCGACGGTGAAGACGGCGAGGTCGGCCGGCGCGCCGATCGCGAGCGTGCCGGCTCCGTCGGTGAGGCCGAGTGCCCGGGCCGGTCCGATCGTCGCCGCCGCGACCACCTGTTCCAGGCTCATCCCGACGGCCAGCAGCTTGGCCATCGTGGTCGGCAGGTCGAAGACCGGGCCGTGCAGCGAGCGGCTGTGCAGGTCGGTGGAGACCGCGTGCGGCGGCAAACCGGCGGCCAGCTGCGCCTCGAGGACGTCGAAGGCGAAGCCGCCGGAGCCGTGCCCGAGGTCGAACCGGATGCCCGCCTGGTAGGCGTCCTTCGCCGCCGGGTCGAACCCGGTCGGACCCGCGGCGATGCCGCTGGCACAGTGCGTGATGATGTCGCCGGGTCGCAGCAGGGGCAGCAGCTGACCGATCGTGGGCGGTCCGGCTCCGATGTGGACCATCACCGGCAGGTCGGTGGCCGCGGCCGCCTCGACCGCCCGGCGGAGCGGGGCCAGCCCGTGTGATCCCACGTTGTGCCGATCCATCCGGACCTTGATGCCGACGATGGTCTCCCGGTACGCCTGTACGGTCGCCACCGCCAGGTCGACGTCGCAGTTCGCGAGGTTCCGGGATTCGCCGACCGGGGCGACCAGCCCGGCCGCGGAGATGTTCAGCAGGGCGGGTACCCGTACCGGATAGCCGGCGATGGCGGCGGCGAGGGCCGGAAAGGACCAGGCCCCGGCCGACCCGGCGTCCACCCAGGTGGTCACCCCGGACCGCCAGGCCACCGGTTCCGGGTCGATTCCCCAGTACGTCGCACCGGGATGCACGTGGGTGTGCAGGTCCACCAGGCCGGGGGTGACCAACCGTCCGGTCAGGTCGACCACCTCGGTCACACCGGCCCGGGGCAGCCGGGGTGCCACGGCGGCGATCCGACCGGCCCGGATCGCGATGTCGTGCGGACCGGCGCGCCGGTCGGCCGGATCGAGCAGGTCTCCGCCGGTCAGCAGCAGGTCCCAGCCGGGGGTGTCGCTGGTCCCGGTCATCGGGCCTGCTCGACCGTCGCGCCGATGCGCAGTCGGTACAGCCGGGCGGGCCGCCCCTTGCGGTGCAGTTGGGTGCTGCCCTCCACCTCGACGAGTCCGGACTCGCTCAGTTTGCGGATCAGCCGTCGCCCGCTCGGGTCGGTGATGCCGAGCTGTCGGGCGAGGTCACCCGGGGAGATCGCCTGGCCCGCCAGCGACCGTTCGACGGCCGCCAGCCGCGACAGCGTCGCCGCGCTGAGCCCCACCTCGGCGGCAATCCGCTCCAGTGCGGCGCCGTGCCCCCGGTAGGTGAAGGTGACGGCCGATCCGGCCGGGCTCATCGGCCCGATGATCACGCCGCTGTCCTCGACCAGGTACGCGCTCGGCGTGTCCTCCTGTTCGGCCCGGGCGGCCGCCCGCTCGGCCAGCTGCAGGCAGCTGCGGGCCGAGGCGCCCACCCCGAACCCGGCGGCGACCCGGATCCCGAGCGTCTCCTGTGCCTGTCCCAGCGCCGGCAGGGTCACCCAGCTGTTGGTCGCCTGTTCGAAGAGGGCCTGGTGGGCGAAGACCACCACACCGCGGCGGCCCCGGTTCTCGATCCAGGCGTCGCCGAACTCGGGCGTGTTGATCAGCAGGTTCATCAGGCCTACCCGGGCCCGGTCGAGGTCGGGTTGCGGGTTTGTCCGGCCGACCAGGAAGACCCCGGCGGCGAAGCGCAGCGCGCTGGCCCGTTTCGACTGCACCCGCAGCGCCAGCTCGTGCAGCTGGGCCCGCAGGGTCGCCGGGCCGGGCAGTCCGCCGAGCACCGGGACGGCCCCGCGCAGCTGTTCCGCGACCGCGGTGCGCAGGCTGATCACGTAGTCGGCACCGGTCCGGGCCAGTGCGGCGCGGTGGAATCCGACGATCTCGGCGACGGTCTGCTCCGGGTCGTACGGCAGCAGACTGATCCCGGCCGGGTCCAGGTCCAGCGCGCCGGCCACCTCGTCGACCGTGCGGGCGTCGTAGGTGTCGATGCTGACCGGTGTCGGTCGCCAACCCCGGGACAGCGCCTTGAACAGCGCCAGGGAGAGGTCCAGCCCGGCCGAGCGGAGGATCGCCACCGGAAGGTCCGGCGGCAGCAGGTCCCGGCACTTCGCGTACGGCACCGGGCCGAGCAGCAGGCCGTCGACGTGCTGTCGGGCGAGCCGGTCGGCGACGGTGTCCCGGACCTGGTCCTCGTGCTCGTAGACCATCCACTCCAGGTTCACCCCGGCCAGGGTCCGGGCCGCGTCCTCGAAGACGGCCCGGTGGCTGACGTGGATGACCAGACCGATCACCATCGGCGCTCCAGTCCACACTAGGGCAACAGGTTCGGAATTAGTCCGTTAACTACGGTCGGGATAGGGTGCGCCCTGTCGCCCCCTCTCGTCAAGACCCCCACCCGATCCCCGGAACGCCGCCCACTTCTGGCCGTCCGAGGTTGACGTGGCGCGGGCGAGCCGGCAATCTCAGCTGCCAACAGCGAGCCACATCCGAACCTGATCAGGCGAACCGGGAGGGCGGGCCGGTGCTGCGCGAGGACCTCGACGAGCCACCGCTCGACTGGCGGGCCAAGGGCCTCTGGCAGCCGGGACCACCGATCCGGGCCAGCGAGTTCGTCGCCGCCGGCCACCGGCTGTTCGACGGCGCCGTCAGCTGGCCGGCGCTGGTCGCCCGCCGTAGCGCCCTGCACCACAACCTCACCACGATGGCCGACTTCTGCGCCCGGCACGGCTTCTCGTTCGCCCCGCACGGCAAGACGACCATGGCCCCGTCGCTGTTCGCCGCCCAACTCGCCGGCGGAGCCTGGGCGATCACCGTGGCCACCGCCAACCAGCTGCTCGTCTGTCGACACCTCGGGGTGCCCCGGGTGCTGCTCGCCAACCAACTGCTCGACCCGGTGCCACTGCGCTGGCTGGCCGGCGAACTCGACCGGGGCTTCGAGGCGTACCTCTTCGTGGACTCGGTCGCCGGGGTCGAGGCGATCGGCACCACCCTCGCCGACCGGCCGGACGGCCCAGCGGTACGGGTCCTCGCGGAACTCGGCCACGCCGGCGGCCGGACCGGCTGTCGGACCATCCGGCAACTGGTCGAGGTCGCCGAGGCGGTCGCCGACACCGCCCGGGTACGCCTCGACGGCGTGACCGCGTACGAGGGGGGCCTGCGGGACGCGACGGAGGTGGCGACGTACCTCGACCGGACCCGGGAGGCGACGGTCGAGCTGGCCGCCCGGGGGCTGCTACCGGACGAGGTGATCGTCAGCGCCGGGGGCAGCGCCTGGTTCGACGTGGTGGCCGACCGGCTCGGCGGCGCCTGGCTCCCCGGCCGTCACCTGCGGGTGGTGCTGCGCAGCGGCGCGTACGTCAGCCACGACCACGGCTTCTACGCCGCACACACGCCGTTCCGGCGCAGTCCGGAGGACGGGTCGCTGGCCGGGGCGCTGGAACTCTGGGCCCAGGTCATCTCCACCCCGGAACCCGGGTTGGCGATCGTCGCCATGGGCAAGCGCGATGCGCCGTACGACGAGGGCCTCCCGGTCCCGCTGCGGGTCCGCCGGACCTCCGGCTCGGTCACGGAGGTGACCGGCGTGACCGTGACCCGACTCAACGACCACCACGCCTTCCTCAGCGTGCCGCCGGAGGCCGGCCCCCGCCCGGGCGACCTGATCTGCTTCGGCATCTCCCACCCGTGCACCGCCTTCGACAAGTGGCGGTACATCCCGGTCCTGGACGACACCGACACCGTGGTCGACGTGCTGCACACGTACTTCTGAGCAGCGGTGGTGCGGCGCTCTTCCGAGGTTTTTACCAAGCACGATCCACCCAGGTCGGGACAAAGGGCATTATGGGCACATGGCGTATCGGATGACCGGGGAGGAATGGCGGAGCTTCGTGTCGGCGGGGACCCGGACCGGCAAGGTCGCCACCGTACGGGCCGACGGTTCGCCGCACATCGTGCCGATCTGGTTCCTGCTCGACCGTGACGACGTGGTCTTCAACACCGGGAAGACCTCGGTGAAGGGCCGGGCGCTGCTCCGGGACGGCCGGGCCGCGCTCTGTGTCGACGACGAGAACCCACCGTTCGCCTTCGTCACCCTGCGGGGCCGGGCGACGATCAGCGAGAACCTGGACGAGATGCGGTACTGGGCCACCCGGCTCGCCGCCCGCTATCTCGGCGAGGAGCACGCCGAGGAGTTCGGCGCCCGCAACGCCGTACCGGGTGAGCTGCTGGTCCGGCTGCGGATCGACCAGGTCACGGCGTACTCCCGGGTCGCCGATTAAAACCGGACATAGCACCTCATACCACCCAGCGGTCCATCGGTCGCCGGAATCCCGACCGCCTCCCCCGACGTTGTGCTCGGCGTACGGACACCAGTTTCCGGACCTGAGCCGAGGAGGATGGCCATGAGGGTTCGTAGTTCGCTGCGGGCGTTGAAGCAGAAGCCGGGCTCGGTGGTGGTACGCCGGCACGGCCGGGTGATGGTGGTCAACCGCACCAACCCGCGTTGGAAGGCCCGCCAGGGCTGACCTGACGACAACCTCCGGGCATCGGACGACCGGGCCGGGTGATCCGGGTGTCATCCGGCCCGGCACGATGGGGACATGCGTCTGGTCTCCCTGCTGCCATCCGCCACCGAGATCGTCTACGCACTCGGGCTCGGTGACGACCTTGTCGGTGTCACCTTCGAGTGCGACGAACCGCCGTCGGCCCGTACCGACAAGACCGTCGTGGTCGGCGGCCGAGACACCCGGGGCATGAGCCCCGGCGAGATCGACGACTACGTCAAGGCGCGGATGGCCGCCGGCGAGGACCTCTACACGCTGCACGCGGACGCGCTCGCCGACCTCGCCCCGGAACTGATCCTGACCCAGGACCTCTGCCGGGTCTGCGCGCTCCCCTCCGGCCAGGTGGAGAACGCCCTGGACTACCTCGGGTGCCGGTCCGACGTGCTCTCTCTCGACCCGTACAGCCTGGACGAGGTGCTCGACACCATCGTCGCGGTGGGGAGCCGGACCGGCGTACCGGACCGGGCCGAGGCCCTCGTCGTGGGGCTGCGTACCCGGCTGGACACGGTCGCCGCCGCCATCGCCGGACGCCCCCGGCCCCGGGTCGCGGTGGTGGAGTGGGTCGAACCGCCGTTCACCGCCGGTCACTGGGTTCCGGACCTGGTCCGGGCCGCCGGCGGTGAACCGGTCGCGGCCCGGCCCGGCGCCCGGTCGGTCCAGACGACATGGCAGGAGTTTGCCGGCGCCGCCCCGGACCTGGTGATCGTCTCCCCCTGTGGATTCCACCTGGAGGGTGCGGTCGGACAGGCCCGGCTGGTCGCCGAGCGGCTGCCCGGCGTAGCGGTCTGGGCCATCGACGCCGACGGACTCGTGGTACGCCCCGGGCCCCGGCTGGTCGACGGGGTCGAGGCGCTCGCGGCGGTCCTGCACCCGGGTGTCGTACCGGATCCGCCGGCCGGGGCGGTCGCCCGGGTGGCCTGACCGCCGTACTCCCGCCCGCCGTGTTGGTGGGGGCCTTCCCTACATGTGGCGGGCGTAGGCCTCGGTGGTGAAGAAGGCCGGGAGGTCGTCGGCGAGGGCGGTGCGTTCGAGGATCGCCGCCGCGTCGGCGATCCGCTGTCGGTCGGCCGGCGGGCGTTCCGCACAGAGGGCGGCGACCTCGTCGGCGACCAGCGCGCGGACCCGGTCGGAGGTGACCCGTCCGCCGTCGGCCAGCGGCGTCGCGTGGTGCAGCCACTGCCAGACCTGGCAGCGGGCGATCTCTGCGGTGGCGGCGTCCTCCATCAGGTTGAAGATGGCGGCGGCACCGGTGCCGCCGAGCCAGGAGTCGAGGTAGCGCAGCGCCACCGCGATGTTGCCCCGCAGGCCGGCCGCGCTGACCCGTCCCGGTGTCCGGTCGACCGCCAGCAGGTCGTCGGCGGTGACGGTGACCTCGTCGCGGAGCCGTCCGAGCTGGTGCGGGCGGTCGCCGAGCACCGCGTCGAAGGTCTCCCGGCAGATCTCCACCAGCCCGGGGTGGGCCACCCAGGAACCGTCGAAGCCGTCGGCCGCCTCGCGCTCCTTGTCCGCCCGCACCCTGGCCAGCGCCACGCTGTTGACCTCGGGGTCGCGGCTGGGAATGAAGGCGGCCATCCCGCCGAGGGCGTGCGCGCCGCGCCGGTGACAGGTCCGGACCAGCAGTTCGGTGTACGCCCGCATGAACGGCACCGTCATCGTCACCGCACCCCGGTCCGGGAGCAGGAAGTCGTCCCGGTAGCCGAAGTTCTTGATGATGCTGAAGATGTAGTCCCAGCGGCCGGCGTTCAGCCCGGCGGCGTGTTCGCGCAGCTCGTAGAGGATCTCCTCCATCTCGAAGGCGGCGGTGATCGTCTCGACCAGCACGGTGGCCCGGATGGTGCCGTGCGGGATGCCGAGGTACCGCTGGGCGAAGCGGAACACGTCGTTCCAGAGCCGCGCCTCCCGATGGTCCTCCAGTTTGGGCAGGTAGAAGTAGGGGCCGCTGCCGGCGTCGAGCTGCCGCTGGGCACAGTGCAGGAAGTAGAGCCCGAAGTCGACCAGGCTGGCGGAGATCGGCCGGCCGTCGACGACCAGGTGCTTCTCCACCAGATGCCAGCCCCGTGGCCGGACGACGATGGTGGCCGGGTCGGGCCCGACCGCGTACCGCTTGCCGCGCCCGTCGGTGAAGTCGATCCGCCGGTCGATGGCGTCGACCAGGTTGAGCTGTCCGTCGATGACGTTGTGCCAGGTCGGGGTGAGGGCGTCCTCGAAGTCGGCCAGCCAGACCCGGGCCCCGGAGTTGAGCGCGTTGACGGTCATCCGCCGGTCGGTGGGTCCGGTGATCTCCACCCGGCGGTCGACCAGTCCGGGGGCGGGTGCGGCGACCCGCCAGTCCGGGTCGGCCCGAACGGCCGCCGTCTCGGGCAGGAAGCCGGGGAGCTGCCCCTCGGCGTACCGGGCGCGCCGGGCCCGCCGGGTGTCCAGCACCGCGACCCGGCGGGCGGCGAACTCGCGGTCGAGCGCGACCAGGAAGTCCAGCGCCTTGGGGCTGAGGATCTCGTCGTAGCGGTCGGCCATCGGGCCGGTGATCTGGATGTTCATGCCGGCACTCCGTCCCGCTCCGGGCCGAACTTCCGCTCGGTGCCGAACTGCTCCTCCTCGGTCGAACCGCGCAGCGCCGTGGTCTCGGCGGTGGGGTTGAGCACCGTGCTGATCAGGTCGAAGTAGCCGGTGCCGACCTCACGCTGGTGCCGGACCGCGGTGTAGCCCGCCGGCTCGGCGGCGAACTCACGCTCCTGCAGCGCAACGTACGCCGGCATCCCGCCGGTGGCGTAGCCCCGGGCCAGCTCGAACATCGAGTAGTTGAGGGCGTGGAATCCGGCCAGGGTGATGAACTGGAATCTGTACCCCATGTGGCCCAGCTCCCGCTGGAACTTGGCGATGGTGGCGTCGTCGAGGTGCCGGCGCCAGTTGAACGACGGCGAACAGTTGTAGGCGAGCAGCTGGTCCGGGTACTCGGCCTTGATCGCTTCGGCGAAACGGCGGGCCAGCTCCAGGTCCGGGGTGCTGGTCTCCATCCACAGCAGATCGGCGTACGGCGCGTACGCCAGTCCCCGGGCGACGCACGGCTCCAGTCCGTTGCGGACCCGGTGGAAGCCCTCGGCGGTCCGCTCGCCGGTGAGGAACGGCTGGTCCCGCTCGTCTGTGTCGGTGGTGAGCAGCGTCGCGGCGTGCGCGTCGGTACGGGCGATGATCACGGAGGGGACACCGGCGACGTCGGCGGCGAGCCGGGCCGAGGAGAGGGTCCGGATGTGCTGCCCGGTGGGGATCAGCACCTTGCCGCCGAGGTGGCCGCACTTCTTCTCGCTGGCGAGCTGGTCCTCCCAGTGCACCCCGGCCGCGCCGGCCACGATCATCGCGGTCATCAGCTCGTACGCGTTGAGCACGCCACCGAAGCCTGCCTCGGCGTCGGCGACGATCGGGGCGAGCCAGTCGACCGACGGCTCGACTCCCTCGGCGGTCTCGATCTGGCCGGCGCGCAGCAGGGCGTTGTTGATCCGGCGGACCGCCGCCGGCACCGAGTTCGCCGGGTAGAGGCTCTGGTCCGGGTACGTCTGGCCGGCCAGGTTGGCGTCCGCGGCGACCTGCCAGCCGGAGAGGTAGATCGCGTTGAGGCCGGCCCGGACCATCTGCACGGCCTGGTTGCCGGTCAGCGCGCCGAGCGCGGGCACGTGGTCCTCGGTGTGCAGCAGTCGCCACAGCCGCTGCGCGCCCCGGCGGGCGAGGGTGTGTTCCTCGGTGACCACACCCCGCAGCCGGACCACGTCCTCGGCCCGGTAGGTCCGTTCGACACCCCGCCACCGCGGGTCGGTGGTCCACTCGTTGCGCAACTGTTCGACCGGCGTGCTCATCGTATGCTCCTTCGGGGTCGGTGATCACGTAACCGTTCACCGGTGTTCGACCGAACCATGACACGGGCCCGATCGTGGGGTCGAGATACGGAAACGGCGAATTATTGAAAATCCACCACCCCTATTTTGCGAAGTTGCGAATGGCTTTCTTAACAGTTGTGTTAATGTGAGCTGATCACCGGCGTTGGGAGGCGCCATGGTCAAGACGTTCGCGGGCCCGCGACTGCGGCGGCTGCGTGAGGAGCACGGCGTCAGCCAGATCGAACTGGCCCGCCAGCTCGGCATCTCCCCCAGCTATCTCAACCAGCTCGAACACGACACCCGCCCGCTGACCGTGCCGGTGCTGATCCGGATCACCGAGGTCTTCGGCGTCGACACCGCGTACTTCGCCCCGCACGACACGCCACGGCTGGTGGCCGAACTGCGTGAGGCACTGCCGGCCCGGGCCACCCTGCCCGACCTGACCGAGCTGGCCGGCAAACTGCCCGAGGTCGCCGAGGCGGTGATCGACCTCTACCGCCGCTACCGGCAGACCAACGACCAGCTCGCCGAGGTGGTCGGCGACCGGGAGCTGGTCCCCGGACGCAGCCCGCACGACCAGGTGAGCGACTTCTTCTACCGGCGCCAGAACTACGTGCCGGACCTGGACGAGGCGGCCGAGGCGCTGGCCGCCGAGATCGGGATCCGGCGCGGCGAGGCCCGGTCCGCGCTGACCGACCGGCTCGCCGACCGGCACGGGGTACGGATCGTGCGCGAGGAGACCGACGCGCTCGCCGGGGAACTGCACCGCTACCGGCCGCAGAGCCGCACCCTGCACCTGTCGACGTCGTTGCGTTCCGGGCAGGAGGCGATCCGGATGGGTGCCCAGATCGCCCTGCTGGAATACGCCGACGTCATCGACGAAATAATCGAGGAAGAGCGGATCTACGACGTACAGACGCAGATCCTGCTGCGGGTCGGGCTGGCCAACTACTTCGCCGCCGCGCTGATCCTGCCGTACCGGGAGTTCCTCGAGGCCGCCGAGACCCGGCGGTACGACATCGGGCTGCTCACCGACCACTTCGTGATGGGTTGGGAGAGTGTCTGCCACCGGCTGAGCACCCTGCAGCGGCCGAGGGCGCGCGGCGTGCCGTTCTCCTTCGTCCGGGTCGACCGGGCCGGCAACATGTCCAAACGCCAGTCGGCGACCGGTTTCCCGTTCTCCCGCTCGGGCGGCACCTGTCCACTCTGGAACGTCTACGAGGCGTTCAGCGCACCGGGCCGGGTGATGACCCAGGTGGCCGCGATGCCGGACGGGCAGCGCTATCTCTGGATCGCCCGGACCGTCACCCGGCACCACGGCGGGTACGGCCAGCCGGGCAAGGTCTTCGCGATCGGGCTCGGCTGCGAGTTGCGGCACGCCGGGCGGCTCGTCTACTCCGCCGGGCGGGACCTGCAGGCGACCGGGGCGGCGACCCCGATCGGGCCCGGCTGCAAGACCTGCGAGCGGTTGACCTGCCCGCAGCGGGCCGCCGCACCGATCGGCCGCCGGCTGGACCTGGACGAGAACCGCAGCACCTTCGTCCCGTACCCGTTGAAGATTGAGACGCCGTAGACCCGGACATCAATTCCGGAGAGTAATCGGGCAAATTCAAATCGTAATTGGATTGGGTTGCCGGAGTCGCAACGTCGACAGTAGGTGGACGCTGCGGCACACGCGACGGACTCTGGGGTCAGTCGACCAGACCGGCATTCCGAACCGCGCCACATCGACTGGTCCGCGCCGATCGCGGACGTTCACGGGGGCTCTTTTCCGCGCGTAATCGTGCGCATTTTCCATTGGTGTCCTCCGCTGTCGGGTGGCCCGGCCGGCCGCCGGTCGTCACGAGGGAGGAACGACTGATGAAACGGCACATGCGGGAGGACTACCTCGTCGAGGGCGAGGGCCTGCTCTCCTTCGACGCGCAACGGCAGCCGACCGCGCGACGGCCGTCGACAACCGCGGAGCTGCGCAAGTTCCGGTTCTCCCGGCTCGGCCCGCAGGGTGAGCAGCCGTCGGAGGAACTACGCGCCGCACTGGCCCGGGCGATGGTCGCCGGCGTCTCCACCGACTCGACGGACCCGGCGGTTCCCGCCGGCTACACCTACCTCGGCCAGTTCGTCGACCACGACCTGACCATGGACGCCACCGCCGCCGCACTCGGCTCGGACGTCTCGGTGGACGACCTGCTCCAGGGCCGGTCGCCTGCGCTCGACCTGGACTCGCTCTACGGGCGCGGCCCGACCGACCGGAACGACCGGACCTTCTACGCCGACGACGGTGTGCACCTGTTGGTGGGGCGGACCGCCGCGGTCTCCGGACCGCCGCCGGTCGACCCCGCCGCCAACCAGGACCTCGACGGCTTCGACCTGCCCCGGTCCGGGCTGGGCTCAACGAAGCGGGAGCGCCGGGCCGCGCTGATCCCGGACGCCCGCAACGACGAGAACCTCGCGGTGGCCCAGACCCACCTGGCGTTCATCCGGTTCCACAACCGGGTGGTCGACCAGCTCGCCAGCGGCGGCCTCGCCGGGCCGGCGCTGTTCCGGGCCGCCCGGTCGGTCGTGGTGAAGCACTACCAGTGGATGCTGCGCACCGACTTCCTGCCCCGGATCGTCTCGCCCGAGGTGGTGGACGACGTCTTCACCAACGGGCGCCGGTTCTTCGAGGTCTCCCCCGGCTACGACCGCCGGAACCGGGGCCGCTGGGTGCAGCCGGGCGACCGGCCGACCATGCCGATCGAGTTCTCCGTCGCGGCGTACCGGCTCGGGCACAGCATGGTCCGGGAGGTGTACGACTGGAACCGGATCTTCCGTACCGGGACCACCACCGGTTTCCCGGCCGGCACCCTGGAGCTGCTGTTCCAGTTCTCCGGAACCAGCGGCAACCTCTCCCCCGACGGCGCGCTCGACGATCCCGAGTCCGGCTCGTTCGAACGGCTGCCGACGAACTGGATCGCCGACTTCCGCCGGCTCTACGACTTCGCCGAGGCCGGCCGCGACGACCTGGTGGTCGACCCGGAGCGGGAGGGTCCCGGGCTGAACCTGACCCGGCGGATCGACACCCTGCTGGTGGACCCGCTGCGCAACCTGCCGCTCGGGTCCTTCGGCGGACGCGGCACCGCGCCGACCGACCTCGAGCGGAACCTCGCCTTCCGCAACCTGACCCGGGCCGTCATGGTCCGGCTCGCCAGCGGTCAGCAGATGGCCGAGTTCCTCGACCTGGTGCCGCTCAAGCCCGACGAGATCCTGCACGGCGCCGACGGTGCCGTGCTGGACGGGCTGAGCGACGCGCAGAAGGACGCGTTGACCAGCAACACGCCACTGTGGTTCTACATCCTGCGCGAGGCCGAGTTCAACGGCGGGCGGCTCGACGGGGTCGGTGCCCGGATCGTCGCCGAGGTGTTCCACCGGGCCATCGAGGGCAGCCGCGACTCCATCCTGCGGGACCCGGCCTGGCGGCCGACCCTGGGCCCGGACGAGGCGCGGTTCCGGATGGTCGACCTGCTGCTCTTCGCCTTCGAGGGCCGGGCCGAGCTGCTCAATCCGCTCGGCTGAGTGGCTGCCCGGGGCCGGCGCCCCGGGCAGCGGCACCGGGCGGCTCGGGTGGGTCGGTCGTCGCCGACCTACCCGGGCCGCCCGGCCGCTGCGACCTCGGCGTCGAGCCGGCGGGCGAGCGCGCCGGGGTGCTTGTCGCCGGCGCGCGGGCCGTACGACGTCACCAGCACCGGCAGGCCGAGCAGCTCACCGATCGCCGACGGCCAGTCGTCCGGCCGGTGCAGCTCCGCCGGCCCGGCCTGCCGGAGCAGGTCGGTGAGCCGCGCCTGGTGGGTCAGGTCACCCCGGCGGCCGGGCACCAGCTGCCGCAGCGGCGTCCCGGCCACCTCGTAACCGGTGCAGATCCGCAGCGCGGGTGTCCGTTCCGGTACGTCGGCGTGGGTCACCGCGAGCGCGTCCACCCCGCCGCAGACCTGCACCGCGTACCGGTGGGCCACCGCGTCGAAGTGCCCGACCCGGAACGGCCCCTGCCAGCGGCCGGTTCCGTTGTGCGGCTCCGGAACGGACAGCGTCGGGTCCTCGGTCACCAACGGGCCGGCGCCGTGCCGGGTGGTGTACGTCCGGACCACGCCGAGCCGCAGCGCCGACTGGTCCGCCTCGGCGAGCAGGGTTGCCGCGTTGTCGAAGGTTGTCGTCGACCAGGTGGTGTACGGGTGCCAGCCGTACCACTCGTCGAGCAGCACCCCCTGGGCGCCCTCGAAGACGCAGGGCCCGGCCCGGAGCAGGCGACGCCGGACGGCTTCTCCGTCCACCACCGGCACCGCCGCCCCGAAGGCCTGGAACGCCGCCATCACGTCGTCGACCGGCGGACAGTCGCGCAGCAGAGCCGCCCCGACCGAGGCGGCGTCGACCGGCGGGGTGTCGGCGGACCGCAGTTCGTCGACGAGCCGGTCGCGTACCGCGGTCAACCGGCGACGCAGCCGGGCCGGGTCCCGTACGTCGGCGGCCCGGGGCGCGTCGGTCCAGGTCAACGCGTACCGCATGGTTTCGCCGACGCCGAGGCCGCACGAACCGTGCCGCCCGGCACCCCGACGCAGCTCCCGGACCTGGTTGGCGGCGCGGTGCCACGGCGTCGCCAGCAACGCGTCGCCGTCCACGGTGAGCAGCCCGAACGGGTCCGGTACGCCGAGCCGGGCCAGATGCTCGGCCTCGGCCGCCAGCGCCAGCGGGTCGACCACGACGAACCGCGACAGGTGGGTGGGGACGCCGGCCAGCGTCCCCGACCCGAACTGGGCGAAGGTGTGGTGCCGCCCGTCCGGCGTCACCACGTTGTGGGCGGCCTGCGCACCCCCGTTGAACCGGATCACCGCGGTGACCGGCTGTCGCGCGCAGACCCACTCCACGGTCGTGCCCTTGCCCGCGTCGCCGTAGCCGAGGTCGACCACGACCACGTGTGTCACAGCCGGATGGTCCCGTCGCCGCTGCCGGACCGCAGGCCGGTGAGCGGCACCGAGGTCCGGGCGACCAGGTCTCGACGCAGCGGCGCCAACGCCCGGCCGACCGACGGACCGGCGGTGGAACCGACGTCGTCGAGGTCACGCAGTCCGGTGTCGAGGTCGATGGAGTCCTCGGCCAGGCCGATGGTGAGCGCGATGGTCTCGCAGACCGCGTCGAGGTTGTCGAGTTCCAGCACGTTCTGGCCGAGCAGGTCCCGCCAGGCGTCCAGGATGCCCGCGTCGCCGGCGTAGCTCGCTCCGCTCGGCAGGATGTAGTAGACCTCGAAGCTGCGGGACAGCTCGCGGACGATCTCCTTGACCGGGATCGGCTCGGCCAGCTCGTCGCCGATGATCTTGCGGACCTCGGCCGGCTTGACCCGGTCGTACGGCAACTCGTCCCCGATCAGGAACAGGTAGCCGCGCCGGCCGCGCTGCCGCACGCTGTCCAACGCGGTGTGCCGGGCCATGAAGTACATCGCCAGCTCGTACGACTCGGTGCGCTGCCCGCCACCGCCGCCCTCCAGCACGATCTTCGCCAGCTGGTCGTCCATCCGGTTGTCCGACTCGAACTGGCCGACCTGCAACGGCACCCGGTCACAGGTGGCGTCACCGATCGCGCCGAACATGATCTGCGGGTCGGTGACGTAGCCCTTGCGGAGCAGCAGCCCGAGCAGCTGCGGCAGCTTGGCCTGCAGCACCCGGGGCACCGCCCGCATCGAGCCGGTGACGTCGAACAGCACGGCGATCGGCGTCGAGGTGGGGTGTTCGGCACTGTCCCGGCTCTCCCGGTCGGTCACGCCGCGCGGGTCGAGGTCGGGATGCACGGTGCGGGCACCGCTGTCGCTGTACGCGAAGGCGCTCGTACCGGTGGCCGCGCGGTAGCTCGCGGCGGCCGCGTACACGTCGGTGGACCAACGTCCACTGCCCATGACAGGTTCCTTTCGGGGTGGGGGCCTGATCCTCTGGTCAGACCGGCAGGGTGATCCCGGCTGATCCTCTGGTCAGACCGGCAGGGTGAAGGGTCGGAAGCGGCGGGGGCCGTAGAGCTGGTGCAGCAGGTCGTCGAGTTCGGCGAGGAGACGCCATGCGTCGTCGGGGCGCATGGCCGGGCGGTCGAGCCGGCAGCCGTCGGCGAAGCGGCGCAGTGGTGCCGGCAGTCGGGGGCCGATCAGTCGGGTCATCAGGTCGGCGGCGGCGTAGAGGTCGGTGGCCGGGGTGGCGGGTCGCCGTCCCGAGACCTCGGGCGGATAGTGGTCGCGGTGGCGGGCGACGATCGCGGGGATCCGTTCGCCGGGCCGGACCGAGTAGCACCAGTCGACGAGGGCGAGCCCGTGTGCGGCGGGGTGGACGAGGACGTGTTCGGGCAGGACCGCACCGTGCACGAGGCCGGCCCGGTGCGCCCAGCCGAGACCGACCAGCAGCCGTCGCCACATCCAGGCGGCGTCGCGCGGGTCGAGCCCGTCGGGGAAGTGCCGGGCCACCTCGGCGAGGCTGACGAAGCCGGCAAGGTGTTCCAGCACCAGCCCGGTACGGCGTACCCCGGTGGCCGGGTCGTCGTGTGTGACGGTGTCCAGCAGTTGGGGCGCGTACGCCCGATGTCGCGGGTCGCCCTCGGCGGCGAGCCGGGTGAGCGCGTCGATCTCGGCTCGGACCAGGTCGTTGTCGGCCGGGTCGCGGGGCAGTTTGAGCAGGCCGCGCAGGTCACCGTCGGTGACCTCGCGCAGGGTGGTGAGGTCACCGGTGGTGTGGCCGGTGCCGACGACCCAGCGGCGTCGGCGGGTCTGGATGACGGGGGTGGTCGCGGCCCAGAGCGCGGCGAGCCGGGCCATGGCCGCGGTGGCAACGGCGGTACGGCCGGCCGGCGCCACGTCGGGGTGCAGGAGCTTCACCAGTCGGCGGTACGTGGTGACCCCGTCGACGAACACCTCGGCGGGATCGTCCGTCCGCTGGACCAGCGCGACGGCGTCGTCAAAATCGACCGGCCTCGTCGAGGTCATCTCACCTGCTCCTCACGGGTGGGCCGGAGCAGTGCCGGGTGCAGCAGGACGGCGTCGCCTTTCCGGTAGAGCCGGGCCCGGGGCCCACCGCGTTCGCCGCCCCGGCTGGTGGTTCCCCCGGTGCTCTCCACGAACCCGGGCACCGAGAGCACCTTGCGGTGGAAGTTGCCGGCGTGCAACTGCTCCCCCCACACGGCGGCGTAGACGGCGCGCAGTTCGGCGATGGTGAACTCCCGACCGAGGAACGCGGCGGCCAGCGGGCTGTACTCGAGTTTGGCGCGGGCGCGCTCCAGTCCGTCGGCGAGCACGGTGTCGTGGTCGAAGGCCAGGTCCCGGGCCGTCCCGACCGGGAACCAGCCGGCTTTCGCGGCGTCGCCGCCGGCACGCGGGTCCGGCAGGCTCGGCGCGAAGGCCAGGTAGGCCACCGAGACGACCCGCATCCGCGGATCCCGGACCGGATCGCCGTAGCTGCGGAGCTGTTCGAGGTGGACCCGGGCCAGCGCGTCCTCGCCGGGCCGCAGCCCGGTCTCCTCGGCCAGTTCGCGGCGGGCCGCCTCGTCGAGGGTCTCGTCCCGGACGAACCCGCCGGGCAGGGCGAGGCGCCCCTGGTACGGATGTTCGGCGCGTTCGACGAGCAGCACGCTGAGCGCCCCGTCCCGGATGGTCAGCACCACCACGTCGACGGTGACCGCGACCGCCGGATAGGCCGTCGGGTCGTACTCGGCCAGGAACTGCGACTCCACGCCCATCACCATCCAGTCATTCTCAGAACGAGTATTTCTCACGTGGAGAACAACATAGCGCCTACCGGTCACCACGACAAGGGGCCGGCGGGACGGGGTTCCCGCCTCCGGCACGGGTCCCATCCCCGCCCCGTACCGGACAAAGCTGGCGGATTCGACTCATGTTGCCAGCTCGAGCGACTAGCTTGACCACGGAGAGAGTCCTCGACCACGAGAGGTGCCGCCGGTGTTCGCCGCTGTGGGACGGTTCGTGGTCCGGCACCCGATCTGGGTGATCGTGGCCTGGGTCGTGATCGCGGCGGCGGTGATCGGCGCGGCGCCCCGGCTGACCGCCACCACCGACGAGGCGTCCTTCCTGCCCACGCACTACGAGTCGATCCGGGCCGCCGAACTGCAGCGGAGCGCCTTTCCCCAGGCCGCCACCCCTGCGGCGATCATCGTCTTCGAACGGCAGGACGACGCGGCGCTGACCGACGCCGACGCGGCGAAGGTCGCGGCGATCGGCCAGGCGCTGGCCGCCCGGCAGATCCCCGACGTGCTCGCGTTGACCCCCACGCCACCGTCGCCCAACCGGCTGATCCAGATCATCGCGGTCCAGCTCACCCCGCAGAGCGGCCCGGGCGACCGGGCGCAGACCAAGGCGGTCCAGGCACTCCGGGAGGCGCTCGGCGACCAGCTCGCCGGCTCCGGCCTCAAGGCCGGCATCACCGGTACGGCCGCCCAGGCGCTGGACGCCGAGAAGTCCGGGGACCGGGCCAACCTGATCATCGGCGTCGCCACCATCGGCCTGATCGTGATACTGCTCCTGATCATCTTCCGCAGCCCGATCATCGCTCTGCTCCCGGTCCTCACCATCGGCCTGATCTCCCAGGTCGCAACCGGTCTGATCGCCTGGGCCAACGAGGCGTTCGACCTGAAGACCGACAGTTCGGTGAGCGCGATGCTCATCGTCGTCCTGTTCGGCGTCGGCACCGACTACATCCTGTTCCTGATGTTCCGCTACCGGGAACGGCTGCGGCTAGGCGAGGATCCGAAGACGTCGATGATCAGCGCGGTC
This sequence comes from Plantactinospora sp. B24E8, assembly GCF_039871735.1. Lineage (NCBI taxonomy): Bacteria > Bacillati > Actinomycetota > Actinomycetes > Micromonosporales > Micromonosporaceae > Plantactinospora > Plantactinospora sp. B24E8. Next base: position 73,311 of record NZ_JBDPMH010000033.1, read on the forward strand.
GCCCGGGCCGGAGAGGCGATCGCGTCGGCCGCCGGAGCGGTGATCATCGCCTTCCTGGCCCTGACCCTGTCGACGCTGGGCCTGTTCCGGTCCCTCGGCCCCGCGCTGGCCATCGCCGTCGCCACCACACTGCTCGCCGGCCTCACCCTGATCCCGGCGCTGGTGTCGCTGCTCGGCACGAAGGTGTTCTGGCCGTCACGGGCCTGGCGACGGGAGCCGCGCGGCGCCCGGTTCGCCGCCCTCGGCCGCTCGCTGGGCCGCCGGGCGGCAGCGTACGCGGCCGTCTCCGGTGGCGCGTTGATCGTGCTCGCGGTCTTCGCCCTCGGCTTCCACCCCAACTTCGACCTCAGCAGCGGATCGACCGCCACCGAGTCGGAATCCAACCTCTGGAGCCGGGAACTGCTCAGGGGGCTGCCGGCCGGGGCGACCGAACCGTCCAACGTCTTCCTGCGCTCGGACACCGGAACCCCACTGCCGGCCGACCGGCTGACCGCGTACCGGACGGAGCTGACCCGGGTGCCCGGCGTCGGCCAGGTCGCCCCGCCGACGCTGTCGGCCGACCGGACCGTGGCGAACTTCCAGGTGACCCTGGACAACACCCCGCAGTCCGCGGCGGCCCTGCGCACCGTACGCGGTCCGCTGCGGAAGACCGCGCACGCGGCGGCCCCCGACGGGACGAGCGCGTTCGTCGGCGGCATCACGGCGGTATTCGTCGACATCCAGGCCGCGGTCAACCGCGACTACGCGGTCGTCTTCCCGGTCGCCGCCGTGCTCATCATGGTGATCCTGGGACTGCTGCTGCGCAGTGTCGTGGCGCCCTGGTACCTGATGCTCTCGGTCGGCCTCGGTTTCGCCGCGACCCTCGGCGCCACGGTCCTGCTCTTCCAGGACGCCCTGGGTGAACCCGGCCTGATCTTCATCCTGCCGGTGATCATGTATCTGTTCGTCGTCGCGCTCGGCACCGACTACAACATCCTGATGATCGCCCGGCTCCGCGAGGAGGCCCGGGAGGGACGCAGTCCCCGCGACGCCGCCGCGATGGCGATCCGGCACGCCGGGCCGACCATCGCCGCCGCCGGCCTCATTCTCGCCGGTACGTTCGCCTCGCTCATGCTGGCCGGCAACAGCACCCTCACCCAGATGGGCTTCGCCATCTCGGTCGGCATCGCCATCGTCGCGTTCGTGATGTCGCTCTTCCTCACCCCCGCGATCACCGCGCTGCTCGGTCACGCCGCCTGGTGGCCGGGCCACCAAGACACCGCGACCGCGAAACACCGGGCACCGACCGGCTGACCCCCCGGGTCCAGTCGCGTCATCCCACGCCAACCGCCGTTCCTCACCCGAGCGACGCCGAGGGCCTACCGAACGCATCGGTATAACATCACCAGTTGATCATCGTCACGGGTCCCCGATTTTCGTGATCGCCCCGACGTGGCTCAGGGGCGGGAAGAGAGCGCCGCGTTGTCACAGCCGTCCTATCCGTACCACCAACCGCCGCCGTACGGGCAGCCGCAGCCCTATCCGCCAGCGGGGTTCCCGCCCGGCGCTCCCGGCGCTCCCGGTGCTCCACCGCCGACCGGGGCCGGTCCCACCGTCGGCCCACCGCCGGTACATCCCGCACCGGCGGGCTACCCACCGCAGCCGACGGGACATCCGACGCCGCCGGGATATGCCGCGCCGCCGGGATATGCCGCGCCATCGCCGGCACACCATGCGCCGCCACCGGGATATCCGGCGCCACCGCCAGCACATCCCGCGCAGCCGCCAGACGCGGGAGGTAGGCAGCGTGGCCGCAAGCGCCGGGTGATCGGTGTGCTGGCCGCGGTGCTCGCCGTGTTCCCGCTCCTGGCCGCCGGCGGACTGGTCGCCAACGAGATCAAGAACCGCCGGATCCAGATCAGCAACGACGCGTTCATCCCGCTCGCCTGGCACAACCTGCGCGCCGACGAGATCTTCCCGGACGTGCTGAACGAGCCGTCAACCCTCGGACAGCATTCGAGGGGCTGGGTACGCCAGGGCGTCGCGGAGGAAAGCGACTGCACGGAGGCGTTGGTCGCCAAACTTGCCGAGATCGCGGTCAGGGAAGGCTGCACCACCGCCCTGCGGGCGACCTACGTCGACACCGGAGGCGAGGCGGCGGCCACCATCGCGCTCTGTGTGGTCGGCTCGAACGATCAGGTGGCGACGATCACCGGGGCGGGGTTCAGCGTGGTGGCGGACAGGCCGGGACCGATGGTGATCCCGGTGGCGGTGCCGAAGACCGCCGCCGCGGGATGGCAGAAGAAGCTGGGGTACGGCGGCGGCACCGAGGGAGCCAGTCCCTTCGGCCCGTACCTCGCGGCGATCACCGTCGGCCCGGCCGACCCGAACCGCCGGTACGGCAAACTGCCCGCCGACTGGAAGCACACCGGAGAACAGGAGCTACGGGTCTACCAGATCCTCGCCCGCGACCTGCTCGGTGCGTACTCACGTACCTTCGACAACACGGTGAAAGGGCAATGAGCCGGTGGTGCCGGGCGGCGGCGCGGACCGTCGTCAGTGTGGGTGTCGGTACGGTGCTGCTGTTCTCCGCGACACCGGCCCTCGCCGCCGGCCAGGGCTGGGAACTCGACGCACTCTCGGTCCCGGCCGCGCACCGGATCAGCCGTGGTGACGGGATCACGGTCGCGGTGATCGACACCGGGATCCGCACCGAGCATCCGTTGCTGGACGGGCGTGCCACCGAGGGGCCGGACCTCCTCAACGAGACCGACCAGAAGGAGTCGTGGTACGGCCAACACGGCACGATCATGGCCTCGAACGTGCTTGACGTCGCCCCGGACGCGAAGGTGCTCGGACTACGAGCGATCCGGGACACCGAGGACCCGGACTTCGAGACCGGGATACCGGGAACCACCCTGGCCCGGGCCATCCGGCAGGCGGCGGACACCGCCGAGGTCCGGGTCATCTCGCTCTCGCTCGGCACGGAGTCCCTGATCGGCGCGTACGACGCCGACGAGATGCTGGCGGTCCAGTACGCGCTCGGCAAGGGGATCGTGGTGGTCGCGGGCGCCGGCAACGATGCCAGGCACCTGAACCAGGTCAGCTATCCGGTCGGCTATCCCGGGGTGCTCGGTGTCGCCGCGAGTACCCCGACCGGTGCTCGGGCGCCGTTCTCCAGCGTCCACTCGTACGTGGACGTGGCCGCGCCCGGCGTGCAGATCTGGGGTGCCGAGTTCAACTCGACCGGCCGCAAATCCGGTCAGGGCACCTCGCAGGCGACGGCGTTGACCTCCGGAGTCGCCGCGCTGATCCTGGCCAAGTACCCGAAGCTGGCCCCACGTCAGGTCGTCGAACTGCTCGAACGCACCGCCTCGCATCCGGACCGGCACGATCCGGAGACCGGGTACGGCGTGATCGACGCCGAGAAGGCGTTGCGTGCGGCGGCCAAGGTGAAACCGCAGCCGTTTGTCATGGTCGGCAAGGAGCGCGCGGGTGAGCACTTCGGCCCCGGCGACGACGGTACGCCCCGGCGCATCGCCCAGCCGTGGGACAGGACCTCCGTGGTGGTGATCGGTGTGTTCGGGCTGATCGCCCTGCTCATGCTGGTCGGCGGCCTGCTGATGGTGGGCAGTGGCCGTCGGGCCCGCCGACGGGCGCAGGTGGCGGGCGGTTTCGGCAACCCACCCGTACCGGGCCCTCCCCCACCGCCGCGAACGTGGTGAGCGCGGCCGGCGCCGCCGGTCCCCACCGGATCCGCGCGGCGTCGACCCGGTCGGCCGGTTGGTGACCGGGTGCGGGCCGGTGGCGACGGGCCTACGGTGGAGACGACGACCCCGACCAGCGGCTGCGTGCCGACGGGCCGACGATCGGCGACGGTTCGCCCGCGATCTGCGATTGGCCCTGCTCCGCGAGCACCTGGACGTCACCGACGACCGGGACCTGCTGGATCCCGACTCGAGGGTCCGGGCGGTCGACCGGGCCGCCGACGCGCTACAGGCCTGGCACGAGCGTGGCCGTCGGGGTGCCCGACCGCCGGGTCGGCTCCGCCCGCACCGGACCAGGCGGCTGCCGTGGCACCAACGGCTCTGGGCGGTCCCCGCCTACCGTGTCATCTACGACCCGGACGGGCGGGCCTGGCGGGACCGGCGGGCCGGCCACTGGTGAGGACAGACCGGAGCAGGAGGGGCGAGTGACCTATCCACCGGAGCCGTGGCGGCTGCGTGGCCGGATGTACGTCTCGGTCTGGGCACTGCGTCGGGCGGAGCTACCCCGGCTGCCGGAAGGGCTGGCCCGGGTGTTCCGGCCGGTGACGCTCGCCGGTCGCGGGCTGGTCGGGGCCGCCTGGGTGGTCTACAAGCCCGGCGGGCCGCTGCACTACCGCGAGTTGCTCTCGGCGCTGCTGGTCCGGGCCGGGTTGCGGCCCCGGGTCAGCATCACGCACATCTGGGTGGACAGTGTGGCCTCCCGGGACGGCGGCCGTGAGCTGTGGGGCATCCCCAAGGAGCTGGCCGAGTTGGAAATCGGCGACGATGGCCCGACGACCGGGACGGTGGTGGAGGGGGTCATCGCGTCGGCCCGGACCCCGACCGGACCGATCGCGGGGGCGCTGATCCGGACCGGTCGTCGGCTGCCCGGACGCTGGCTGGTCCGCTTCCGGGTGGCCCAGTTGCTCGGCGGGCGGCTCCGGACCACCCGGGTAGGGTGCCGCACCACCGTGGGCACGGCCGCCGCGACCTGGGATATCGATCCCGCCGGTGCGTTGGCCCACCTCGCCGGCCGTCGACCGCTCTTCACCCTCGCCCTGCCGCATTTCCGGATGGTCTTCGGGTCGGCCGCGCCGGCATCGGACGGGTCGGCCCCTGGCGGGTGAGGTCACCGAGGACAGCCAACATCGCCGCGGCCGCCGGCGAGCGGTACTCCGCGGCGGCGGTGGCCGCGTACAGCCGGCGGGCCGGCAACGCCGGGATGGTGGGCCGCACCACCACGTCCCGACGCAGACCGGGCTGGGCCAGGGTCGGTACGAGCGCGACGCCGGCACCCGCCGCCACCAGGGCGGCCTTGCCGTTCCAGTCGTCGCACCAGAAGCCGATCCGGGGTGGGCAGCCGAGCGCCTCGGCGAGCGGGGCGATCGGCCCGAGACAGTCCGGATAGGCACCGTCGATCCAGTTCTCACCGCCCAACTCGGCCAGTCTGATCCGCCGGCGCCGGGCCAGCCGGTGCGTCGCCGGCAGCAGCACCTGGAGTTCCTCGTCGCACAGGGGCAGCAGGTCGACGCCCTCGACCTCGGTCCGGGGCGGGTCGGCGGTGCCGTACCTGGCCTCGTCCGGGTCCGCGTACAGGTGCCAGCCGGTGACCAGCGCCAGGTCGACCTCGCCGTTGCGGACCGCGTGCAGTGGCCGGTCCCGGTCGGTCTGCCGCAGGCTCAGGGTGACGCCGGGATGAAGCTCGCCGAACCGGCGAATGGCCTCCGGCACCAGGTACGTGTTGGCGCTGGGGAACGCCGCCAGCCGCAGGTCACCGGTGGCCAGTCCGGCGAAGGAGGCGAGGCGGGCCTCCAGGGCTCGCAGCCGGTCCAGGGCGTCGCGGGCGAGTTCGATGGCGACCGCCCCGGCCGGCGTCGGTCGGACCCCGCGCGGCACCCGGCTGAACAGCGGTACGCCCAGGCGTCGTTCGAGGCCGGCGACCTGTCGGGAGACGGCGGGCTGGGTCAGGGTCAGCGCCGACGCGGCGGCGGAGAACGAGCCGTGCTCGCCGACCTCGACCAGTACCCGCAACGACCAGGTGTCCAGCATGCGCGGAGCTTATGGCACCCCCGACGGATCCGCAGTTGTCCGCATGCCTGACCGGGCCGACGCTTGGTTGGTGGGCTCAACCGGAGCGACGCGGACGAGAGGGACCGGGATGACGCGGATCGTGAACACGGAGCAGGACGTCGCGTGGAACGGCGCCGAGGGTGCGCACTGGGCCGAGCACAACGACGGCGATCCGGTGAACCGGGAGCTGACCGAGGCGCTGCTGGGCGCCGCCGGGATCGGGCCGACGACCCGGCTCCTCGACATCGGCTGTGGCACCGGGGAGAGCACCCGGATGGCCGCCCGGCTCGCACCGCACGGGCACGCCCTCGGCCTCGACCTCTCCGCGGTGATGCTGGAGCGGGCCCGGGCGTCGGCGCTCGCGGCCGGCCTGGACAACGTGACGTTCGAGCAGGGTGACGCCCAGGTGCACCCGTTCGCCGAGGGCCGGTACGACGTGGCGGTCAGCCAGTTCGGCATCATGTTCTTCGCCGATCCGGTCGCCGCGTTCCGCAACATCGGCCGTGCGCTCCGGCCCGGGGGTCGACTCGTCTTCCTCTGTCCCCGCGAGATGACCGCGAACGCCTGGTACGTGGTGCCGATCGCCGCGCTGGACGGCGGCGCGGGCCGGCTACCCGACTCGGCGATGTTCTCGCTGGCCGATCCGGCGCACCTCACCGCGGTGCTCACCGACGCCGGTTTCCGGGAGGTACGCCCGGAACCGCTCGACCTGCCGATGGCGTTCGGCACCGACCTGGCCGAGGCCACCGGCTTCTACCTCGGCTCCGGACCGGTCCGGGCGGTCCTCGAACGCTCCCCCGACCTCACCCCGGAGCTGGCCCGGACGCTGCTGGTCGAGGCGCTGCGCCCCTACCAGGGGCCGGACGGGGTCCGGATCCCCGGCGCCAACTGGCTGGTCACCGCCACCCGACCGTAGTCGGGTGGCGGTGACCGACCTGGGCGGTCCGGTCCGGCCACGGGGGCGGACCGGACCGCGGGCTCGGGCGGAATCCCCGCCGACTGCCGAGGGCCCGGCCTGCCGGTCCGGGCTCAGACCGCCGGCGTGCCGCGTACGGTCAGGTCACGCAGGCTGCCGACGTTGTCGAAGGAGCCGAAACCGACCCGCCCGGAGCCGAACGTGGTGTCCCGGGCCGTCATCAGCGGGTCCTTCGCACCGTCCACATAGACCCCGATCTCGCCGGTGGCCGGCAGGTGCTTGACCCGCACCTCGTGCCACTTCGCGTCGGTGACCGCCGGCGCGGCGCCCTCCGAGCGTCCGTTCCACTGGTAGTCGAGCCGTTCCCGGTCAGCATTGTTGACCTTGAAGATGCCGTTGTGCGGCAGGATCGTGTTGTCGGTGGAGAGGTGTGCGTAGTAGAACTCGGTGTCCGACCGCCAGCCGAAGACGATGATCACGTCCCGGTTGGTCACCTCGACCGGGGTGTCGAGCCGGACGTCGGCCCGGATCTCCACCGCGCCGAACTCCGGTCCGGCGGTCAGCACCGCGTACTCGAACGGACGCCGCGGACCCGGACGCTGCACACCGGCCTCGGCCAGGACCACCTTGTCACCGGTGAACATCCACTTCGCCGGGGTGACCGGCGCCCAGTTGGACGGCCGCATGGTGTCCCGGACCCACGTGGCGCCGACCTTGGCGGCGGCGTACTCCCGGGTCCCGGTCACCTTCCAGACCCTGCCGTTCGCCTTGGCGAGGATGTACAGCTCGCCCTGGTTGTCGGTGCCGAACCGCAGGTCCACCCGGTTCGGGTCGCCGGGCGCCCCGGGGCCGGAGAGGTCCTGCATCCGGACCGGGGTGCCGGCCGCGTCGAAGAGCGCGAGCCGGTGGATCGGGGCCAGGTCGCGACCCCGGCGCATCTGGTCGACCTCGGTGTAGAGGACCCGGCCGTCGACCAGGTCGCCGAAGACGTACTTGCCGCGCAGCGCGGGCACGTCCCGACCCCGGTAGACAAATCCGCCGGCCACCGCGACGCCGACGTCCGAGGTGCAGTTCCAGCCGGGGGCCGGCTCGTGGTCGTACGCGGCGACCGGGTACGTGTACCCGTACTGCGCGTCGTCGGCCGGCAGCGGGAAGATCTTGTCACAGGGGGCGGTCGACGTCTTGTCGAAGACGAAGGCGCCCTCCCGCTCGCTCCAGCCGAAGTTGTCGCCGGCCTTCACCTCGTAGATCGCCTCGATGGCGTGCTCGCCGATGTGGCCGAGATACATCTTGCCGGTCTTGCGGTCCCAGCTGAACCGGTGCGGATCCCGCATGCCGACCGCGTAGATCTCGCCGAGCGCACCAGCCTGCCCGACGAACGGGTTCGACGGCGGGATGCCGTAGCGCCCGTTCGGGGCGTTGGTGCCGAGCGGGTCGATCCGCAGCAGCTTGCCGTGCGGCATCGCCAGGTTCTGCGGGTCGGTGTTGCGGACCCCGGTGCCGCCGTCACCGGCCGCGATGTAGAGCAGGCCGTGGTCGCGGTCGCCCTTCTTCCGGGTCGGGTCGAAGTTGATTTCCTGGATGCCGTGCACCTGGCCGCCGAAGCCGATCCGCAGCACCTCCCGGTGGGTGCCGGCGAAGGTCTCCGCGGTCGGGTCGGTGGCGGTCCACTCGGTGATGATGCCGTGGTAGACGACGCTGCTCTGGGAGTAGTCCGGCACCACGGTCGTCGAGGAGGCCGCCTCGGTGTGCACCGTGTAGAACTTGCCGTTGCGCCTGAACTCGGGGTGGAAGGCGACGTAGCCGAAGCCCTGGCCGAGGCCGCGTCCGGAGAAGAACCGAGGTGCGAAGGTGGCTGCCACGTCGAGGTAGACGTACGGCGTGCCGCCGGGTCGGACGAGGTAGAGGCTGCCGTTGAGGTCGGGGACGGCCCGCCGCCCGGAGCCGTCGGGCAGCTCCATGATGGTGTTGATCCGGGCCTGTCGCATCAGTCGGGCGTCGACGGGTGCCGGGTTCGGCTCCGACTTCGGGAACGCGGCGAACTCGGTGAGCACGAGGCCGAGCCGCGACTGGGTCTGTTGTTCCGGTACCGGGTCGTAGATCGGGTCGGCGGCCTGCGCCGGCCCGGTCCCGACCAGGGTGCTCAGCACGAGGGCGGCGGCGGTGAGCGAGGCCGCCGTCACGGATCTGCGGAGGCGTGGCGGAGATGAGGTGCGCACGCGGGTCACTCCAATCTCGGGGACGGGGGGGTTCGGGTGGGGGTCAGCGTCACCCGGTCAGGTGGCGGTACTGCTTCTCGACCTGGCGGGCGGAGACGACCCGGTCGAGGAACATCAGCGAGTCCATCCGGCAGTCGCAGGGGTTCTGCTCCCGGGTGTCCTGCGGGAAACTGCCACCGATCTTGATGCCACGGGGGTCGGTCGCCGTCGTACGGTGCTCGCCCGGCCCGGCGACCAGCCACGGGTCGTCGGTACGGGTGTAGAAGCCGTCGATCGGCTTCCCGTTGCGGTAGAGCGCCATCGCCCCGGTGGTGAAGTCGAAGGTGGCGGCGAGGAAGACCCACTCCCCGACCGGCAGCAGGGTACGCCAGTCCTCGCTGGCCGCGTACGTCTGCGAGTTGCCGCCGTCCAGTCGCCGGCCGAGCGCGACCAGCCGCAGTTCGCCGTTCACGTCGATGAGTTCGAGCAGCGCCCGTACGCCGTGCCCGTCGGAGTCACCGGTCAGGACGCCGGCCAGCCCGATGGCGTTGAACCGGTCGTCGGGGTTGGCGGTGTTGGAGTTGGGTCTCGGGTTCTCGCCGGTCATCTTGACCCAGCCCATGACGGTGATGCCCTCGACGGCGTTGAACGCCCGCAGGCTCGGTACGCCGGTCGCCGAGTAGATCCCGGCCTTCCAGTCGTCGTTGCCGGCCTCGGTCGGGTTGACCTGCCGGGTCTGCAGGGCCCGCCCGCTGCCGGGATAGGCGCGGTCCGGCACCCGCATCGCGGCACCGCCGTTGACCAGGTCGATCGTGGTGCCGGAGCGACCCTGGTCGGATTCCCGGGCGGAGTCGCCCCGGACCGGGTGGTCGAAGTCGTAGAAGGCGACGAGGTGGTGTCGCAGGGACGGGTGGACGTCACGTGGCCTCTTGCCGCCGGCCTGCGCCGGCGGAACGGCCACGCTGCTGGCCAGTACCGCCGCCAGCAGGGCGGCGGTCGCGGCGACAGCGCGCCGGGATCTCGACATCGCGTACACCTCTTTCGGGTACGGCGGTCCGGTCAGCGCCGGTGGAAGCGCTTTCCGCGACCGCGTCGAACTATGGAGTTGTGCGCCTGGTGCCAGGGTGGTGGTGCCGACGGTGGTGGCCGGGGCGCCCCGGACCCGCAGGGCGGCGTACCCGATCGGGACCGCGAGCGCCGCGACCAGCAGGCCGGCGGCGGCGAGCGCGACGAAGCTCGGCAGCCCCGCCTTCACCACGACCAGTCCGGTGGCGTAGC
>NZ_JBDPMH010000034.1:0-80097 GCF_039871735.1 Plantactinospora sp. B24E8
CCGCCGGACCAGCGACAGCGCCACCAACAAACGCCAGACCAGTCAGACCCAGCGCCGTCCTACGAACCAGAGAAGTCTCAGCGATGGCCGGAATCCACCGACCGAACAGCATCCTGTTCATGATCGTCGTTCCTTCCAATCGGGGATGAACACCCACACACGCAAGGGGGGCGCATGCAAGTGCCAGAGAAAAGAAAGAGAACGGCCCACACCAGAAGAAGCTCTCCCGGGGACCAGAAGCTCGATCGCCACGTACCAAAGAGGGGCTGGTACTCAAGCGAACGCCATATGTAACGACCGGCAACCCCGGATCATTCCCAGACCCGAGCCCATCAGCCCAGCTCACCAGCCGTGCTACTCAGTCGTACGCGTAATGTAACGACCCCCAGCCCGCCAGCATTCCACCGGACCGGGTCGATCATGAACCGCAACCGGACACCGGAACCGCAAACCGACAGGCTGACGCCGCCGCATCGACGGCACCCGCGCGAACCGGACCTGACCGCCCGCAAACCGCACTCAACCCCGTCCCGGGCCCACGCCCCGAGCGAGTACAGCCCGAGGCAGCCGTGCCGTTGATGATCTGAGCACCACGAACCTCACCACGCCCGGATAAGGGCCATGGCGCTCAGATCATCAACGATCCCGACGACCCTGCCGAACCGACAACACCCCAACGCCGCTCCACCCAACAGCGAGCCGTCCCGCGGACGAAACATGCCGACGCCCAAGACGCCGCTGGCCGGGTCCCCACCACGGGGACCCGGCCAACGGTCGGTCCTACGTCTTCAGCTGTTGTTCCAGGCGTCAGCTGTTGTTCCAGGCGTTGGCGACCAGGTCAGCAGCCTGGTTCTCCCACTTCGCGTACGCGTCCGGGTACGCCGACACCTGCACTTTCTGCGCGGCCACGGTCAGCGGCAGATCATGCCAACCATCCACCTGCTTCAACCCGTCCAGGAACGCGGTCGTCGAGTACTGCGGATCAGTGATCTGATCCGGCGAACCCCAACCCGAACTCGGACGCTGCTGGAACAGACCCAACGAGTCATGGTCGTTGCTGGCACCCAGATGACCCAGGTTCTCCAACTTCGACTCCTGAAGGCTGGTGCCCACCGCGATCACCGCGGCCCGCTCGTCCAGACCAGCCTTCTTCGTCGCCTTCACAATCGCCTTCACGTTGTCCGCCTGCTCAGGCGAGATCGGAATCGACGCCTGCTCACCCTGCACACCATGCGGAACCAACTTGTCCCGCGACGGCTTACCGTCATCCTTCTTGTGGTCACCCTTGTCCACAGTCACCGACTGCGCCACCAGGTTCACCCCGTGATGCTCAGGGGCGGCCTGCGCGGCAACCGCCGGACCAGCGACAGCGCCACCAACAAACGCCAGACCAGTCAGACCCAGCGCCGTCCTACGAACCAGAGAAGTCTCAGCGATGGCCGGAATCCACCGACCGAACAGCATCCTGTTCATGATCGTCGTTCCTTCCAATCGGGGATGAACACCCACACACGCAAGGGGGGCGCATGCAAGTGCCAGAGAAAAGAAAGAGAACGGCCCACACCAGAAGAAGCTCTCCCGGGGACCAGAAGCTCGATCGCCACGTACCAAAGAGGGGCTGGTACTCAAGCGAACGCCATATGTAACGACCGGCAACCCCGGATCATTCCCAGACCCGAGCCCATCAGCCCAGCTCACCAGCCGTGCTACTCAGTCGTACGCGTAATGTAACGACCCCCAGCCCGCCAGCATTCCACCGGACCGGGTCGATCATGAACCGGAACCGGACACCGGCAAACAAGAATTGACAAGCGTACGGTCAGCACATCCGACCTTCCTGCCCAAGTCCGCGATCCAGACATCCGGCGACGGTCGACAGAGCCACTACCATCACGGCGTTCGTGCGACCGACATCATGGAGGGGACATGGGCGACCCGCGACACGGTCGCGACAAGCGTCGACTTGACCGGACAAAGATGATCAACTTGGTCACCCGGATCACGGCAGGCAACGGAACCGAGGAGGAGATCCACTCTTGGCTGGACCTGCTGGACAGCCAGATACCGCTGCCGAGTGGTTACACCGCAAGCCTGATCTTCTATCCAAACCGACACGGACTCGACCCCGAACCCGATCCGTCGGAGGTCGTCGACCGGATGTTCGGGTACCGGCCCATCGCGTTGTGAGGGCGGGTCGCGGTCGGAAATTCTGTCGGTGGGTCGCTTTAGCCTCGAACATGTGATCGAACGAGTGATGGTCCCTGAGAACCTGGCGGAGTTGCCGCCCGGTCCGGAGCTGGGTCTACTCCTCGCCACCATCGACCGCGCGAAGCTTAACGGTCACGACGCCGTGACGATGCTGCAGGCCCGTGCCCGCCAGGTGGCGTACGACCAGGCCCAACTCCTTGCCGACCTGGTCGAGGTCGCGCACTGTCCACCCGGTGACGCCGACGCGCCGGCGGCCCGGGTCGAACAGGTGGACGAGTTCGCCGCCGACGAGATCCGGATGGCGCTGCGCCTGACCCGACGCGCGGCGGAGCACACACTCCACCTCGCCGCCGACCTGCTCCGGCGACTTCCCCAGGTGCATGCCGCGTTGGCGGCCGGAGACATCGACCTGCCCCGGGCGCGCGTGTTGAGTGAGGGAACCCTCGCGTTGCACGAGGAAACCGCCCGACGGCTGGTCAGCCAGGTCCTCGAGACGGCCGCCGGCCTGACCCCCCACCAGCTGGCCGCCCGGCTGCGCGCCCTGGTCATCGCCAGCGATCCGGAGGCCGCGCGACGCCGGCAGGCCCGCTCGATCCGGCACCGACGGTTGGTGTCGGAGACGGATTCCGAGGGCACCGCCACCCTGGCCGGCTACCAACTGCCGGTCGAGCGTGCGGCGATCGCCGCGGCCAGGGTGGATGCGCTGGCCCGGGCGGCCAAACGGGCCGGTGACGGTCGGAGCCTGGACCAACTCCGCGCGGACACGTTCCTGGACCTGCTGGAGGGTGTCGGGGCCGCCGCGGCAGGCGTGGCGACGGATGCCCGGCCGCACAGCACAGGCGGCGTCGACCTTCGGGTTCCGCTGACCACCCTGATGGGGCTGACCGACCTGCCGGGTGAGCTGTCCGGCTGGGGCCCGGTGGTGGCCGAGACGGCCCGGCAGATCGCCTCGCGCAGCCGCAAATCCGCGTGGCGGATCAGCGTCTACGACCGCAACGGCCGGCTGATCCACAATGGTCCGGTCCGTCGTCGACCCAAGATCCGGGATGCCGCGTTCGTCAGGTCCCGCGACCAGACCTGCCGGGCCCCCGGTTGTCGGGTCCCGGCCAGCCACGCCGACCTCGACCACGTCCGGCGGTACGTCGACGGTGGCCCCACCACACCCGACAACCTTGCGGTGCTGTGCCGTCACGACCACCGCTTGAAGGACGAGGGCGGCTGGCGGCTACGACAGCTGCAGCCCGGGGTTTTTGTGTGGCACAGCCGCCTCGGCCACCAGTACGTGGTGCCGCCGGAGCCCTCGGCGCCCCCGGGCTGACCGTCGAAGCGTCCGGCGCGGGATCACTCCCCGCTCGGATGCAGCGCTGCCACGATCGCCTCGGCGGTACGTCGACCAATGCCGGACACCTCGGTGATCTCCTCGACCGTCGCCGCCGACAGTCGCTTCATCGAACCGAAGTGCCGCAGCAGCGCCTTGCGACGTACCTCGCCGAGACCAGCGACCTGGTCCAGTCCTGAGGTGGTCATCCGCTTGGAACGCTGCTGCCGGTGGTAGGTGATGGCGAACCGGTGTGCCTCGTCCCGTACCCGCTGCAGCAGGTAGAGCCCTTCGGAGGTGCGGGGCAGGATCACCGGGAACTCGTCGCCGGGCAGCCACACCTCCTCCAGCCGCTTGGCGAGGCCGCAGAGCGCGATGTCGTCGATGCCGAGTTTCGCCAGGACCGCTGCCGCCGCCGCGACCTGGGGTTGGCCACCGTCGACCACCACCAACTGCGGCGGGTAGGCGAACTTCCGGGGCCGGCCGGTGGCCGGGTCGATGCCGGGGCGGTCCGGGTCGGAGGCCATCTCGTCGCCGATCTCCCCGGTTTCGCCCCGGGCCTGGAGATAGCGACTGAACCGTCGACGCAGTACCTCGGAGAGCGCCGACAGGTCGTCGGTGGCGCCCCGGACCGCGAACCGCCGGTATTCGCTCTTGCGGGCCAGGCCGTCCTCGAAGACGACCATGCTCGCCACCACGTCCGTGCCCTGGATCTGGGAAACGTCGTAGCATTCGATGCGCAGCGGCGCCGTCCGCAGGCCCAGCGCCTCGGTGAGTTCGTCCAGTGCCTCGCTGCGGGTGGTCAGGTCGCTGGCCCGACGGAGCTTGTGCTGGGTCAACGCCCCGGCGGCGTTGCGCGCCACCGTCTCCAGCAGCGCCTTCTTGTCACCACGTTGTGGCACCCGCAGGGTCACCCGGCTGCCCCGACGCGTGGACAGCCAGTCGGCCAACGCGTCGACGTCGCCCGGCAACGCCGGCACCAGCAGTTCCCGGGGGACGTCGCTCTCGCCTTCCTCACCGCCGTACACCTGGGTGCAGAAGTGGTGGACCAGGTCGCCGGTGGTCAGGTCCTCGACCTTCTCCACGACCCAGCCACGCTGGCCGCGTACCCGACCGTCGCGGACGTGGAAGACCTGGACGGCGGCCTCGAGGGGATCCTCGGCGAACGCGACCACGTCCGCGTCGGTGCCGTCGCCGAGGACCACGGTCTGCTTCTCCATGGCCCGACGCAGCGCCACGAGGTCGTCGCGAAGTCGGGCCGCCCGCTCGAATTCGAGGTGTTCGCTGGCCTCGCCCATCTCCCGCTCGAGTCGGCGGACCAGTCGGTCGGTGCGGCCCGCCATGAAGTCGCAGAACTCGTTGACGATGCCCCGGTGTTCCTCGGCGGAGGCCCGCCCGACACAGGGTGCCGAACACTTGCCGATGTCGCCGAGCAGGCAGGGTCGGCCGATCTGGGCCTGCCGTTTGAAGACCCCGGAGGAGCAGGTCCGGGCCGGAAAGACCCGCAGCAGCAGGTCCAGGGTCTCCCGGATCGCCCAGGCGTGCGAGTACGGCCCGAAGTAGCGGACCCCCTTGCGCTTGGCGCCCCGCATCACCTGCAGCCTCGGGAACTCCTCGTCGAGGGTGACCGCCAGGTACGGGTACGACTTGTCGTCGCGGTAGCGCACGTTGAAGCGCGGGTCGTACTGCTTGATCCAGGTGTACTCCTGCTGGAGCGCCTCGACCTCGGTGCCCACGATGATCCAGTCGACCGAGGCGGCCGTGGTGACCATCTGCCGGGTGCGGTCGTGCAGTGACCACGGGTCGGCGAAGTACGAGTTGAGCCGGCTCCGCAGGCTCTTCGCCTTGCCGACGTAGATCACCCGGCCGGTCGGGTCGCGGAAGCGGTAGACGCCGGGGGCGTCCGGGATTGTGCCCGGTGCGGGGCGGTAGGTAGCGGGGTCAGGCACGTCGACAAGCCTAATCTGTGATCAACGGGAGCGACCGGCGGCGACGCGGCGATGCGAGCTGGCCGCGTCGCCGCGTCGGTACGCCGACCGGGCCTCAGGCCAGGACGATGTTGTCCCCGTCGACCGTGATGTTCTTCTCGGGCAGCTTCTTGGTCGCCGGGCCGCCCTTGACGGAGCCGTCGGCGATGGAGAACTTGCTGTTGTGGCAGCTGCAGTTGATCGTGCCGCCCTCCACACTGGTGACCGGGCAGCGCTGGTGGGTGCAGATGGAACTGAAGGCCTTGAACTCGCCCTCCGTCGGCTGGGTCACCACGGTCTCCTGATCCGTGAGGATCTTGCCGCCGCCGACCGGGATGTCGGCCGTCTTGGCCAGCGCCGCGCCGCCGCCGGCCGGGGCACTCTCCGAGGCACCGCCGCTGGGCGTACCCGGGTTGTCGCCGCCGGTCGTCCCGTCCAGGGCATCGTCGTCGCCCGTGCCGCACGCGGCCAGCACCACGGAGGCGCCCACCGCGCCCACGCCGGCCAGCAGTGCCCGTCGGGTCTGCGTGCCCGGCCCGGTTACGGTCTGCTCGTCACTCATGCCTAGCCTTCCTTGATCGACGCCGCGCTCCTGGTCGTCCGCGGCCATGCCCGAAGACACGGATATGTCCGGCAACCGGTTCAACCGTCCCATCATCAAGACGATGCGACGCGCCGCCCCCGGGCCGGGCTCTTTCCCTGTCCCGAGCCGCCGGCCCGGGTGGCCGGCTTCGCGGCGGCCGCGTCACCGGCGGCCTTCGCCGTCCCGTTCGCCTTCGCCGCCCCGTTCGCCTTCGCCGCCCCACCGCCGGCCGCCTTCGTGGCGCCTCCGCCGTTGGCCTTCACGCCGTTGGCCTTCGCCGCCCGGGCGGTGGCCGTGGCGGCTCCCGCCGCCGGTCCGGTCAGGCCCAGCACCGGCCGCAGGAACGCCCCGGTGTGGCTCTCCGCCACCTCGGCCAGTTCCTCGGGGGTGCCGGCCGCGAGCACGGTACCGCCCCGGTGGCCACCCTCCGGACCCATGTCGATCAACCAGTCGGCAGTCTTGATCACGTCGAGGTTGTGCTCGATGACGATCACCGTGTTGCCCTTGTCGACCAGGCTCTCCAGCACCCCGAGCAGTTTGCGGATGTCCTCGAAGTGCAGTCCGGTGGTCGGCTCGTCGAGCACGTACACGGTGCGTCCGGTGGACCGCTTCTGCAACTCGGAGGCGAGCTTCACCCGCTGCGCCTCGCCACCGGAGAGGGTCGGCGCCGACTGGCCGAGCCGTACGTAGCCGAGGCCGACGTCGACGAGGGTCTTCAGGTGCCGGTGGATGGCGGGGATCGCCGAGAAGAACTCGGCCGCCTCCTCGATCGGCATCTCCAGGATGTCCGAGACGGTCCGGCCCTTGTAGTGGACCTCCAGGGTCTCCCGGTTGTACCGGGCGCCCTTGCAGACCTCGCACGGCACGTAGACGTCAGGCAGGAAGTTCATCTCGATCTTGATCGTGCCGTCACCACTGCACGCCTCACAGCGGCCGCCCTTGACGTTGAACGAGAACCGCCCGGGACCGTACCCCCGGACCTTCGCCTCGGTGGTCTCGGCGAAGAGCTTGCGGATGTGGTCCCAGACCCCGGTGTACGTCGCCGGGTTGGACCGTGGGGTACGCCCGATCGGTGACTGGTCGACCCCGACCACCTTGTCGACGTGCTCCAGACCGGTGATCCGGGTGTGCCGGCCCGGCACCAGCCGGGCGCCGTTGATCTGGTTGGCCAGTACTGCGTACAGGATGTCGTTGACCAGGGTCGACTTGCCGGAGCCACTGACCCCGGTGACCGCGATGAACTGCCCGAGCGGGAACGGCACGGTCAGGTTGCGCAGGTTGTGCTCGCGGGCCCCGTGCACCACCAGTTCCCGGCCCGGGGTCTGCGGCCGGCGGCTCTTCGGCGTGGGAATCGACCGGCGTCCGGACAGGTACGCCCCGGTCACCGACTCCTCGTTCGCCAGCAGGTCCGGCACCGAGCCGCTGTGCACGATCTTGCCGCCGTGCTCGCCGGCGCCGGGCCCGATGTCGACGATCCAGTCCGCGGTCCGGATGGTGTCCTCGTCGTGCTCGACCACGATCAGGGTGTTGCCGAGGCCCCTGAGCCGGACCAGGGTCTCGATCAGCCGGTGGTTGTCCCGCTGGTGCAGGCCGATCGACGGCTCGTCGAGTACGTAGAGCACGCCGACCAGGCCGGAGCCGATCTGGGTGGCGAGCCGGATCCGCTGCGCCTCCCCTCCGGAGAGGGTGCCGGCCGGCCGGTCCAGCGACAGGTAGTCGAGTCCGACGTCGACCAGGAACCGCAGCCGGGCGTTGATCTCCTTGAGCACCCGCTCGGCGATCATCTTCTGCCGGTCGGTCAGGGTCAGTCCGCCGAGCAGTTCGGCGCACTCGCCGACCGACAGGGCGCAGATCTCGGCGATGTTGCGCCCGCCGAGGGTGACCGCCAGCACCTCCGGCTTGAGCCGGGAGCCACGGCAGACCGGGCAGGGCACGTCCCGCATGTAGCCCTCGTACTTGTCCCGGGACCACTCCGACTCGGTGTCGTTGTGCCGCCGCTCGATCCACTGCACCACACCCTCGAAACCGGTGTAGTAGGAGCGTTCCCGGCCGTACTTGTTGCGGTAGCGGACGTGTACCTGGTCGTTGGAGCCGTGCAGGATGGTCTTCTGGACCCGGGACGGCAATGCCCGCCACGGGGTGTCGAGGTTGAAGTGCTCGGCGTCGCCGAGCGCCTCCAGCAGGCGCAGGAAGTACTCCTGGGTCTGCCCGCCGGCCCACGGCTGGATCGCGCCCTCCCGCAGGCTGCGTTCCGGGTCCGGGACGACCAGTTCGGCGTCGACCTCCTTCTTGGTGCCCAGACCGGTGCACTCCGGGCAGGCACCGTACGGGGCGTTGAAGGAGAAGACCCGGGGTTCGAGGTCCTCGATCGCCAGCGGGTGGTCGTTGGGGCAGGCCAGGTGTTCGGAGTAGCGCCGTTCCCGGTTCGGGTCGTCCTCCGGCAGGTCGACGAAGTCGAGCAGGACCAGCCCGCCGGACAGCCCCAGGGCGGACTCGACCGAGTCGGTGAGCCGCTGCTTCGCGCTCGCCTTCACGGTGAGCCGGTCCACCACCACCTCGATGGTGTGCTTCTCCTGCTTCTTCAGCTTCGGTGGCTCGGTCAGCGGGTGGACGACACCGTCGACCCGGGCCCGGGCGTACCCCTTGGCCTGCAGTTCGGCGAAGAGGTCGACGTACTCGCCCTTGCGGCCCCGGATGACCGGAGCGAGCACCATGAACCGGGTGCCCTCCTCCATCGCCAGCACCCGGTCGACGATCTGCTGCGGGCTCTGCCGGCTGATCCGCTCGCCGCAGATCGGGCAGTGCGGCTCACCGACCCGGGCGTAGAGCAGCCGGAGGTAGTCGTAGACCTCGGTGATCGTGCCGACGGTCGAGCGCGGGTTGCGGGAGGTCGACTTCTGGTCGATCGAGACGGCCGGGCTGAGCCCCTCGATGAAGTCGACGTCCGGCTTGTCCATCTGGCCGAGGAACTGCCGCGCGTACGACGACAGCGACTCGACGTACCGCCGCTGCCCCTCCGCGAAGATCGTGTCGAAGGCGAGGCTGGACTTGCCCGAGCCGGAGAGCCCGGTGAATACGATCATGGCGTCGCGCGGCAGGTCGAGGTTGACGTCGCGCAGGTTGTGCTCCCGCGCACCACGGATGATCAGTCGGTCGGCCACTGTCCGCGCACTCCATACCTTTTGTCCGGCTTCTCGGCGCAGAAAAGCGCCTCGGCAACTCTAGCCCCGGGGTATGACAGTTTTCCGTACCCGACCATTCCCGCAGCTCAGCGGCCTGCTGTCCCCCACCGTGCGCCCCGCTGCTCCTTGCGGATCCGCCGCCACCGGTTGCGCTCCTCGGCGGCCAACCGGGCGTCCCGGCGACGTGACTCGTACGCTACCTCGCGCTGCAGTTTCTGCCAGTTCGCCCACCGGCGCGGCGCCAACTCGCCGGAGTCGAGGGCGGCCCGGACGGCACACCCCGGTTCGTCCCGGTGTCCGCAGTCGGCGAACCGGCACGCCGCGACCAACTCCGCCACGTCGGCGAACGCCTGGTCGAGGCCGGCCGCCGCGTCGAGCAGGCCGACCGCCCGCACCCCCGGCGTGTCCACCACGGCACCACCGCCCGGGATCAGGATCAACTCCCGGTGGGTGGTGGTGTGCCGGCCCTTGCCGTCCACCCCGCGTACCCCCTGGGTGGTCATCACCCTCGCCCCGGCGACCGCGTTGACCAGCGTCGACTTGCCCGCGCCGGAGGGGCCGAGCAGGGCGAGCGTACGGCCGACCGCCAGCCACCGCCGCAGCCGGTCCAGTCCGGTACCCCGGTGGGCGCTGACCGGCAGCACCTCCACCCCCGGCGCCACCTCACGCAGTTGCGCGGCGACCGCCCCCGGGTCGGCGACCAGGTCGCACTTGGTGAGCACCAGCAACGGCTGGGCACCCGACTCCCAGGCCAGCGCGAGCAACCGCTCGATCCGGGCCACGTCCGGCTCCGGATGCAGCGGTTCGATCACCACCGCCACGTCGACGTTGGCGGCCAGGACCTGACCGCTCGAGTCCTTGTCCGCGGTCCGGCGCACCACCGCGGTCCGCCGGGGCAGCACCGCCTCGACGGTGACCCGCCGGTCCGGCCAGTCCCGCAGTACCACCCAGTCGCCCGCGCACGGCAGGTGGACCGCGTCCCGGGCGGCCGAGACCAGCACGGCGCCGCCGAGGCTGGCCCGGACCGTGCCGTCGGCCGCCAGCACCGTGCAGACCCCCCGGTCCGCCCGGAGCACCCGGCCGGGTCGGTGGTCGTCGCCGCGTCCCGGGTACGCGGCGGCCAGCGACGCGTCCCAGCCCAGGAACGCGAGATCAACAGTCATGTCAGTCCTTGCCGTCGAAAGTGCCGGACACGTCGCGAAGGCACCGGACACGTCGCGAAGGCATCGGAACGTGTCGTCGGAAGCCCGGTCCCCAGGGTGCCCGCGTCGGCACCGACGGTAGGCGGTGGCACGACCGCCCGAAACCCAATTCCGCTCCGCCCGCCCGCTATGGTCGTAGACCGTGACCGTCGAACCGCTCGGGTCGCCGCCGGTGGTGGATCGGACGCCGGACCGACCGCGTCCGGTCGTCGACCGCGACGCCTCACCCGATCTCCGGGCCGCCCCCGCCGCCCGACCGGACCCGTGCACCTGACTCGGAGGTACGCCCATGACCGCCTACACCGGGAACGTCTCCCCCGGCGGCCCGCCCGACGTACGGGAACTGGCCGGCCTGACCATCAGCAAGCTCTCGGTAGGCCCGATGGACAACAACGCCTACCTGCTGCGCTGCGCCTCGACCGGGGACCAGGTGCTGATCGACGCCGCCAACGAGGCGCCCCGGCTGCTTGAGCTGATCGGGGACGCCAATCTGTCCGCGGTGGTCACCACGCACCGGCACATGGACCACTGGGTCGCGCTGGAGGAGGTGGTGGCCACCACCGGCGCCCGGTCGCTGGTGCACGGCGACGACGTCGAGGGCCTGCCGATCCCGTCCGAGTCGCTCGCCGACGGCGACCGGATCCGGGTCGGTGACCGGGAACTCGAGGTGATCCACATCGTCGGGCACACGCCCGGTTCTGTGGTGCTGCTCTACGCCGACGACACCGACGGCACCCACCTGTTCACCGGCGACTCCCTCTTTCCGGGTGGGGTGGGGAACACCGACCGGGACCCGGTCCGGTTCCGTTCGCTGATCGACGACGTCGAGAAGAAGATCTTCGGTCGGCTGCCTGACCAGACCTGGTTCTACCCCGGCCACGGCAAAGACTCGACGCTGGGCGCGGAACGGCCGTCGATCCCGGAGTGGCGGTCGCGCGGCTGGTAGCCCCCTGCCATCCCGGCCGACTGAATGCCCTGCTCAGGGCCGTTGTCCTGGCCGGTTGTTCACCTTGTCGTCACCTGCCTGGCGGGGTCGGCGTCAACCGGGGGA
Source organism: Plantactinospora sp. B24E8 (assembly GCF_039871735.1). Classification (NCBI taxonomy): domain Bacteria; kingdom Bacillati; phylum Actinomycetota; class Actinomycetes; order Micromonosporales; family Micromonosporaceae; genus Plantactinospora; species Plantactinospora sp. B24E8. The sequence continues at coordinate 11,512 of NZ_JBDPMH010000034.1, forward strand.
GCGACGATCGGGCCATGACATTCCTGCAGCGCCGCAGGTGCGCGACATGTGACCGACCGATCACCGAACTCGCCCGCCTCGTCGCCTACCCCGCCACCGCCGTGTTGGAGCGGTTCACCGTCACGACGCCGGCCGGGGTGCCGGCGGAGGCGGTCGACGTGACCTGGTTGACGTACCCGTGTATGCACGAACTCGCCGAGGTGGATGCCTGGGACATCGCCGTCGGTGCCGGCTGGGCCGCTGTCCCGCACGCCCGGGCGGCCTGAGCGCGCGGTGCCGCGCGACGGCACGGCACCCCGTGCGGGATCGACCGGCCACCGGTGCGGGTCGCCGGAGGTGATCCGTCAGCGCCCGGCCACGGCGGCCGGAGAGCGGAGGCGTACCCGATGACGGACCTGCCATCGGTATGGCTGCTCGACGTGGACGGGGTTGTCAACGCCGCCCGGCCCGGTTGGGGTGGGCCGCCGCGCCGTGACACCGTCTCGTCCGCCAGCGACTCGTGCCACTACCCGATGCGGTGGGCGCCACCGCTGGTCGATCGGATCCGCACCCTGCACCGGTCGGGTCTGGTCGAGGTCCGCTGGTGCTCCACCTGGTGTCCGGACGCGGACGCGTTGGAACGGCTGTGGCTGCTGCCGCCGCTGGAGCGGGCGTTCGTGGATCCGGTGAAGGGCATGGCCGCGTCGATGGCGAAGCTCGCGGCCGCCCGCCGGGTCCTCGCCGGGGTGCGTCGGCTGGTCTGGACCGACGACGCCGAGGTGCCGGAGCCTGGTGATCCGCGGTACGACGAACTGTCGGCCGACGGTCGGGCCCTGCTGGTGCGGCCGTCCCCGCGTCGCGGTCTGCAGCCGGCGGACCTGGACGCGATCGAGGCGTTCGCCCGGGTGGGGGTGAGGGCGGTACCGGGCACCACCGAACCGACTGGCACTCACTAGCTAATGGGTGTAGCTTTAAGGCTATGACTGATGTTCGGTACCTTGCGCGTCCCGCCGGACGGATCGCCTACGACCTCCTCGACGGCGACGGCCCCCTCGTGGTCTGCGTGCCGGGGATGGGCGAGCTGCGGCAGTCCTACCGGCTGCTCGTCCCGCTGCTGGCCGCCGCCGGCCACCGGGTCGCCACCATGGACATCCGCGGGCACGGGGACAGCGACACGACCTTCCCGGCGTACGACGACGTGGCGCTGGCCGGCGACATCCTCGCGCTGATCGAGGAACTGGGCGAGCCGGCGTTCGTGGTCGGCAACTCGATGGGTGCCGGTGCCGGCGTGATCGCCGCGGCCGACAACCCCGCCCGGGTACGCGGCCTGGCTCTGCTCGGGCCGTTCGTCCGGGAGCCCGCTGGCGGCGCGGCGCAGAAGCTGCTGCTCCGGGCGCTCTTCCTCCGCCCCTGGGGGCCGACGTTCTTCAACAGTTACTACCCCCGCTGGCTGCCGGGCACCAAGCCTGAGGGGTACCAGGAGCACCGGGCCCGGGTCCGGGACAACCTGCGCCGCCCGGGACACTGGCGGACGTTCGTCCGGACCACCCGTACCTCGCACGAGCCGGCCCGGCGGCGGCTGGGCGACGTACGGACGGCGAGCGTCGTGGTGATGGGAGCGGACGACGTGGACTGGAGCGATCCGGCCGCCGAGGCCGCGTGGATCGGTGGCCAACTGGGGGCTGAGGTCGTCATGGTCCCCGGCGTCGGCCACTTCCCGCAGGCGCAGGCCCCGGAGGTGGTCGCCGCCGCCGTGTCGCGACTGGTGCACCGGGTCACCGCCTGAACGGACCGGACCGGCCGGGCAGTCGCACCCCGACCGGCCGGGTCCGGCCATGTTGACGGTTCTGTCGGTACGTCCGGAACCGTTGCCGGAAAAGACGTTGCCCGTGCCCGGGCCGCCACCTACCGTGGTCATCACAAGCGATCAACCAGATCGAACAGAACCAAACCGGCGACACCGATCCGACAGGGAGCATCCGATGTTGTGGCAGGCCTCAACCCGACCGCTACGGCAGGCGCCGTGCGGTCCGGCGGGTGCCGCCCGACCCGGCCACCTGCTCACCGATGAGCGCGTCAGCCTGGGCGGCTGGCGGACGTAGCGCGGAGCGCACCGCGTTGACGCCGCCCTCCCCCACCGGGACCGGGCGGCGTTTCTTGTCGGGTCGTGGCGCCATCCGGTAGCGCGGCAACCCTCGGATTCGGATGTCGCCGCTCCGGCTCCTGACACCCCTGCGCATTTTCCCCGACCTCGGCCGGCGGAACTGGTACACCTGACAAGTCCACAATGGATGTCAATAGCCCGGCCGGGGCGGCCGCGCCGTACCGAACGGGCGTTTTCCGGGGCGAGGGAGACGGCTGACCCGCCTGTTTTGGGAACAGGAGAAACCGAGTTCGATTCTCGGGCCCCGGACGCACGGACCGTTGGAGTAGTGGTCATCTCGCCAGGCCCTCGACCTGGAGAAGGCCGGTTCGATCCCGGCACGGTCCACGTACGGCATCGCGGCTGTAGCTCAGTCGGCAGAGCGCGACATCGCCATTGTCGAGGCCCCCGGTTCGAACCCGGGCAGCCGCTCAGGAATCACCCGTCACGACAACGCAGAGGAGGAATCCGGTGGACGTCCTGGTCATCAACGCCGACCTCGGCCCGCTCCACCGGGTCAGTCTCCGGCACGCGGTACGGATGCTGGTCCGCCGGGTCGCCGAGATCCACGAGGCCGAACCGGACCAGCTGATCGGGGTCTACCCGGTGCCGAAGGTGCTCCGCCTGGTCCGGTACATCGTCACCCGCTGGCGGTTCGGCGCCGGGCCGGCCTGGTCACGGGCCGGGGTCCTGGTCTGCGACGGCCGTCGGTGCGCCTACTGCGGCGGCCACGCCAGCACCGTCGACCACGTCCTGCCCCGTTCCCGCGGTGGCCGGAACACCTGGAGCAACACCGTCGCCGCGTGCGGCGGCTGCAATCAGCGCAAGGCGGACCGCACCCCCGGCGAGGCGGGTCTGGTGCTGCGGTTCGAGCCGTCGACCCCGAGCTGGGCCACGCTCACCCGGCGCTGATCGCGGCCGGCGGGCCTCGTACCCGCCGGCCGCCCTTCCCGGATCGTCCAACCGGCAGGACGCCTGACTCTGGTTCAGGAAACCGAGGTTCGAATCCTTGTCCGGGAGCAATGCCCTCGTAGCCCAACGGTAGAGGCAACGGCGTGAGGCGCCGTACGGTGCGCGTTCGAATCGCGCCGAGGGTACGTCGGGGTGGGTGCAGGTGCACAGCGTCGCCTTGCAAGCTACGCGTGCGCGGTTCGATACCGCGTCACTCCACTCGGGCCCGGGTAGCCCAACGGAAGAGGCCGCCGGCTCAGAACCGGTGTGTTGCAGGTTCGACTCCTGTCCCGGGTACGCATCAACACCGGCACGGAGACAGCATCACCGTGAGCGGGCCGAGTCGCCCGCGCACGCCCCTGTAGCTCAGTGGAGAGAGCGCCTGGCTACGAACCAGGAGGTCGGACGTTCGAGTCGTTCCAGGGGTACGCGGCGCACCGGGGCGGGACGCGGTGGCACCGCCGTACCGGAGAGGCCAGGTCCTCGGTGCGCTGCCGGCCGTCCCGGCCAGACAGGGGTCGCCGGCGGCGACGACGGCGGATATCGTCTGCCCGACGAATCGGAAGGATCATGGTGCCCGAGCAGACCGCACTCCACAAGATCAACGCACTCGTGCAGGGTTTCAAACCGCAGGCGAAGCGGGAACTCACCGACGCGCACCGACGTACCCAGAAGGCGCCGCCGCTGTCCGGCATCTCCCGGACGTACCAGCCGTTCGCCGACGACATCCGGGAACAGCTGCCGCCGGAGTCGACCCGGGTCCAGTACACCGTCCGGGAGGTCCTCGACGAGGTCGCGACCACCATGGGGCGGCTGTTCGACCTGCAGTTCCTGCAGGACGTCGGCAACTCGCAGGCAACCGCGGACGTGGTCGTCGACGGGCAACTCCTCGTCCGGGACGCCCCGGTCACCTACCTGCTGTTCCTGGAGAAGCAGCTGGTCGACCTGCGGACCTTCGTGGACGGTCTGGCCGTGCTGGACGCCGCGGAGAAGTGGGAGTTCGACCCGGACCGCGGGTGCTACGCGTCGGCACCGAGTCAGACCCAGAAGATGCGCAAGGTGCACCGCAACCACGTCAAGGCCGAGGCGACCGAGAAACACCCGGCGCAGGTCGAGGTCTACACCGAGGACGTACCGGTGGGCACCTGGACCACCGTCAAGCTCTCCGGCGCTCTGCCGGCGGAGCGGGTCAAGCAGCTGCGCGGCCGGGTCGACTCGCTGCTCGAGGCGGTGAAGGTGGCCCGGGAGGAGGCCAACAGCACCACGGTCGAGGACCGCAAGGTCGGCGACCAGATTTTCGGCTACCTCTTCGGGTAGTCTCCCAGGCGCCCCTCGGAGCGGGGGTGGACGCGCGAGCGCGCGTCAGGTTGAGACTGAGAATTCAGACTCAACGAGGTGACGGTTCCAGCGGAGGTTCGAGTCCTCCTCTCGGCACGGCACGAGCCGAGATAGCCCAACTGGCAGAGGCAGATCGTCACCGGTCAGGCTGAGGCTATCGCTCCAGACTCAGCACCCCCACCCATCGCCAGATCCACCGGCCACGACAACCTCGACGAGATGCTGGTTCGAGTCCAGTCTGCCGCTCCAACCTGCGGCGGTCGCTTAATGGCAAAGCACGTCGACCGGAACCTGATCGTCGGCCTTAAACGTCGCTGGCGTGCGAACGGGTGGAAATCGAGGGGCCCCGGGGCAGGGCATACCCCGGGGCTCCACCATCTCCACGGCGACCGGTGTCGCCCGATCCGGTAGTCCCACGGGGCCCCGGCTCCGCCCCCGGCCCGACGCGGCGCGAACCGGCGCGACACGGACCGGGCGGGATGCGGACCGGGCGGGATGCGGCGCGGACCACGCCGGAACGGAGTGCGTCAGGAGTCCCGCGCCGGCCCGGCCGGCTGTGCGGACCGGCGGGCCACCCACAGTGCGCGTACGCCGAGCAGGCCCACCGTCGTACCGATCGCGAGCGAGGCACCGATCAGCAGCGCGTGCACCCACAGGAAACCGGTCGGGCTGCCCTGACCGATCTCCCCGGTCGACCAGGCCCGGCTGTCGTTCCAGATGGCGACCGCGAACCGGGGCCAGATCACCCAGGTCCAGATCCCGACCAGGATCAGGAACCACGCCCAGCGCCTCGACAACACCATGGCTGGTGAGTATGCCAGCCGGCCTGGTCAGCGCCGCCGGCCCGGGACCGGTGGCAGACCGCCCGGCTGCCGGGCGTCCCCGCTCAGCTGCCGGTCGCGGCGGCACCGAGTCGGCGACGGACGCCGAGCAGGACCAGCCCTCCGAAGAGCAGCCCGATGCCGAGCGTGCCGAGCATGGCGAAGGTCTCGCCGGGCAACAACCCGCCCAGTGACCGTGCCAGGGTGCCGAGGACCACGTACAGGCCGGCCCAGAGCACCGCGCCGACGGTCGCGAACCCGAGGAACCGGCGGTACGACATCCGCAGCCCCCCGGCGGCGAGCGGCAGCAACGCGTTCAGCACCGGAAGGAACGGCGCCACCATCACCATCCGGCCGCCCCCGGTGCCCAGCAGCCGCTCGGCGGCCGACCAGCGCGCCTCCCCGATCCACGCCCCCGCACGACTGCGCCGCAGCCGCCCCCCGAACCGGCGTCCGGCGAGGAAGGTGAGCGACCAGCCACCGAGGCAGCCGACGATCACCACGAGGAATGCACCGGCGCTGGCCGGCCGTCCGACCCCCACCGCGGCGAGCACCGCGACGTCGCCGGGCACGAGTACACCCAGCAGCGGAATCGCGTCGAGCATCATGACCCCCGCGAGCACCGTCAGGAACACACCCGCCGGCAGCTCCCCCACCTGAACCAGCCAATCCGCCACGTGAGGAACGCTACGCGGCACCGGCGGCCCGGACCTCCGGGTCGTTCCCGGACCCCACCCTGACCCCGTCTCGGGGTCGCGTCCCCCGATCGGCGTAGGCCGGAGGAGATCGGATGCCGACGACAACCGGGCGACTCACGACTTCCGGCCGCACCCGGCAGCCGGGACAGCTACTGTCGGTGGCGTACGGGGCGCGCCGCGAACAGACGCGCCGCTAAGGAGACACGCATGGCAACCGGCACCGTGAAGTGGTTCAACTCGGAAAAGGGATTCGGCTTCATCGAGCAGGACGGCGGAGGACCAGACGTCTTCGTCCACTACTCGGCGATCGCCACGTCCGGTTTCCGGGAGCTCAACGAGGGACAGAAGGTCGAGTTCGAGGTGACCCAGGGCGAGAAGGGTCCGCAGGCGGCGAACGTCCAGCCGCACTGAGCCGCTGGCGTGTGGGCCGAGCCCGGCCGTCAGCCCCGGTGCGGGGCCGGACGGTCGGGCAGGTCCCGTCGTCGGGCGAGCGGGCCGACCAGCAGGACCAGCCCGGTCAGCGCGAGGTAGCCGGTGATGCACCACATCGCCGGACGCAGCCCGAGGGTGGTGCCGAGCAGTCCGCCGACCACCGCGCCGAGCGGCATCGGGCCGAGGTTGACGACCTGCATGGTCACCATGACCCGCCCGAGCAGTTCCCGGGGGACGTAGGCCTGCCGGAACGCGCCACGGAGCACGTTGCCCGAGACCGCGCCGGCGCCGATCGCCATTCCGGCGATCACCACCAGGCCCAGTCGGGGACCGGGCCCGGTCAGCGGAATGAGCAGCCCGAACGGCAGGGTGCCGAGGCTGCCGACCAGCAGTGCCCGGGCACTGCCGAACCGGCGGCGCAGCACCCCGGTGAGGGCGGCGCCGAGCACTCCGCCCACGCTCATCCCGGCGGTGACCAGGCCGACCGTGCCGGGGCTGGCCCCGACCTCGCGGACCAGGAAGACCACCAGGATCGCCTGGTAGCTGACGAGTCCCAGGTTGGACAGCGCGCCGAACAGGGCGAACACCCGCAGGTAGGGGTCACGGGCGGTGAACCGTACCCCTTCGGTGATCTCCCGCCACAGGTTGCGGGCCGGACGGACGCCGGTCTCCCGCAGCTCCCGGGTCCGGATGGCCAACAGGCAGATGGCGGATCCGACAAAGCTGGCCACGTCCACGAGCAGCGCGTTCACCACGCCGACAAGCTGGGCGAGCAGCCCGGCGGCACCGGGGCCGGCGACGTGGGCCACCGATTCGGTGCCCTGCAGTTTCGCGTTCGCCTCCGGCAGGTCCGGTCGGGCCAGCAGCGCCGGCAGGTAGACCTGGTAGGCGGTGAAGAAGAAGATGTGTACGACGCCGCCGGCAAACGCGACGACCAGCAACTGGCCGACGGTGAGCACACCCAGCGCCGCCGCGACCGGCACACTGAGGAAGAGCACGGCCGCGAAAAGGTCGCAGGTCACCATCAGGGGCCGGCGCGGCAGCCGGTCCACCCAGGCACCGGCGGGTAGTCCGACGAGCAGCCACGGCAGCCAGGTCGCCGCGGTGAGCAGGGCCACCTGGAAGGTGCTGGCCTCGAGGGTGGCGACCGCGACCAGGGGCAGCGCCACACTGGTCACGCTGCTGCCGAAGCTGCTGGCCGTCTGGCCGATCCAGAACAGCCGGAAGTCCCGCTGCCGCAGCAGTCCGCCCCGGCGGCGCGGCGGGTGGCCGTGGGTGGGCGGCGGGGCGGTGGCGAGGCCGGTCACGGCTGGGCCGGTACGGCGTGGGCGAAGAAGAACACCGGCTCGCGGCGCTCGCCGTCGTCCGGCAGTTCGCGCTCACTCCACCGGTTCATCAGGGCGACCACCTCGCGTTCGAGTTGGTGCAGTTCGGCCGGGGTGAGCCGGAGCCACCGGTCGGCGGAGAACGGCGCCTGGTCCCAGGCCGCGCGTTCCTCGTCGCTGGCGGCGTACCACTCGCGGACGATGCGATCCTGACTGTCGAGGTTGAGTGAGAGGGCGGCCTGGAGGACGGCCTCCGAGGCCGGGTCGCCGACGAAGTCGGCGCTGGCCCAGCGCAGCCCGGGAGAGGCGAGTTTCCACCATCGTTCGCGGCGGTCCCGGGCCAGTTCGGGTGCCTCCCGGACCAGGTCGGAGTTGGCGAGCACCCTCAGGTGGTGGCTGACGTTGGCCACCGCCTGGTCGGTCCGTTCGGCGAGCATGCTGACGGTCGACGGGCCGTCGACCTTGAGCACGTCCATGAGCCGGCGTCGCAGCGGGTGGGCCATCGCCGCGAGCACCCGCGAGTCGGTGATCTGACGGATCTCTCTCTCCATGCCGCCAGCCTGATATGTGCAAGAACTCTTGCGCAACTAGTGTTGCAAAAATCTTGTTGTTTACCTCCGCTGCCGGGCCGGCACGCCGGCCGCCAGATCCCGGCGCCGGTTCGGCTGGCGGCGAAAGCCGGGCGACACCCCGGCCGGGCAGCCCTAACCTGGGCCCATGGAGAAGCTCGCCCTGGTGCTCGGCGCCACCGGACAGATCGGCCGCGCCGCCGTACGGGCACTGGTCGCCGACGGCTGGCGGGTCCGGGCCGCCGCCCGGGGCCTACGGGCCGGCGCACCCTGGCCACCGGCCTGGGACGTCGAACTCGTGCCGCTGGACCGCGAGGACGACGCCGCGCTGGCCACCGCCGTCGGCGACGGCTGCGACGTGCTGGTCGACACCGTCGCGTACGACGGACGGCACGCCGGCCAGCTTCTCGGGCTCGCCGACCGGATCGGCTCGGCGGTGGTCATCTCCAGTGCCGCGGTCTACGTCGACGAGGCCGGCCGGGGCGTCGGCGACGACAACGCCCGCTTCCCCGTCCCGATCACCGAGGACCACTCGACGGTGACGCCGACCGACGGCAGGCCCGACACCGGCTACGCCACCGGCAAGGCAACCCTGGAACGGCAACTGCTCGCCGCCGGGGCGATCCTGCCCACCACCCTGCTCCGGGCCGGCGCCGTCCACGGGCCGCACACCGTGCACCCGCGCGAGTGGCACTTCGTCAAGCGTGCCCTGGACAACCGGCCGGTCCGGATCCTCGCCTACCGGGGCGAGTGCCGCTTCCACCCGGTCTCCACCGCCAACCTCGCCGAACTGGTCCGGCTCGCCGCCGCCGAGCCCGGCGCCCGGGTGCTCAACGCCGCCGACCCGGAGCCGCCGACCGTACGGGAGATCGGCGCGGCCGTACACGAGGTGCTGGACCACCACGCGGAGGAGGTGCTCATCGACGGCCCGTCGCCGGCACCACCGGTCGGCGACACGCCGTGGTCCGTGCCGGAACCCCTGGTGTTGGACATGAGTCTGGCGCAGCGGCAGCTCGGCTACCGCCCGGTGACGAGCTACCTGGACGCGCTGCCGGAGACGGTCACCTGGCTGGTGGACGCGGCGCGCGGCCGGGACTGGCGGACGGTCTTCCCCGACCTGGTCCGCCACTACCGGACCGACTACTTCGACTACCTCGCCGAGGACGCCTGGCTCCGCCGGCGGAGCTGACCCGGGCCGACCCGCCGCCACGCCCCACGCTCCATGCCGACGCGGCCCGAGCCGAACCGACACGATCCGAGCCGACCCACGCCCACGCGATCGGAGCCGGGGCAGCCGGACGCGACACCGGCGCTGCCGCCGGTCAGGACGCCGGGGTACCGGTGGCCGCGGCGAGCCGGGCGGCCAGTTCCGCCGCCCGGTCCCCGAAGGCCGCCCGCAACGCCGCGACCGCGTCGTCCAGGTCCTTCGAGCCGAGCCCGTTGAGGACGCCGTCGACGATCTCCTGCTCGTTGACCCAGTCCTTACCGAGCATCGTCATCTGGTTGGCCTTGATCTCGGTCAGCATTCCCTCGATGTTGTAGAAGTGCTGCCGGATGTCGGTACGGCCGCTGCCGTCCGGCTTCTGCGCACCCTGCCACAGCAGGTAGTTGTTGTCCTTGGCGAACTTGAGCAGCTGCTCCTGCTCCGCATCGGACAGTGCCGGCATGGTGTTCTCCTCTCCGGACAACAGCGCGGCGACGTCGCGCCGAAACCGGTCCATGTTGAAGCTGGGATCCGTCTTGACACTGGCGTGTCCGTAGCCGCCCGGCTGGTGCTCCTTGTGGCCGGCGACGCCCCAGCCGGTACGCCGACGAATCGCCGCCACCCCGCGCACGTACGAGTCGTACTGCCGGTCCGTCCACGGCTCACCGAGCGCGTGCTGCGCCTCGATGCCGAGCAGGCCGGAGTTGCCGACCCCCTTGAACGGCCCGGCCCAGCCGACCCGGACGTGGTTGCACCGTCCGGAGGCGACCACGTGCCAGTGCCCGGTACGGGACAGGTAGAGCTGGGCGATCGGTGGCGGCGCGGTGGCGGACCCGTTCAGCAGGACATAGATCTCACCGGCGTCGGTACTGGTCCGGGAGCCCCGGGTCTCGTGGCAGATGATGCCGTGCGGGTCGAAGGAGGTCGAACCTCGGCTGCGCCACCCACCGACCTCGTGCACGGTGAGCCCGGCGGAGCGCAGTACGTCGGGGAGCCAGAGCAGTCGCAACGGTCGGCCCTCCTGTCTCGGAGGTGATGTTCCACTACCGACCGTATCTGCGGCATCGAACGGCGTCCAGTCGGCGAACCTGCCAATCTGAACAAAAGCAATGGTCAACGTGGGTGAGTTGGCATCCCCGACCGAACCGACCCGCCCCGACTCAGAACGCCAGGCACTCACACTCCGTCATCAACGCTCGGACGTTGCGGACGTACTGCGGATTGGGGATGGTCAGCGGTTCACCCTCGACCGCCACCGCACCGTGCCCGTAGTTGTACGCCGCGATCACCGCGTTCAGCAGGCAGGAGTTCAGTTCACTGGTGCACAGGTCGGCGTCGAGCCGGTAGTCGGCGTCGAAGTACATGTCGCCGATGTACTTGGTGGTCCAGGCCAGATAGGTGGCACCCAGGTAGGCGTTGTCCTGGTAGTCGTCGATGTCGTACGACTTCTCGAAGCGCTGGTTCATCCACGTCGCGGTGTCCGGCATGACCTGCATCAGTCCCCGGCCGCCGTCACACGCGATGATGTTGGACTGCCAGCCGCTCTCCTGCCAGGCGGTTGCCTTGAGCAGGTCGAGCGGGATCCGGATGCTGGGCGCCGAGACCGGCCAGTAGACCCGGCCCGCCGCGTTCGTCAGCGCCTGCCCGACCTCGGCCCGGCTGGCCTGGCTGCCCTCGTAGCGCGGCTTCGTGCACCCCTCGTCCGGCGGCTTCGGTGCGGGCGGCACCTGCGTCTCGGTCGGCGGTTTCGGGGTTCTGCGCGGCGTCGGCCGCTGGCTCGGCTTCCTGGCGGGAGTGGCGGACGGCGTGGGCTTGGCGCCCAGCCCCACCACCGACGGCGGCTCGGGGGTCGCCGGTTCCGTCGTCGTCGCCACGGTCTCCGGCTCCCCCGCCGACGGGACACCGGCCGCCGAGTCGGTCTGCCCGGTACCCCCACGATCGGCGCAGCCGGTCGCCAGCATCGCCACCGCCACCACCGCTGCCAGCACCGAACCGGCCCGGCGTTCCCGCTTGGTCATCCGCGTGCCCCCCGATCTCCCGGCGCACCCTAACAGTTGTGCCCGGACCTCGGGGGTCGCCGTTCAGGGGGCGTCGGACCGGGCGACACCGGCGGGTTCGACGGCCGGGTCGGCGGGCGCGACAGCGGCGGACGGTTCGGCGGCCGTCGCGGCGGCGCCGACGGCCCGGTCCCGGGTCGCCCAGGCGACCATGAAGACCGCGGTCCAGAGCACGCCGAGCAGAATCGAGGTGACCGTCTCGCTCGCCGAACTCCAGCCGACGTAGAGCCGGGCACCGGCGACGGTGACCGCGCCGACCGCCGCCACCGTCCAGGCCGCCACCGCGACCGGCCACCGGCTCTGCCGACCGAGCAGCCAGGCCAGGGTGCAGAGGCTGGCCGCGACGACGGCGTTCTGCGCCGGAAACAGCACCACCGGGCTGTCCCCGGTCGGCCCGGTGACATCGGCGACCAGGCTCAACACCACCAGCGGCACGAACGCGCCGACCGTACCGAGCACACTGAGCAGGTCGGCCCGCCAGGGTCGGGCACGCCAGCCGAGCACCGCGGCGACCACCGCCACCACCAGGATCAACGCCGGGCCCCGCAACGCGGCGATGGCACCGTGCGCCAACTCGGCCACCCCGTCGGTACGCCGGGCCGCGAACCACTCCGCGATCGTGTGGTCGACCACCGCCAGCCCACTCTGCGCCACCACCAGTTCGAGCAGCGAGGCCAGGGCGACCCCGATGCCGAAGAGCAGCGCCAACCCGGCGACCAGGTTGGTCAGCAGCGTCCAGCCCGGCCCGATGTGCACCGACAGCATGAAGAACAGCACCCCGTACCGGCGACGCATCCCGCGCAGCGGCGGGGTCGCCACCGCCCGGGCCAGCAGCGCCCGCACCGGATCCGGGTTGCGGCCGAGCCAGCGACCGACGAACACGATCACCACGACGAAGACGATCAGCAGCAGGACCGCTCCGGTCGCCCGACCGAGGTAGTGGGAGACGGTCTCGTACGACTCCCCGGCCAGATAGCCGGCGAGCACCGACCCACCGACCCAGCTGGCCACCCCGGCGAGGTTCCAGGGCAGGAACCGCCGGTACGGCATCCCGGCGCTGCCGGCCAGCCGGGGCACCAGGGTCCGGGCGAACGCCACCCAGCGGGCCGCGAGCACTCCCCGTCCGCCGAGCCGGCTCAGCATCGCGTCCGCCCGTTGCCAGCGCTGCGGGCCGACCCGGCGGCCCCACCGGCCGGCCCGCAGCCGTGGACCGTGCCGCCGCCCGCTGCGGAACGCCAGTGTGTCACCGACCGCCGCTGCGACAATCATCACCACCAGGGCCGGCCCCAACCGGAGCAGACCGGTGTAGGCGAGGAACCCGACCAGCAGCAGGGTCGCCTCGGCCGGCATCACCAGCCCGACGATCAGCGCGGTCTCGGTGGCCACCAGCAGCGCGGCGGCCAGGTAGACGAGCAACGGGGGCAACTCCTGCACCACCGTCAACACATCCTGCACGTGGACCCCCCGGACACCCGGCCAGCATGCCAGGCCGGCGACGGGACAGCTCCATGATTACGGCTCCTCCACCCGGTCGCCTCAGGGGGAACCCGGACACCGGCCCGGAGAACCCGGCCTGGGAGGATGGGAACCATGCAGACCCGCGCCGACCTCCGTAACGTCGCCATCATCGCCCACGTCGACCACGGCAAGACCACCCTGGTCGACGCCATGCTGCGACAGGCCGGCGCCTTCTCCGCCCGGGCCGAGCCGGCCGACCGGGTGATGGACTCCATGGACCTGGAGCGGGAGAAGGGCATCACCATCCTGGCCAAGAACACCGCCGTGCGTTATCTGCCGCCGGACGGTTCCGACCCGGTCACCATCAACATCATCGACACCCCCGGCCACGCCGACTTCGGCGGCGAGGTGGAACGCGGCCTGACCATGGTCGACGGCGTGGTCCTGCTGGTCGACGCCAGCGAGGGCCCGCTGCCGCAGACCCGGTTCGTGCTGCGCAAGGCGCTCAAGGCCCGACTGCCGATCATCCTGGTGATCAACAAGGTGGACCGGCCGGACGCCCGGATCAAGGAAGTGGTCGACGACACGTACGAGCTCTTCCTCGACCTGGACGCCGACGAGGAGCAGATCGACTTCCCGATCATCTACGCCTGCGCCCGCGACGGCATCGCCTCGCTGACCCAGCCGGCCGACGGGACCGTACCCGAGGACAGCAGCTCGCTGGAGCCGCTGTTCCGGACCCTGCTCGACACCATCTCGCCGCCCGCCTACGACGAGGACCACCCGCTGCAGGCGCACGTCACCAACCTCGACGCCTCGCCGTTCCTCGGCCGGCTGGCGCTCTGCCGGGTCCGCCAGGGCACCATCCGCAAGGGTGAGAGCGTCGCCTGGTGCCGCACCGACGGCACCGTCGAGCGGGTCCGGGTCTCCGAGCTGCTGATGACCGAAGGGCTGGAGCGCACCCCCGCCGAGTCCGCCGGACCGGGCGACATCATCGCGGTCGCCGGCATCCCGGAGATCATGATCGGCGAGACCCTCACCGACCCGGAAGACCCCCGTCCGCTGCCGTTGATCACCGTCGACGAGCCGGCCATCTCGATGACCATCGGCACCAACACCTCGCCGCTGGTCGGCAAGGTCAAGGGCGCCAAGGTCACCGCCCGGATGGTCAAGGACCGGCTGGAGCGGGAACTGATCGGCAACGTCTCGCTTCGGGTCCTGCCCACCGACCGGCCGGACGCCTGGGAGGTCCAGGGCCGGGGCGAGCTGGCGCTGGCCATCCTGGTGGAGCAGATGCGCCGCGAGTCGTACGAGCTGACCGTCGGCAAGCCGCAGGTGGTGACCAAGGAGATCGACGGCAGGACGTGTGAGCCGGTGGAGCGGCTCACCATCGACGCCCCGGAGGAGTACCTCGGCGCCATCACCCAGCTGCTGGCCACCCGCAAGGGTCGGATGGAGCAGCTGGTCAACCACGGCACCGGCTGGATCCGGATGGAGTGGCTGGTCCCGGCCCGCGGCCTGATCGGTTTCCGGACCGAGTTCCTCACCGCCACCCGCGGCACCGGCATCCTGCACCACGTCTTCGAGTCGTACGAGCCGTGGTTCGGCGAGCTGCGGACCCGCAACACCGGTTCGCTGGTCGCCGACCGCAGCGGCGTCGCGACCGCGTTCGCCATGCTGAACCTGCAGGAGCGCGGCACCCTCTTCGTCGAACCGACCACCGAGGTGTACGAGGGCATGCTCGTCGGCGAGAACTCCCGCTCCGACGACATGGACGTCAACATCACCAAGGAGAAGAAGCTCACCAACATGCGCTCCTCCACCAGCGAGGAGACCGAGAAGCTGATCCCGCCACGCAAGCTCTCCCTGGAACAGGCCCTGGAGTTCTGCCGGGAGGACGAGTGTGTCGAGGTCACCCCGGCCGCCATCCGGCTACGCAAGGTCATCCTCGACGCGCAGTCCCGGGCCCGGGCCACCGCCCGGCGCAAGCACGCGAACTGAGCGCCGCCGTACCGGCATGACCTGGGACGAACTCGACAGCGTGTTCGCCGCCGCGCCCGGCACGGTCTCGGTGTACGTCGGCCGGCCGGGCGTCCGGCCGGCGTACACCCGGCGGCCGGACGCGCCGCACTACGCGGCGAGCACGATGAAGGTGGCGGTGCTGGCCGCCCTCCACCGGGCCGCCGAGGCCGGCGCGCTCGACCTCGACGCCCCGGTGCCGGTGCGCAACGACTTCGTCTCGGCGAAGCCGGGGGCGGACCGGTTCTCCTGTCGGCCGGACCACGACAACGACGGTGCCGTCTGGGCCCGGCTCGGCGGCACCGCGTCCCTGCGCTGGCTCGCCGAACGGATGATCGTCCGGTCCAGCAATCTCGCCACCAACCTGGTCCTCGGGCACGTCGGGCTGCCCGCCGTCGCAGCGGTCTGGGCCGACAGCGGCGCCCGGCACAGCCGTACCGGCCGGGGAATCGAGGACCTCGCCGCCCGGGATGCCGGGCTGGACAACCAGGTCACCGCCGCCGACCTGGCCGGACTCTTCGCCGCGATCACCCGGTCCCGGCTCGCCGGACCGGCCGCCTGTACCAGCATGCTGGAGGTGCTGCTCCGCCAGGAACGGGGCGAGGATCTCGCCGCCGGGCTGCCGGCCGGCACCCGGATCGCCCACAAGAACGGCTGGATCCGCGGGGTCCGGCACGGCGCCGGAATGATCTTTCCGGACGACGCCCCGCCGTACGCGGTGGTGGTCTGCACCAGCGCCACACCGGGCGGTGCCGGCGACGACGCGGCGGCCTGCCGGCTGATCGCCCGGGTTTCGGCGACCGCCTGGGCGGCCCGGCACCGGCTCGCCAGCGACTGACCTGACGAACCGGGCAGCCGACCGCCCCGACGGTGGGGGGTTGCCCGACCGTCGGCTACCGGCCCTGATCCGGCGGCGGCAGACCGAGCACCGCCGCGGCCGCCTCCAGCAGGGTGGCGTGGAGCACCGTCTGGTCGACGTCCGGCACCGCGCGGGCCGAGGAGAGGGCCACGCCGAGCACCTCCGCGGCGGCCACCGCCCGGATCTGGTCCACCGTGGTCGGCTCCGGGCCGGCGAGCCAGGCGTGCAGCCGCGCGGCGAGCTGGCTCACCTCCTCCCAGATCGTCTCGATCGAGGCCAACACGGCAGGGGTGTCCCGGAGGAAGATCGCGGCGGCCTGCCGGTGCCGGAGTACGATGTCGAGGAACTCGCCCAGCGTCGCCCGTACGTTTTCCGGGTTGTGCGCGGTGGTGTCCAGCCGCTCCACCGCCCGGCGCCAGTCGTCGACCAGCGGCTGCACCAGAGCCAGTAGCAGCGCCTGCTTGGACGGGTAGTGGTAGTAGAGCGAGGCCTTCGTCAGGCCGACCCGGTCGGCGATCTCCCGCAGACTCGTCTGGTCGTAGCCGTGCGCGGTGAAGAGTTCCACGGCGACCGTCAGGATCCGGGTCTTGGTGTCCTCGTTCCGCACGCCGTACCACCTCCTCCGCCCCGCTGACCGGTGCTGGATCTTAACCAGCAACATCCCTGTTACGCATTCTCAGGCCCACCTCAGCAGGACTGTCCGAAGATGACAGTTGCTGGTCGGGTTCGCCTGGGTGCGGGCCCGTGCTTGACACGGCTGACTACCGTGCGGCAGGTAAGTCTCTACCTGCCGACAGGTAAGTACCGGCGACAGCGGATCCGGGCCGCCGGACGACACGAGGGGGAGTCATGTTCGAACGGTTGGGACGCCTTGTCGTCCACAACCCGTGGAAGGTCATCCTGGCCTGGCTGGTCGCGGCCGTGGTGATCGTGCTGTTCGCTCCCGGTCTGCACGACGTGACCAACCAGGACCAGGCGGACTTCCTACCCGACGACTACGAGTCGTCCCAGGCCATGCGGCTGGCCGAGGAGAAGTTCGCTCAGCCCAACGACGCCAGCGCCACCATCGTGATCAAACGCGCCGACGGCCGGCCGCTGGACGACGCCGACCAGGCCACGGTCGCCGAACTCGCCGGCCGCGTCTCCTCGGCCGGCATCGACCGGGTCACCGGCCTCGCCGGCCCGCCCACGGTCTCCCCCAACAGGCAGGTCCAACTGGTCACCGTCGGGCTGGAGGGCCTCGCCGACGACCAGGCCCTGCTGGACGCCGTCCCGGCCCTACGCGAGGTCGCCGAACAGAGCCTGGACGGGACCGGACTGAGCTACGCGGTCACCGGCGACGTCGCGATGTTCGCCGACAACGCGGACGCCTTCGACACCGCCCTGCTCGTCGTCGGACTCGCCACCATCGTGTTGATCATCGGTCTGCTGCTGCTCATCTACCGCAGCCCGATCGCCGCGCTGTTGCCGATCGTCACCGTCGGCGTGGTCAGCGCGATCTCCCCCGGCCTCATCGCCTGGGTCGCCCAGGCCACCGACCTGCGGGTCGACCCGTCACTCGAGATCATCCTGACCATCGTGCTGTACGGCGTCGGCACCGACTACATCCTGTTCCTGCTCTTCCGCTACCGCGAACGGCTACGCGCCGGCGAAGACCGCAAGCAGGCCCTCGTCACCGCGGTCGCCCGGGTCGGCGAGGTGATCGCCTCCGCCGCCGCGGCGATCGTCATCGCGTTCAGCGCCCTGCTGCTCGCCGTCTTCGGCGCGTTCACCAGCCTCGGCCCCGGCCTGGCGATCGCGGTCGTGGCGATGGCCATCGCCGCGGTCACCCTGGTCCCGGCGATCGTCTCGCTGCTTGGCCCGAAGGTCTTCTGGCCGTCCAGGTCCTGGCAGCGGCAGCCGACCGGCACCACCTTCCAACGGCTTGGCCGACTCACCGGCCGGCGCCCGGCCCTCGTCGCCGCCGTCTCCGGCGCAGTGATGGTGCTGCTCGCCCTCGGTGCCCTCGGCATGCGCTGGGACTACGACCAGAGCGGGCAGTTGCCGTCCGACACCGAGTCGGCGCGCGGCTTCGCCGACCTGCAGGCAGGCTTCCCGGCCGGTGCCCTCAACCCCACCGTGGTGTACGTCCGCGCCGAGGCCGGTCAGCGCCTCGACCCGACAGCCCTGCGCCAGTACGCCGACCAGCTCACCGCGATACCCGGAATCGGCGGGGTGATGCCGGCCGGGCCGGACGGCAGCCCGGTCGGGCTGAGCCAGGACGCCAGCGCCGCCCGGATCAGCCTGCTCCTGGCCGGGAACCCGTACGCCCCGGAGTCCCTCGACCTGGTCGGTGGTGAGCTGCGCGAGATCGCCCACGAGCAGGCACCTGCCGGCAGCACCGCGCTGGTGGGTGGGGTCACCTCGGCGTTCGCTGACATCCGGGACGCCAACACGCGCGACCTGCAGGTGATCTTCCCGGTCGCCGGGCTACTCATCGCGATCGTGCTCGCCCTGCTGCTGCGCAGCCTGGTCGCTCCGATCTACCTGATGGCCGCGGTGTTCCTCGGCTTCCTCAGCACCCTGGGCGCCACCGTGCTGGCCTTCCAGGGCATCGGCGGTCGCCCCGGCCTGTCGTTCATGCTGCCGACGATCCTCTACCTCTTCGTGGTGGCGATCGGCACCGACTACAACATCCTGATGATCGCCCGACTACGTGAGGAGGCGCGGCTCGGCAACGACCCGCGTACCGCCGCCGACCTGGCGGTGGAACACGGCGGCCCCTCGGTCGGCGCGGCCGGGCTCATCCTCGCCGGTACGTTCGCCTCGATGATGCTCGCCGGTGTCGCGTTCCTGACCGAGATGGGTTTCGCGGTCGCGATCGGCATCGCGATCTCCGCCTTCGTGATGTCGATGTTCCTGGTACCCGCGTTGACCGCGCTACTCGGCCATCGCGCCTGGTGGCCCGGGCACGGTAACGCCACGGCTGGTGGTACCGGACCAGCTGGTTTGGTACCGGACCGCGAGCCGGTCGGAGCCGCCCAGCGGTAGCGGTGACCACCGGCGGAGGGGACCCTTCCGCGCTGGGGTCCCGACGGGGCACCGGTGCGGATAGGGTCCCTTCCCATGTCGATCGCCGCCGTCCGCACCCACCGGGTCTCCGCTCCGCTGCACACCCCGTTCGTCACCGCGCTGCGGCGGACCACCACGGTGGAGACGCTGGTGGTCGAGGTCGTGGACACCGACGGACGGTCGGGGTACGGCGAGGCGCCGCAGGTGTGGCAGGTCACCGGCGCCTCGGTCGGCGGGGCCCGGGCCTGTGTCGAGGAGATGCTCGCGCCGTTGCTGACCGGCCGCAGCGCCGACGACCTGGTGGCCCGCTGCGCCGAGGTACGGCGGGCGGTGGTCGGCAACGAGACCGCCAAGGCCGCGGTCGACGTGGCCCTGCACGACCTGGCGGCCCGCCGGCTCGACATACCGCTGGTCCGGCTGCTCGGCGGTACGTCCCGACGGGTCCCCACCGACGTGACCCTCTCCGCCGGGGACGCGGTCGAGTTGGCGGCGGCGGCGAAACAGCGGGTCGCCGACGGTTTCTCCGTACTGAAGGTCAAGGTCGGCACCGATCCGGCCGGTGACCTGGCCCGGGTCCGTGCGGTCCGGGCCGCCGCCGGTCCACAGACCCGGATCCGGCTGGACGCGAACCAGGGCTGGACCCCCCGGGAGGCGGTTCGGGTGATCCGGGGCATCGAGGACGCCGGTCTGGACGTCGAACTGGTCGAGCAGCCGGTACGGGGGCCCGACATCGCCGGTCTGGCCTGGGTCAGTGACCGGGTCGACGTGCCGATCCTGGCCGACGAGGCGGTGTACGGGGTGCGCGACCTGGTCGAGGTGATCCAACGGCGGGCGGCGGATCTGGTCAACGTGAAGTTGGCGAAGTGTGGCGGGCTGGGTCCGGCCCGGACACTGTTGGAGTTGGCCGAGGCGCACGGGGTGGGCACCGTGGTCGGTTCGATGATGGAGAGCCAGATCGGGCTCGGCGGGGCCGCCAGCCTGGTCGCCGCGTACGGCACCAGTGCCGTCTCCGACCTGGACGCCGCCTGGTGGCTTGCCTGGTCGCCGGTGCGGGACGGCATCCGGTACGAGGCACCGCACGTGTTGCTCCCCGACGCACCCGGGCTCGGGGTGACCGGTCTGCATGTCTCCCCCACCCCACACTGACCCGAATCCGGGCGGCGACGATGAAGGCAATATTCAGCCACGCGTTGCCAGACGGCGCTAATTTTCATATCGTCGGGCGTGGTCCGAGGACGGAGGGGTGAGATGGCACTGCTCCCAGGTCGCGAAGCTGTCGTCCGGGTCGCGGTCGCCACCCTGTGGAGCCGCCCCGAGGCGGTACGCCCGGTCGACGCACCCGCACTGGCCCGCCGCACCGACATCCCGGGCTGGATCTCCGGGCTCACCGCCGAGCAGCGGGTCGGGGACTGCGTGCTCAGCCAGCTACTGCTCGGCGAGCGTGTCCTGGTCGAGGAGGTCCGGCCGGACGGCTGGGCCCGTCTGATCGCGGTCGAACAGCCGGCGGCCCGACTCGACCCCCGCGGCTATCCCGGCTGGCTGCCGGTCGACCAGCTGGTCGAACCGCCGGACGCCGGGGCACCGGCCCCCGCCCTGGTCGTCTCCGCCACGGCGACCACGCTGCACGCCACCCCGGCCGGGCCCGTGGTGCTGCCCGGCGTGATCCTCGGCACCCGGCTGGCGGGGGCGGGACCGGTCGACGCCGGCTGGCGCCCGGTCCGGGTCGCCGGCCACCACCGACCGCTCTGGGTGGCCGACGCCGAGGTGACGCCCGCGCCGCACGGGCCGCCCCGGCCGGCCGAGGTGCTCGCGGTGGCGAGTCGGCTGCGCGACGTCGTCTACCTCTGGGGCGGCGTCTCGGCGTACGGCATCGACTGCTCCGGTCTGGTGCACCTGGCCTGGCGGCGGTTCGGCGTACGGCTGCCCCGCGACGCCGGTGACCAGGCAGCGGCGACGCGTCCGGTCCGACTGGGCGACGAACGTCCCGGGGACCTCTACTTCTTCGCCCGCCCCGGCCGACCCGTACACCACATCGGCATCGTCACCACCCGGCCCGGCGGCGACCGACGGATGCTGCACGCCTGTTACACCCAGCGACGGGTGCTGGAGGAGGTGTTGCCGGCCGAGCGGGCCGCGACCCTGGTCGGCGTACACCGCGTCCCGCGCTGAGCCCGAGTCCCGCACCGAGCCCGCCCGTGGGTGCCCGACCCCGACGACCAGGCCGGGTACCGGCGGTCCCGGGTCAGGCCTGCCCGACCGGCACCCGCTCCGCCGCCCGGCGGTCCCGACTCGATTTGATCAGGCTGGCCACCGTGGCGATGGCCAGGGTGCCCAGGATGATCACCAGGGAGAGCCAGATCGGCACGTGCGGGGCCCAGCTGATGTGCTCGCCACCGTTGAGGAACGGCAGGTTGTTGCCGGCGAGCGCCTCCAGGACAAGCTTCACGCCGATGAAGCCGAGCACCACGGCGAGCCCGATGTTGAGGTAGACCAGCCGGTCGAGCAGTCCGCCGAGCAGGAAGTAAAGCTGCCGCAGTCCCATCAGCGCGAAGACGTTGGCGGTGAAGACCAGGTACGGCTCCTTGGTGATGCCGAAGATGGCCGGGATCGAGTCCAACGCGAAGACCAGGTCGGTGGTGCCGATCGCGATCAGCACGATCAGCATCGGGGTGAAGAGCCGGCGGCCGTTCTCCACGATGGTCAGGTGCGTGCCGGCGAAGTCGCGGGAGACCGGCAGGGCGCGGCGGCTCCACCGGATCAGCACGTTCTCCTTGAACTCCTCCTCGGTCGGCTCACCCTGCCGGAAGAAGTTGATCGCCGTGTAGATCAGGAAGGCGCCGAAGATGTAGAAGACCCAGGAGAACTGGGAGAGCAGGGCCGCGCCGGCCGCGATGAAGCCGCCGCGCAGGACCAGGGCGAACACGATGCCGATGAGCAGCACCTTCTGCTGGTACTGCCGGGGCACGCCGAACCTGGCCATGATGATCACGAAGACGAAGAGGTTGTCCACCGAGAGGCTGTACTCGGTGAGCCAGCCGGTGTAGAACTCCCCGGCCACGGTGAAGCCGCTGGTCACCGCCAGACCGGCGCCGAAGATCAGGGCGAGGCCGACGTACAGGGCGACCCAGAGGCCGGACTCCCGGAGGCTGGGCTCGTGGGGTCGACGCCCGATGATCAGCAGATCGATCAGCAGGATCGCGGTCAGGACGACCAGCGAGATGACCCATACCCAGACGGACACGTTCAAAGCTCTCCTCCGGCAGACACACGAGCCACCGCCGACACGGCCGTGCGTCAGCGGTGTGGACGGTGGTGACTGTCAGAGGTCTCTTCCGCCACCGCCACCCGGCTCGGCACCGGACGGCGACAACCTGCGGTGCCGGGTCTCGTGCCGGAATGGGCCGGCCGAGGACCGTGTTGACGACACCACCGCGAAGGAATACTCCCCTCCTACCGTGCCATTGTTCATCATCCCCGGTCCGTTCCGCATCTCCCCCGTACCCGGTGTGCGGACAACCACCCCACGTAGGGCATCCTAGGAGGCTAGGTGTCAAGCTGTCGCAGGCCACTTGGTGCCATGTCCGTCATCACCCGTCCCGATAGACCTTGAGCGTTTACTGCAGCACCAGGGACAGTGTCCAAAACATGAATGGTGCTGGTACCTTTCGCTGCGCGCGGCTGACACCGTGCGTGACTCACGGGCGCGGCGATACCTGCCCGATTAGTGCTACTGATTCGGATTCGTACGGTCTGTTGGTGGAGACGAGGCGAAACGTGGAAAGCACGGTGGCTGCTACCGGTCTGCGGTCAGCGGGGGAGACGGGGGTGCGACGGTGATAGCGCTGAAGGTCTATCGCGCCCTCCCCAAGTCGTACCGGCTCAAGTTCATCCAGCTGCTCCCCCCGCAGCGGCAGCTCTGGCTGGTGCGGCGGCTGACCCGGATGGCACCCCGCCGGTCCCGGGTCCCGGTCGGCCAACTGCGTCGGGTCAAGGACCACGGCATCCCGGTCCGGGCCCTCGTCGCCGCCGAAGCCTCCCCGGCCGCCCTGTGGCGCCGCAACCTGGACGTGGTCACCCAGGCGCTGAACAGCGCCGGGATCGACAACTTCTACGTACGCCACCTCGACAACCTGCGCAGCTCGGTCGCCGTACCGCTCAGCCGGAAGGCCGAGGTGCTCCGGGTGCTCGGTCAGCTCGCCCGGGGCCAGGGCGTCGTGCTGCGCCACGTCAACAAGGCCGGCAGCCCGATCAACCCCAAGCGCGCCAAGATCGTGCAGCTCTTCCACGCGGTGACCGACCCCGGCGGCGGTACCGTCTACGGCCGCCAGTTCGCCTGTGAGGTCGAGTTCTGGCGCGCCGTGCCGGCCCAGGAGTCGACGCCGGTTCCGCAGATCATCGCGCCGCGCAACAACCAGGTCGCCCCGGCGCTGCCGGCCGCCGGCCAGACCGAGGCGGTTCCGGCCGCCGACCTCAACCACTTCGTGCCCTACCGCGACGTCAGCTACCGGACCCGCAGCGAGTACACGCCGGCCAGCTACGAGCAGGTGACGTTCCCGATCGACCTGGTCTACACCTGGGTCGACGGCAACGACACCGACTGGCAGCGACGCAAGAACCAGGCGCTGGGACACGGCGAAGGCGAGATCAACGAGATCGCGGCCAACATGTCCCGCTACATCAGCCGGGACGAGCTGCGCTACTCGCTGCGCTCGGTGCACGCGTACGCCCCCTGGGTTCGGCAGGTCTACCTGGTCACCGACGACCAGGTCCCGCCGTGGCTCGACACCGAGCACCCGATGGTCCGGGTGGTCCGGCACCGGGAGATCTTCGGCGACACCGGCCGGCTGCCGACCTTCAACTCGCACGCCATCGAGTCCCGGCTGCACCGCATCCCCGGGCTGAGCGAGCACTTCATCTACGTCAACGACGACATGTTCTTCGGCCGTCCGCTGCAGCCGGACACCTTCTTCCACGCCAACGGCATCTCGAAGTTCTTCCCCTCCCCCGCCCAGCTCGACGTCGGCCCGGCGACCATCCACGACGCCCCGGTCACCGCCGCCGGCAAGAACAACCGGCGACACATCCAGGAGCACTTCGGCCGGACCATCACGCAGAAGATGCGGCACGTGCCGTACCCGCTGCGCAAGAGCGTGCTGGAGGAGATCGAGCGCAACCTGACGGCGGAGGTGGCCGGCACCGCCACCCACCAGTTCCGGCACCCCGAGGACCTGTCGATCCCGTCGTCGCTGCAGCACTACTGGTCGTACTTCTCCGGCCGGGCGGTACCCGGACCGATCGAGTACACGTACGCCGACCTGGCGCACCCGTCCACCCCGGTGAAGCTGGCCCTGCTACTGGCCAACCGGCACAGCGACGTCTTCTGCCTCAACGACACCGAGTCGAGCGAGGTGCTCCTCTCCGAGCAGCACGCGATGCTGACCGACTTCCTGACCGCGTACTTCCCGTTCCCGGCGCCGTGCGAGCTGCCGGCCACGGCCGAGGCGCAGCGGGCCGGCATGACGTCGACCGCACGGGCGGAGGCGTTCCTGCCCCCGGCTCCCGCCGTCCCGGCGCCCCGGGGTGCCGAGGTGAACACGGACGCGCCGACCGGCCAACCCGAGCGGGTCGGATGAGTCAGCAGAACCGTCAGGCCTGGTCACCGCCCCGACTGCTCCAGCTCGCCTCCGGCGCCCGCCGGCGGGCCGACCAGGCCACCGACCAGCTCGTCCGGCGGATCAGCCGGCTGCGCTACGACCCGGTGGTCAACCTGCCGCGGGCGAGCGGGGACTTCCTCGGCGTACTCGACGGGCGGACCCTGCAGGTGCACGCGCTGCTGCCGGCCGGTACCGACCCGGCCGCCCGGGCCGAGCTGTTGCTCGTCCGGGGCCGGCACGTCCGCCGGTGCCCGGCGACGCCGCGGCCCCAGCCGGACGGCCGGCTCTCCGTGGAGGTGCTGGCCCGGCTCGGCGACGGGCCTGGTGAGATCTCGCTCGGCAAGGGCACCTGGTCACTCGCGGTCGCGGTCGTCGACCCAGACCAGTCCGAGCGCCGGTACGGCCTGCGGATCGCCGAACCGGCGGACCGGCCCGGGCCGACCGTGGCGGTACCGCCGCACCCGGTCAGCGGCTGGACGTACTGGCCGGGTCGGGGGGTGAAGGGCGTGGCCCAGCTGACCGTCACCGGACCGGCGGCCCAGGCCGAGGTCGTGGCGCTCGACCACAGCGGCGCCCAGGCACGGATCCGGGCCCGGCTGATCGGCGTACGGCGGCTGGAGGACCCGGCGATGGTCTTCTCGCCGCGCCGCGGCGGTGCGGACCACGTCGTGCCGATCGCACCGGTCGACGGCCGGTTCGAGGTGACCGTTCCGGTGGCCGACCTCGTCACCGCCGCCCCCGCACGTCCCGATGAGGAAGTCATCTGGGACGTCCGGGTCCGGGTGGCCCCAGCCCGGCTGGTCCGGATCGGACGTTTCCTGCACGACCTTCGGGAACCACGCTCAGTGCTGTTGACCAGTCGGGTCATCCTGCCCCTGGGCGGCGACGACTTCGCCAGCTACCGCCCCTATTACACGGCGAGCGGCGGTCTGGCGGTCGCCGTCCTCCGCTTCACGCGCTTCACCGGGATGCAGAGTTGAAGATCACATTCTTGTTGTTGACCGCCGACGCCATGGGCGGCACCGAACGCGCCATCCTCAGCCAGGCCGACCACCTCGCCCAGCGGCACACGGTGGAGGTGCTCAGCGTCTACCGCACCAGCAAGGAGTCGTTCTACCGGGCGGACGACCGGGTACGGGTCAGTTACCTGATCGACCAGACCGGGCCGACGCCCCGGCCGACCCGACCCTCGACGGTCTCCGACGCCGACTTCGACCGGCTCTTCCGCAGCGCCCCCCGGCTGATGCCGGCCTCCTGGGACGAGCACGCCAACCGGCTCTTCGAACTGGAACTCGAGCGTGCCCTGCGGGCGATCGACACCGACGTGCTGGTCACCTGCTCCCCGGCCCTGATGGCCCTGGCGACCAGCTACGCCCCGCCGTCCGTGATCACCGTGCACCAGGAGCACCGGCCGTCCCAGTTCCGGGGCCCGACCGGCCAGCCGCTCTTCGAGTACGTGCCCCGGCTCGACGCCCTGGTCCTGCTCACCGACCGGACCCGGGACTGGTTCGCCGACACCTTCGCCGCCGCCGTGCCACGGCTCGAGGTCATCCCGAACGGCATGGCGGAGGGCTTCCGGCCCCGGTCGACGCTGCAGAACCCGGTTGTCATGATGGCCGCCCGGATGCACCGGGAGAAGCAGGTCGACCACGCGATCCGGGCGTTCAGCAAGGTCGTCGCCACCCATCCGGAGTGGACGCTGCGGATCTTCGGTGACGGACCGTTGATCACCCCACACCGGCGACTCGCCGCCGACCTCGGCCTACACGACCAGGTCCAGTTCATGGGCCCCACGCCACGGATCGTCGAGGAGTGGTCGAAGGCGAGCATCGCCCTGCTCACCTCCCGGGACGGCGAGGCGCTGCCGCTGGTGCTACTGGAGGCGTTCGCCGCCGGTGTGCCCGCGGTGGCGTACGACATCGAGACCGGGCCGGGCGAGATCATCACCCACGGCCAGAACGGCTTTCTGGTCCCGGCCGAGGACGAGGACGGCGTCGCCGAGGCGCTGAGCACCCTGATCGCCGACGAGAAGCTGCGCCAGTCGTTCGGCGCCAACGCGTTGCAGGCCATCGAGGCGTACCGGCTCGAACCGGTCATGGAGCGCTGGGAGCGGCTCTACGCCGAACTGGTCGCCGGCCGCGACGGTCACGAGCAGAGCCGCGCCGACCGGGTCGCCATCTGGCTGAACCGCACCGGGGGCTCCGGCTTCGCGCCGGCGGCACCCCGCCCCGGCCAGGTCACCAGCGGCGCCGACGTGCCGACCATCGAGTCGCGGATCCAGCAGGCGATGCCGGGTCTGGTCAGGTCCGGTGGCCGGCTGGCGGTGGTCCGCGACGACGTGATGCCGGCCGACGCCGCGTACGCCAACTTCGTGGCCGTGGCCGACGTGCTCGAACGGCACGGCATCCCGTACTGGGCGGTGCCCGACCCGATCATCCGGCACCGGATCGCGGTCGCCGACGAGCACCGCCCGGCCGTCCTGGAGGCGCTCGCCGGGGCCTTCGCCAACACCCCGGTCTACGCCGAGACCCTGGCGCCGGGGGCGAAGGTGACCAGCGTGACCCTGGCCGCCTGCCTGACCTCGGAGCTGCGCGCCGGCACCGCCGCCGGGCTCCGGGTCTTCACGCCGACGGTCTCGACGTCGCGTACCCTGCGCTACGGTCCCGGGTACGGCTGCGACCTGGAGTTCTGGACCGAGTCGGCGGACGGCAAGGGGGTCGACCCGATCCGTCGTACCGTGCTCGGGCTGACCATCCCGAAGGGGGCGACGAACCCGGCGAGGCTGCGGATCCGGGACCGGGAGTACCCGACCATCGAGGGCTTCGCCCAGAACTTCGTCACCACGGTCGACTTCCCCATCGACGTCGTCTACACCTGGGTGGACGGCAACGACCCGAACTGGCTCGCCAAGAAGAACCAGCTGCTCGCCTCGCTCGGCCGTCCGCCGACCGAGGCGGCCAGCGGGCAGGCCCGGTTCCGCGACCGGGAGGAGCTGCGGTACTCGCTGCGCTCCATCGAGATGTACGCCCCCTGGGTCCGGAACATCTACCTGGTCACCGCCGACCAAACCCCGGCCTGGCTGGACACCGGCCACCCGCGGATCCACATCGTCGACCACCGGGACCTCTTCGGCGCCCGGGGGCTGCTGCCGACGTTCAACTCGCACGCGATCGAGTCGCAGCTGCACCACATCGACGGGCTGGCCGAACACTTCCTCTACTTCAACGACGACTTCTTCCTCGGTCGGCCGGTCGACCCGACGCTGTTCTTCCACGCCAACGGGGTGGCGCAGTTCTTCCTCTCGCCGACCCCGATCCCGATGGTCGACATCCAGCCGGACGACGACTTCAACTTCAGCGCGGCGAAGAACAACCGGCGGCTGATCCGCCAGCTGTCCGGCCGTACCCTGACCCAGGGGCTGCTGCACGCGCCGTACCCGATGCGGCGCAGTGTCGGCTACGACCTCGACCGGGAGTTCACCGACGAGGTCACCCGGACCGCCGCCAGCCAGCTCCGGTCGCACGCCGACGTCTCGATCGCCTCCTCGTTGCACCACTACTACGGCTACCTGACCGGCCGTTCGGTGCCGGGCCTGATCAAGGTGAGCTACGTCAACACCGGCGATCCGGTCGAGCACCCGAACCTCACCAAGATCCTGGTGACCCGGGAGAACGACGCGTTCTGCCTGAACGACACCCACCACGGCGCGCTCGACGCCGACACCCAGGGTCGGGTCGTCTCCGCCTTCCTGGAGAGCTACTTCCCGGTGGCGAGCCAGTTCGAGCGGGGCAGTACGCGCAACCTGACCCGCTGACCGCGGAATTCTGGGACGGGCCGTCCCCGCTGATCGTGGCGGGGGCGGCCCGTGTCACGCTCAGTGCATGATTCTGGAAGTTGCGTTGATCGACGTGGTCGCCGGCCAGGAGGAGGCGTTCGCCAAGGCGTACGCGGAGGGCCACCAGCTGCTGGCCACCACCCCCGGCTGCCGCTCGGTGCGGATGACCCGGGGTGTCGAGTCCCCGTCCCGGTTCGTGCTGCTGGTGGAGTGGGACTCGGTGGAGGCCCACCTGGAGAACTTCCGGGACAGTGACCGGTACCCGGCCTGGCGGGATCTGATCGGGCCGTACTTCGCGGCGGCGCCGGTGGTGGAGCACTTCACGGACGTGCCGGCACCGGCCTGATCAGCGGGCGGAACGGGTCCCCTGGGCCGGGATCCGTTCCAGCACCCCGCCGGCGAAGATCTCGTACAGCGGCAGGGTCTCCAGGTGGACATAGCCGATGTGGCAGTCACAGGCGGCGAGCGGACACGGCCGGGGCCGCAGCCCGGACCGGTACGAACCGTCGTAGAGGTTGCCGAGCACGGTCGGCACGAAGTGGCAGCGGCGTACCGTGCCGTCGCCCCGCACCGAGATTGCCGTGTCGCCGGTCCGGCAGTACGCCCCGGCCGAGGGGTGCGGCCGGACGCTGTAGCCGAAGTGCGGGTCGAGGGCGGTCCAGTCGGCCTCCTGCCCGGCGGTGTAGCGGTGTCCCTCGGCCGCGTTGACCCAGAGGTAGACCTCGGCGGGCAGCGCGGCCCGGACCGCCCGCGCCTCGGCCAGGTGCTCCGGCAGCCCGACGATCCCGACCGAGAACCGTACGCCGAGGTCGGCCAGCCGGTCACAGCGGCGCAGGAACGTCTCCCGGCGCACCTGGCCGGGGTGGTACGTGGCCCAGAGCGCCACCGTCCGTCGGTCGGCCTCGGCGAGCCAGTCGAGTCGGCAGGCCAGGTTGGTCTGGATCGCGACCCGGTCGAGGTGTGGCAGTCGGGAGAGCCGGACGAGCGCGTCCCGGTACCAGGAGCGGCTCAGTCCCTCGCCCCAGGGCGTGAACAGCACCGACAGCCGGTCGTTGTCGGGGTTGCGGGTCGCCCAGTCGACGAACCGGTCCAGGGCGGCCCGGTCGGCCCGCAGTTCGGCCCGGCTGTCCCGGCGCTTCGCGAACGGGCAGTACGGGCAGTCGTAGTTGCAGCTGGCCAGCGGTCCCCGGTAGAGCACGGAGAGGTTCATCGCCGCCTGTACTCTGTCATCGCCCGGCGGACCGGGGCGGAGACCAGCCACGGCCCGATCGCGTCGGAGCGTTCCAGGCCGGCGTCGGTGAGCACGATCCGGTCCGGGTCGAGACGCGCCCAGCCCCGGTCGGCCAGCGACCGCAGTTGCGGGAAGTCGTCGACGACCGGGGTACCGAACCGGTCGGCGTACGCCGCCGGGTCGATCCCGTCGGCCCGCAGCAGCGTCTGGAGCAGCCAGCGTCGGCGCTGCTCGGTCGGGTCGAGCCGGAAGCCGACCTCGGCGACGTCGAAGTCGTCGGCGGGGCGGCGCAGGTAGTCGTCGATGATGGTACGGACGTGCCGGATCCCGACCGCGTAGTCGAACGAGTAGTGCAGATCGGTGGTGTAGGAGCGGGCACCACAGCCGAGTCCGACCATGCCGTCGTCCTGGCAGTCGTAGTCCGGCCCGTCCTCCGACGCGCCGGCACGGCGGAAGTGCCGCAGCGACAGCTGGCGGTAGCCGGCGGCCCGCAGCGTGTCCCGGCCCTGCCGGTACAGCGCCAACCGCTGCGCGTCCCACTCCGGGTCCGCCGCCCCGGCACCGTCCACGGTGGACAGTCGCCGGTCGAGGCCGGTGAGCGGGCGGACGTAGAGCGGATAGAGGAAGATCTCCTCGGGCCGCCAGCGCAGCGCCGCGTCCAGGGATTCGGCCCAGGTCCGGGCCGTCTGCCCGGGTAAACCGTAGATCAGGTCGAGGTTCAGTTCGGGAATCCCGGCGGCCCGGATCGTCGCCAGGGCGGCTTCGACGTCGGTACGACGCTGCGGGCGGCCCGCCGCCCGGGCCTCGGTGTCGAGGAAGCTCTGCACGCCGATGCTGACCCGGGTGGTGCCCCGCTCGGCGAGCACGCCGATCCGGTCGGCGGTGGCGGTCGCCGGTGAGGTCTCCACCGAGGTCGGCACCGTGCCGGTCCGACCACCGAACCCGGCGAGCAGGTCGAATATCCCGGCGAGTTCCGCCGGCTCCAGGTAGGTCGGGGTGCCGCCGCCGACCGCGATCCGGGCGTAGTCGGCGGTGCCGATCGCGTCGCGGACCCGGTCGGCCTGCCGGGCCACCTGGCCGAGGTAGCCGCGGACCTGCGCGGCGGGCGGATGCGACCGGGTGAAGAGGTTGCAGAAGCCGCAGCGCAGCTCGCAGAACGGCACGTGCAGGTAGAGGAAGAGCGCGTCGCGGCGCTGCCCGGCCCAGACGTCACGCAACGCCGGACGCGGCCGCAGCCCGCCGGTACGCCGTCTTGTGCGGGTACGCGTACAGGTAGCCCTGGTACGGCGACCCGTCGAGCGGGTTCACCCGGGCTGCTCCGAGGAGGGCCAGTCGCCGGGCTTGCCCCAGTCACCGGGCTCCAGCACGAACTGCCCGTACGGGACCGTCCACACCACCTCGTGGCCGAGCCGGTGCCCGCTGTGCCCCTCCTCGCCGTACGCCGTCCCGTGGTCGGAGCAGATCAGCGTCAGACAGGGCCGCCCCCGGGAGCTGGCGAGGGCGAACAGCCGGCCGAGATGCCGGTCGACGTACTCCAGGGCCGCCGCGTGGCTCTCCCGGCTGTCCCGGTCGGCGCCGGCCAGGTAGTGCCGGTTCGGCTGGTGGATCGCGGCCACGTTGACGAACAGGAACAGCGGCTTCCCGTCGGGGACGGTCGGCAGCACGGCGCCGATCCGGTCGAGCTGCGCCTCGAGGCAGTGCGGTGCGGAGACCCCGAACTCCGGCTCCCAGTGGGCCTCGTCGAACAGCGCCGGCAGCACCCCGCCGAGCGGCGACCGCTGGTTGAAGAAGCCGACCCCGCCGACGCAGACCGTGTGGTAGCCGGCGGCGGCCAGGCCCCGGACCACGTCCGGCGCGTCGAAGGTCCAGGTCTGCTCCCCGGTCGTCTCGCTGCCCGGGAACGCCGCGGCGAAGAGCCGGGGGTGTGGGCCGGGCCCGGTCGGGGTGGGCAGGAAACCGGCGAAGAACGCCTGGTGGGCGGCGTAGGTGAAGCTGGCCGGGCTGTGCCGCCGCTCCCAGGTGCCGCCCGGCAACGCCCGCACCAGGTTCGGGGTACGTCCGGCGGCGGCCAGTTCGGCGGCCACGTCGTAGCGGAGCGTGTCGAGGGTGACGAACAGCAGGTCGTGGCTGCCGATCAGGTCCTTCACGCCGTCCTCCCCAAGGTCATACCGTCTCCTCGGTAGGTGTCGCTCATGCCGCTCGGGCCTCCCGTTCCGGCCCCGGGCGGGGCCGTTCGGGCCGCCCGTCGGCGGATGCCCGGCCGCCGGTCCGCAGCGCGTGCAGTTCGGCCGCGTAGCTGTCCCGCCCCGACTCGTCCAGCACCCCGGGTAGCAGGTCACCGAAGGCGTTCACCTCGGCGACCACGTGCCGTCGCCAGTCGGTGCCGACCAGCAGGTCGACCCCCGCGTGCTGGCTGCCGGGGAAGCAGGCGGCGGCCCGTACGCAGCTGTCCAGCGCCGCCTCGAACGCCGGCCGGCCCATCGCCGCCCGGACCGCGTCGAGGTCACCCCGGGCGTTGCCCAGGTGCAGGTTGGTCAACGGACCACGGCTCGCCCGGATAACGATGTGCCCGGGCTGCCCGGCGATCACGAGCACCCGCAGGTCGATGGTCCGGTCGACCAGTCCCGCCTTGGGGAACCACCGTTCGACGTGCAACCCGTCCGGGGCCAGTCGGTCCACGATGGACGCCACGTCCCGTTCGTCGGTGTAGTGGCGGATCCGCAGCGAGTTGAACAGCCGGCCGTCCGGCGCCAGCTCGACCGAGGTGGTGGCCAGGATCCGGCCCGGCGCGGTCTGCAGCGCCAGGACCCCGGAGGCGGACGAGCCGTGTGCCGGCTTCACGAAGACCCGCCTCCAGCCGGCGGCACGCATCATCGTCCGCAGCTGCGGGTAGTCGACCGGCGACCCGGGCAGGGCCGGCGGCACCGGCACCCCGGCGGCGTCGAGCCGGGCGTGACAGGCCCGCTTGTCGAACATGACGAGTATCTCGTCCGGCGGGTTGAGCAGGGTCGCCCCGGCGGTGTCGACCGCGTCGGCGAGTCGGCGCAGGGCGTCGCGGAAGCCGACGTACCACCGGTGCAGGCCGAGGATCTCGCCGTGTTCGCCCGTCCGGTCGGCGCCCCGCAGCAGCCGGTCGACCTCGCTGTCCTCGCCCGGCGAGTCGACCCGTACGGTGGCACCGGCGGGTACCCGTACCGGGCCGCTGGCGAGCTCTCGCCAGGGCAGCACCGAGACCGGCACCCCAGCGCGGTCCGCCGCGGTCCGGAACATGGTGACCCGTCGGTTCTCCGGGTTGCCGACGACCACCAGCGGCGCACGGCCAGTCATTCGACGATCATGCCAGCCACTCGCCGACCGCTACGTACCGGTCGTCCTCCGGCGCGTAGGAGAGCGGGAACACCGGCAGCCCGGCGAACTCGGTGACGTGTCGGGAGACCTCGGTGCTCACTCGGAGACCGCCACATACCGCGCACCCGGCCGGCTTTCGCGCTGCCGGTCGGCCAGATTGATCTCGACGTCGGGCAGCGCGGCGGTCAGCCGCCCCCGTGCCTCCGGCGACAGGTAGTGGTGGTGCAGGTCGAGTCGGCGCAGCCGGGTCAGCGGCTGACCGGCCAGCAGGGCGTCCGCCCCCGCGTCGCTCAGGGTGCCCAGCGACAGGTCGAGACTCTCGAGTTGACCCACCAGCGGCGCCTGCGCCACCGCCGCCGCCACCTGGTCGGCGTGCTCGGCGTCGCGCAGCCCCAGGTGCCGCAACGCCGGCAGCCGGTCGCCGGACAGGATCGGCGCCAGGTCCGCCACGCTGGTGTCGCCACCGTATTCGTCGGTGCCGAGCCACAGTTCCAGGTGGGTCAGCGCCGGCAGGTCGCACTCCGCCACCGCTCGGGCGACGGACCCGGGCAGGCCGCCGGTCTCGATCGCGAGTTCGCGAAGTGCCGAGTGCCGGACCGGGGTCAGCCGCTCGGTCGCGCCCCGGATCCGGAGGACCTCCAGATCCGGGTACGCGGTCAGCAGCGGCGCCGGGTCGGCCTGGACGATCCAGGAGATCTCGCACTGCTCGTAGGTCATCTCGCCGACGAAGAGCGCGCGTAATCCGCGGAGCCGGGGGGCGAGCCCGACCAGCAGGTCGACCGGGGCCGGCCGTACGGCGCTGTCGCCCCAGTCCCCGATCAGCAGTACCCGGACCTGCACCGGAGTGACGGTGTCCAGGAACGCCTCGGTCAGCGCGACAAACCGGTCCTCGGCCAGCCCCGGCCCCTGAAGGTCGAGCCGCCAGGCCACCGTCCCGGTCGCTTCCTCCGGCACCCACTCCTGCGGGTCGAAGGTGACCACCGGCAGACCCGCCAACTCGGTGAGGTGGGTATTGATCGTCATCGTCTCGGCTCCTGAACGAGGGGCGGCAGAACGTTAGCAAGCCGTACCGACATTCGGTCGGGCAGGCCCATATCGACCGATGTGGACGGACACCACCGACGGGCCGGGCCGGCCTGGTCGGCCGGTGAACGCCACGCCGGTGTCCGGGAATGTGTTGGCGCGGGGCGGCCTGATCGAGTTCACTTCCGGAATGACGGAACGGGTCGCCCTGATCACCGGGGTCAGCCGACGGATCGGCATCGGTGCCGCGGTCGCCCGGCGGTTCGCCGCCGCCGGCTACCGACTCCAGCTCAGCGGGTTACCGGGGTACGACGACGCCCAGCCGTACGGCGGCGACCCGGACGGTGTCCCGGCGCTGCTCGCCGAACTCACCGCCTGCACCGGCGACCCCGACCGGGTCCGCTACCAGGCCGTCGACCTGGGTCTGCCCGACGCGCCGGCCGAACTGGTCGCCGCGGCGGTACGCGGGCACGGCCGGCTCGACGTGGTCGTCGCGGTGCACGCGTACTCGACCCGCACCCCGCTCGGCGGGCTGGACGCGGCCGAGATCGACCGGCACCTGGTGGTCAACGTCCGGGCCACCCTGCTGCTGGCCGAGGCGTTCGCGGCGGCGTTCCGGGCCGACTCCGGCGGTCGGCTGGTGCTCTTCTCCAGCGGCCAACGGCTCGGTCCGATGCCCGGTGAGCTGGCGTACGCGGCCAGCAAGGCCGGGGTGGAGAACCTCACCCGCCAGTTGAGCCCGCTGCTGATGCCGAGGGGCATCACGGTGAACTGCGTCAACCCGGGACCGACCGACACCGGCTATCTGACGGCACCGGACCGGGACGTGGTGGCCCGGTTGTTCCCGGGCGGCGAGTGGGGCCGACCGGACGACGCCGCCCGACTGGTGGAATGGCTCTGCTCGCCGGACGGCGGGTGGATCAGCGGCCAGGTGATCGACTCCGAGGGCGGTTTCAACCGGTACGTCTGACCCGCCCTCGGCGCCCTGCCCGCTACTTCACCCCGGCGGCGTCCATGCCGCGCAGTTCCTTCTTCAGCTCGGCGACCTCGTCGCGGATCCGGGCCGCCAGTTCGAACTGCAGCTCCCGGGCTGCGGCAAGCATCTGGTCGCTCAACTCCTGGATCAGTTGGGCCAGCTCGGCGCGGGCCATCCCCTCCCGGGCCGGCCCGGTCGTGGCCCGGCCCCGGCTGCGGGTCTCCGGCACCGGCGCCTTGCCCCGGGACATCTGCCGGACCGCACCGCCGACCCGGGTGGTGGCCCCCTCGGTGTCCTCCGCCTCGCGGTAGATGTCGTCCAGAATGTCGTGGATCTTCTTCCGGAGCGGTTCGGGCCTGATCCCGTTCGCCTCGTTGTGCGCCACCTGCTTGGCCCGCCGGCGGTTGGTCTCCTCGATCGCCTCCGCCATCGACGGGGTCATCTTGTCGGCGTACATGTGGACCTGGCCGGAGACGTTCCGGGCGGCCCGGCCGATGGTCTGGATCAGGGAGCGGCCGCTGCGCAGGAAACCCTCCTTGTCGGCGTCGAGGATCGCGACCAGGGACACCTCGGGCAGGTCCAGGCCCTCCCGGAGCAGGTTGATCCCGACCAGGACGTCGTAGTCGCCCTTGCGCAGCTCGCGCAGCAGCTCGACCCGGCGCAGGGTGTCGACCTCGGAGTGCAGGTAGCGGACCCGGATGCCGTGCTCGAGCAGGTAGTCGGAGAGGTCCTCGGCCATCTTCTTGGTCAGCGTGGTGACCAGGATCCGCTCGTCCCGTTCGGTACGCAGCTTGATCTCGTGCATCAGGTCGTCGATCTGGCCTTTGGTCGGCTTGACCACCACCTCGGGGTCGACCAGGCCGGTCGGCCGGATCACCTGCTCGACCACCTCACCCTGGGCCTGCTCCAGCTCCCAGGGGCCGGGGGTGGCGGAGAGGTAGACCATCTGCCCGACCCGCTCCAGGAACTCGTCGAAGCGCAGCGGCCGGTTGTCGGCCGCGCTGGGCAGCCGGAAGCCGTGCTCGATCAGCATCCGCTTACGGGAGGCGTCACCCTCGTACATGCCGCCGATCTGCGGGATCGTCACGTGCGACTCGTCGATGACGGTGAGGAAGTCGTCGGGAAAGTAGTCCAGCAGACAGTGCGGCGGGCTGCCCGGCAGCCGGCCGTCGATGTGCATCGAGTAGTTCTCGATGCCGGAACAGAAGCCGACCTGGCGCATCATCTCCACGTCGTACGTGGTCCGCATCCGCAGCCGCTGCGCCTCCAGGAGCTTGTTCTGCCGCTCCAGCTCGGCGAGCCGCTCGGTCAGCTCGGCCTCGATGCCGGCGATCGCCCGTTCCATCCGCTCCGGACCGGCGGCGTAGTGCGTGGCCGGAAAGATCAGGAAGTGGTCGACCTCCCGGACCACGTCCCCGGTCAGCGGGTGCAGGTAGTAGAGCTTCTCGACCTCGTCACCGAAGAACTCGATCCGGAGCGCGAGTTCCTCGTACGCCGGGATGATCTCCAGGGTGTCGCCGCGGACCCGGAAGGTGCCCCGGTTGAAGGCCATGTCGTTGCGGGTGTACTGGATGTCGACGAGCCGGCGGAGCAGCTTGTCCCGCTCGACCTCCTGGCCGACGGTGATCCGGACCGCCCGGTCGAGGTACTCGTCCGGGGTGCCCAGGCCGTAGATCGCCGAGACGGTGGCGACCACCACCACGTCCCGCCGGGTCAGCAGCGACATCGTCGCCGAGTGCCGCAGCCGCTCGACCTCCTCGTTGATCGAGGAGTCCTTCTCGATGTAGGTGTCGGTCTGCGGGATGTACGCCTCGGGCTGGTAGTAGTCGTAGTAGGAGACGAAGTACTCGACCGCGTTGTGCGGCATCAGCTCGCTGAACTCCTTGGCGAGCTGGGCGGCGAGGGTCTTGTTGGGGGCCAGCACCAGGGTGGGCCGCTGCAGCCGCTCGATCAGCCAGGCGGAGGTGGCACTCTTACCGGTGCCGGTCGCGCCGAGCAGCACGGAGTGCCGTTCACCGCGCCGGACCCGCCGCTCGAGCTCGGCGATCGCCGTCGGCTGGTCACCGGAGGGTTGGAACTCGCTGACCACCTCGAAGCGGCCGTCAAGTCGGGGAATGTCGAGCGCCATGGCCTCAACCGTACGCCGCCGGTCCGACAAACCGCCGGGGCAACGGTCGGTACACGATCGGCTTCGATATGGTCATTGTGTGTCATAGGGCACCGCGCTACCGTTCTAGGGTAGGCCGCTCGCGGCGGCCGACCGGGTCTGCGACAGCCGCCACACCGGCCGTCGCACCCGGGAGAGCGGTTGCAGCCCCGGCGCGAGCCGGCGAGCGCACCAGCCCGGCCGCCGCGAGCGCCCCTTCGCCACAGTCCTCGGCAGCGGTGACCTGACGTCAACAGCCTGGTCAGGGCCGCCAGCCTGTCGCCGCAGCCCACGCCTCGGCCTCCCGATGTTCCCGGTCGAACCACGGCTGCCTGCCGACCGCGTACGCCTCGGAGTCCCGGCCGGCCGCCGCCAGCCGCCGCTTGACCGCCAGGTAGTCGTCCCGGCGTGCCGGATCCGCCCGCAGGTGGTCCCGGACCAGCAGGGCGTACCGCCAGGCGGGCGAGCCGACCACCCGGACGTGCAGATCGACCGGCCGGCCCGGGTCGGCGCTGCCGTGCAGCCGCTTCTCCCACCGCTCGGCGTCGGTCGGGAAACGCGGGTTGTCCCACCACTGACCGGGACAGCGCGGAAAGCCGGCGTCGGCGAGCCGGTCCGCCAGTCCGTCCGCCTCGGCGAGCGAGTCGACCCCCAGCTGTACGTCGATGACGTCCCTCGCCGCCAGTCCGGGAACCGCGGTCGACCCGACGTGGTCGACCCGTACCTCGGCCGGCCGTAGTGCGTGCCGGATCCGGGCGGCCAGCCGCTCGTACCCGGCCGCCCAGCCGGGATCGGGCTCGACGATCCGGAGCTGGTCGGACCGGACCACCTGACGCTCCCGGACGTTGCGCTCGTACGGCAGCAGCCGCTCCCGCCACAGCGTGTCGATCGCGGCGTGCAGGGCGTCCAGGTCACCGTTGTTGTCCAGCAGCACGTCGGCGGCGGCCTCCCGCCGGGCGTCCCCGGCCTGGGCACGGATCCGCTGCTCCGCCTGCTCGACGGTCATGCCCCGGTGGCGGACCAGTCGGTCGATCCGGGTCCGTTCCGCCGCCCGGACCACCAGCACCAGGTGGTACGTCGGCGCCAGGCCCACCTCGACCAGCAGCGGTACGTCGTTGACCACGATCGCGTCCGGTGCCGCCCCGGCGGCCAGTTGCGCGGTCCGGGCCCGGACCCGGGGGTGGATGATCTGCTCCAGCCGGGCCCGGGCCGAGGCGTCACCGAAGACGATCTGGCCGAGTGCCGGCCGGTCCAGGCTGCCGTCGGGCCGGCACACCTCCGGCCCGAACGCGGCGACGACGGCGCGGAGCCCGTCGGTGCCGGGTGCGACGACCTCGCGGGCGAGCCGGTCCGAGTCGATCACCACGGCGCCGAGGGCGGCCAGTCGGGTCGCGACGACGCTCTTTCCGGCTCCGATGCCACCGGTGAGTCCGATCATCAGCACCGGTCCAGTCAACCAAACGGCGTCAGGCCCGCCCCCACGGCACCCGGTCGGAACCGGGTGCCGGGAAGCGGGCCTGACGCGCGGACTGCTGTCCGGGCCGTTACCTGGCCGACAGGGTCACTTGCCGCCGGCGAGCTTCTCCCGCAGCGCGGCGAGCGCCTCGTCGGTGGCCAGGGTGCCGGCCGGCTCCTCGGCCTGCCGGCTCGGGGCCGGGCTGGTCGAGGTGGCGCCGCCGCCACCCGTGGTGGCCGGCGCCGGGTTGGCCGCCGCCTCGGCGTCCGCGGCCCGGGAGTTCTGCACCTGCTTGGTGTGCGCCTCCCAGCGCTGACGGGCCTCGGCGTACTGCGTCTCCCAGGCTTCCCGCTGCTTGTCGAAGCCCTCGAGCCACTCCCCGGTCTCCGGGTCGAAGCCCTCGGGGTAGATGTAGTTGCCCTCGTTGTCGTAGGTGGCGGTCATGCCGTAGAGGGTCGGGTCGAAGTGCTCCTCGCCCTCGACGAAGCCCTCGTTCGCCTGCTTGAGCGAGAGCGAGATCCGCCGCCGCTCCAGGTCGATGTCGATGACCTTGACCATGACGTCCGAGCCCACCTGGACGACCTGCTCCGGGATCTCCACGTGGCGCTCGGCCAGCTCGGAGATGTGGACCAGGCCCTCGATGCCGTCGTCGACCCGGACGAACGCACCGAACGGCACCAGCTTGGTGACCTTACCCGGCACGATCTGCTGGATCGCGTGGGTGCGGGCGAACTGACGCCACGGGTCCTCCTGGGTCGCCTTCAGCGACAGCGAGACCCGCTCGCGGTCGAGGTCGACGTCGAGGACCTCGACCTCCACCTCCTGGCCGACCTCGACAACCTCGGACGGGTGGTCGATGTGCTTCCAGGAGAGTTCGGAGACGTGCACCAGACCGTCCACGCCGCCGAGGTCGACGAAGGCGCCGAAGTTGACGATCGAGGAGACGACGCCCTTGCGGACCTGGCCCTTCTGCAGCTTGTTGAGGAACTCGGTACGCACCTCGGACTGCGTCTGCTCGAGCCAGGCACGGCGGGACAGCACCACGTTGTTGCGGTTCTTGTCCAGCTCGATGATCTTGGCCTCGAGCTCACGCCCGACGTACGGCTGGAGGTCCCGCACCCGGCGCATCTCGACCAGGGAGGCGGGCAGGAAGCCGCGCAGACCGATGTCGAGGATGAGGCCACCCTTGACCACCTCGATGACCGAGCCGCGGACGACACCGTCCTCGTCCTTGATCTTCTCGATCGTGCCCCAGGCCCGCTCGTACTGGGCCCGCTTCTTCGAGAGGATCAGGCGACCCTCCTTGTCCTCCTTCTGGAGCACAAGGGCCTCGATGTGATCACCGACCGACACCACCTCGGCGGGGTCAACGTCGTGCTTGATCGACAACTCACGCGAGGGGATGACACCCTCGGTCTTGTAGCCGATGTCGAGCAGGACCTCGTCCCGATCGACCTTGACGACGGTGCCTTCGACAATGTCGCCGTCGTTGAAGTACTTGATGGTCTCGTCGATCGCGGCGAGGAACGCTTCCTCGGAACCGAGGTCGTCGACGGTGACCTTGGTGGCGCTCGAGGGGGCCTCGATGCTGCTCGTCATGTGGGCGGTTGCTCCGGTCGGATGGATGTCACAGCAGGCTTGTGTCGCGGTGACCCGTTTGCGCCTGCGGACCCGTCGTCAGGAACCCCTCATGACCGCTGCCCGATCATGTGAGGAACCCGGCGACCGCGGGCCTGCTCCCTGCCGAGGCACACGATCCGCGAGCGCATCGAACAGCTTACCGTGCGCATTACCACAGCATGCAAGCCCTCCCCACACGTGATGAGATCCGCTGTCCACTGCTCGGGAAGCGCTGCCGCCGAAGGGCGGAAACCACCCCGGACCGGACGCCGGGCCTCACCCCCGCAGGGTGGCCGGAACGTCGCCGGCAGGGCGGGCCGGGTGGCCGGCGGATCGGGCACTAGCGTGACGGGATGCACGACAACACCCTGCCGGACGATCCTCGCCTGACCATCCCTTCCTGGGACGATCCGGCCGGGCAGGAAACGACGGGGGACGATCCGGCCGGGGAGGGGCCGGTCGGGGTGCTCCGGCGTCCGGTCACCGACGCCGAGAGCCGGTGGGCCAACCGACGCTGGTGGGACGGCGACGCCGACGACTACCAGGCCGAACACGGCGCCTTCCTGGGCGAGGTCGACTTCGTGTGGTGCCCTGAAGGGCTGCGCGAGTCCGACGCGCGGCTGCTCGGCGACCTGCGCGGTCGGCGCGTACTCGAACTCGGCTGCGGTGCCGCGGCGGCCGCGCGGTGGCTGGCCAGCCAGGGTGCCCGACCGGTCGGGCTGGACCTCTCCGCCGGTATGCTGCGGCACGCCGCGCACGCCGCCGCCCGTTCCGGGGTACGCGTGCCGCTGGTCCAGGCCGACGCCCTGGCCCTGCCGTTCGGCGCCGGCACGTTCGACATCGTCTGCACGGCGTTCGGCGCGATCCCGTTCGTGGCCGACTCGGCGGCGGCGATGCGGGAGGTGTTCCGGGTGCTCCGCCCCGGTGGCCGTTGGGTCTTCTCGGTCACCCACCCGATGCGCTGGATCTTCCTGGACGACCCGGGCGAGGAGGGGCTGAAGGCGGTCCACTCCTATTTCGACCGTCGCCCGTACGTGGAACAGGACGCCGCCGGGGTGCCGACCTACGTCGAGCAGCACCGCACCCTCGGCGACCGGATCCGCGAACTCGTCGGCGCCGGTTTTGTGCTGCGGGACCTGGTCGAGCCGGAGTGGCCGGCCGGGCACGAGCAGGTCTGGGGGCAGTGGAGCCCGCTGCGCGGCCGGCTCTTCCCCGGCACCGCCATCTTCGTCTGCGACAAGCCGGATGGCGTGTCCCCCTGACGACGGCCGGACGCCGTTAGGCTGGACGGGTGAGGGCCGAGCCGAGCTCCCAGCCGCCCGGACCGTGGCAGCCGGACCCGGTCCGGCAGCGTCAGGCCGGCTACACCCTGGAAGACCTCCTGGACCTGCCGCCGGACGCCCCCCGGGTCGAACTCGTCGACGGAGTCGTCCACGTGGTCTCCTCCCCCACCCTGGGCCATCAGCACATCGCCGGTCTGCTCTGGAACTGGTTACGCGCGCACGCGCCGGCGCACCTGCGGGCCGCCCAGGCGGTCGGGGTGGCGCTGGCCGCCAACTTCACCCGGGAACCGGACGTCCTGGTCCACCTGGCCGGCATCCCGGCGAACCGGCACTTCCTGCTCCCGCACGAGGTGCTGCTCGCGGTGGAGGTCGTCTCGCCCGGCACCCGGCGCACCGACCGGTTCAGCAAGCCCGCCGAGTACGCCGCCGCCGGCATCCCGGCCTACTGGCGGGTCGAGCAGGATCCGGTCCGGGTGCACGCGGCCCGGCTGGCCGACCAGCCGGGCCGCAGCGGCAACCGGGAGTACGAACTGCTCGCCGAAACCGCCGACCTGCTGGAACTGGGCGAGCCGTTTCCGGTGAAGCTGCCGATCACCGAGATCACCCCGTAGTCGGCGGGTGTCGGGCCGGGGTCGCCGGCCGTGGCCGGCACGGTTTCGCCCCGGGCGCCACGGGTAGGCCGAGGTATGCCGGAGCGGAGAAAGCTGCACAAGGGCGACCGGGTCAGCTGGCGCAGCCACGGCTCACGGGCGCACGGCACCGTGCAGGAGGAGATCACCCAACGGACGTACGCCGCGAAGCGTACGGTCGCCGCGTCGAAGGACGACCCGCAGTACCGGGTCCGGACCGACGAGGGGCGGGACGCGGTACACAAACCGGAAGCGCTCCACGATGAGTAGCCGCCGGGACGACGGCCACGACACCGTCCGGGAGTTCCGGGACGCGGTCAACATGAACCCGGGCGAGCTGGACCGCTGGCTGGCCACCGACGACTCGAAGGCGGCCGGGTGGCGCCGGGGCCGCGCCGAGTCCGTCGGACACGAATCCGGTCGACGGATCATCGACCTGCTGCGCAAGCGGACGAACCAGTTCACCGACCGCGACTTCGCGCACATGCGCAAGGTGGTCGGGTACGTCCGCCGGCACATGGCCCAGCGGCCGTCCGGCGACGTCCGAAACACCCGGTGGCGCTACTCGTTGATGAACTGGGGACACGATCCGTTGAAGGAACCGCTGCCGCCGCCCGGCGGGCCGTCCAGGAAGGCGTTGCAGCGCCGCCAGGCCGCCCGTTCGGAACGGAACCAGCGACGGTCGTGAGCCACTGCGGGGACGGTCGTGAGCCGCCACGGGTCGCCTCGCGGCGCCCACCACCCGGACCCCGGGCCCGACCGACCGGGCGGGCTCGGGGTGAACGGTCAGTGGTCGGCGCTGTTCCAGTCGGAGCCGACCCCGACCGAGACCTCCAGGGGCACGGCCAGCGGATAGGCCCCGCCCATCTGGCGGCGAACCAACTCCTCCAGGGCCGGCCGCTCGCCGGGCGCCACCTCGAAGACCAGTTCGTCGTGGACCTGGAGCAGCATCCGGGAGCGGAGACCGGAGTCGCGCAGCGCGGCGTCGACGTGCAGCATCGCCATCTTGATGATGTCGGCGGCGGAGCCCTGGATCGGTGCGTTCAGCGCCATCCGCTCGGCCATCTCCCGCCGCTGACGGTTGTCGCTGACCAGGTCGGGCAGGTAGCGGCGCCGGCCGAGGATGGTCTCGGTGTAGCCGTCCAGCACCGCCTTCTTCACCACCGACTGGAGGTAGTCGCGGACTCCGCCGAACCGGCTGAAGTACTCCTCCATCAGGGCCCGCGCCTCGTCGGCGGCGATGCCGAGCTGCTGGCCCAGGCCGAACGCGCTGAGCCCGTACGCCAGGCCGTAGTTCATCGCCTTGATCTTGCGCCGCTGGTCGCCGGTCACCTCGGCGACCGGGACGGCGAAGACCGACGACGCGGTCGCGGCGTGGAAGTCGGCTCCCGAGTTGAACGCGTCGATCAGCGCGGTGTCGCCGGAGAGATGCGCCATGATCCGCATCTCGATCTGGCTGTAGTCGGCGGTGAGCAGGCAGTCGTAGTCGTTCCCCACCACGAACGCCCGCCGGATCCGCCGCCCCTCCTCGGTACGGATCGGGATGTTCTGCAGGTTGGGATCGGTCGAGGAGAGCCGGCCGGTCGCCGCCACCGTCTGGTGGAAGGTGGTGTGGATCCGGCCGTCGTCGGAGACGGACTTGAGCAGTCCGTCGACCGTCGACTTCAGCCGGGCCACGTCCCGGTGCCGGAGCAGGTGCTCCAGCAGCGGATGCGGCTGCTGGGCATAGAGCCACTGCAGGGCGTCGGCGTCGGTGGTGTAGCCGGTCTTGATCTTCTTGGTCTTGGGCAGGCCGAGCTCGGTGAAGAGGATCTCCTGCAGCTGCTTCGGCGAGCCGAGGTTGAACTCCCGGCCGATCACCCCGTACGCGGCCTGGGCGACCGCCTTCACCTCGCCGGCGAAGTGCGCCTCCAGCTCGGACAGGTAGTCGTTGTCGGCGGCGATGCCGGTCCGCTCCATCCCGGCGAGGACGTCGACCAGCGGCAGCTCCACCTCGGCGAGCAACTCGATCGACTGTCCGCCGTCCCGGGACAGCTCGGTGGCGATGGCGTCGGCCAGGTCCAGGGTGGCCCGGGCCCGGAGCATCAGGTTCTGCTCGACCTCGCCGTCGTTGCCGAACCCGTCGAGGGTCAACTGGCCGGTCTCCGGGGCGTCGACCTTCAGCTCCCGGTGCAGGTAGCGCAGCGCCAGGTCGGTCAGGTCG
This sequence comes from Plantactinospora sp. B24E8, assembly GCF_039871735.1. Taxonomy (NCBI): domain Bacteria; kingdom Bacillati; phylum Actinomycetota; class Actinomycetes; order Micromonosporales; family Micromonosporaceae; genus Plantactinospora; species Plantactinospora sp. B24E8. Next base: position 55,820 of record NZ_JBDPMH010000034.1, read on the forward strand.
TAGGAGCGCTGGTCGGGGCGGGCCAGGTAGGCGGCGAGCGCGGTGTCCCGGACGACGCCACGCAGGGTCCAGCCGTGCGCGGCGAACGCGAGCAGTGCCGGCTTGCTGTCGTGCAGCACCTTGGGCCGTGCCGGGTCGGCCAGCCAGCCGGCGACGGCCGCCTCGTCGGCGGCGTCCAGGGCGGTCGGGTCGAACCAGCCGGCGACGCCGGTGGCGGTGGCCAGCGCGACCCCGGTCAGCGCGCCGGTGCCCCGGCCGAAACTGCCGGCGACGGCGACGCCGGCGGGGGTGCCGGCCGGGGCGTGCTCGGCCAGCCAGTCGGCCACCTCACCGGTGCCCAGCACCCGGGTGGCCAGTTCGAAGCCGGCCTCCGCCTCCGGCTCGACCGACTCGAGGTACTGGTAGAGGCGGTTGCGCAGGATGCTGAACTCGAGCGCGTCGAAGACCTGGTGCACCGCCTCGCGGTCCCAGCCCTGCCAACGGGCGTCCTCAGGGCGCAGCGGCAGCTCCAGGTCGGAGACCAGACAGTTGAGCTCGTAGTTCCGGATCACGTCGGCGAGCCGCTCCCGCAGGCTCTCCCCGGCCTTGCCCTTGATCTCGTCGGCCCGGGCCACCACGCCCTCGACGCCGCCGTACTGGTTGATCCACTTGGCGGCCGTCTTCGGGCCGACCCCGGGCACCCCCGGCAGGTTGTCGCTGGTCTCGCCGACCAGGGCGGCCAGGTCGCGGTAACGGTCCGGGCCCACGCCGTACTTGTCGGTCACCGCCGCCGGGTCCATCCGGGCCAGGTCGGAGACGCCCTTGCGCGGGTAGAGCACCGTGACCCGGTCACCGACGAGCTGGTAGGCATCCCGGTCGCCGGTGCAGATCAGCACCTCCATGCCGGCGTCCCGGGCCTGGCAGGCGAGGGTGGCGATGACGTCGTCGGCCTCGTAGTTCTCCTTCTCGACCACCGGGATCCGCAGCGCGGCGAGGATCTCCTTGACCAGGCTGACCTGGCCCTTAAAGTCGGTCGGGGTCTCGCTGCGGCCGGCCTTGTACTCGGTGTAGCGCTCCGTCCGGAAGGAGCGGCGGGAGACGTCGAACGCCACCACGATGTGGGTCGGCCGCTCGTCGCGGAGCACGTTGATCAGCATCGAGGTGAAGCCGAAGACCGCGTTGGTCGGCTGGCCGGTCGTGGTGGCGAAGTTTTCCACCGGAAGGGCGAAGAACGCCCGGTAGGCCAGAGAGTGACCGTCGAGCAGGAGCAGGCGCGGCGTGGAGGCTGTCACGATAGGCGACTCTAGTCGGCGCCACCGACAGACCGGACATCCACCGGGTGTCCGGCGACGCCGCGATCGCCCATCGCGTCGGTCGGGACCACTCGAAGCCGGCCCGGATCCGTCGGGAGTCACCTACGCGGCAGCCGCGGTCCGGGCGGACCGCGGCTGCCGGTGCGGAACTGACCGGGAGCCACCCCGGGACACGTGGAGTCACGCCACCCCGAGGTACGCCTCCTTCACGGACGGATCGTGCAGGAGCTCCTGCCCGGTGCCTTCCTTGACGATCCGACCGGTTTCCAGGACGTACGCCCGGTGTGCCCGGGACAGCGCCTGTTGAGCGTTCTGTTCCACCACCAGGACGGTGGTGCCCTGCTGGTTGATCTCCGTGATGATGTCGAAAATCTGCCGGATGACCAGGGGCGCCAATCCCATCGACGGCTCGTCCAGCAGCAGCAGCTTGGGTCGACTCATCAGTGCCCGGCCGACCGCGAGCATCTGCTGCTCACCGCCGGAAAGCGTGCCGCCGGCCTGCTTGCGCCGCTCGGCCAGTCGGGGGAAGAGCCCGAAGACCCGCTCCAGGTCGGCCGCGATCCCGGCGGTGTCCCGCCGGGTGTACGCCCCCATGTCCAGGTTCTCCAGCACCGTCATGCCGGGGAAGATCTGCCGTCCCTCCGGGGACTGGCAGAGCCCTCGACCCACCCGCAGGTCCGCCCGGAGCCGGCTGATGTCCTCGCCGGCGAACCGGATCGACCCGCGGGAAAGGCTTCGGATTCCGGAGATCGCCCGCATGGTTGTCGTCTTGCCGGCACCGTTGGCCCCGATCAGGGCGACGATCTCGCCTTCCTCGACCTGCAGGGTGATTCCGTGCAACGCCTCGATACGGCCGTAGGCGACGGTGACGTTCTCCATCTCAAGCAGCATCGACAGGCTCCCCCAGGTAGGCGGCGATCACCCGCGGGTCTCGACTGACCTCGGACGGGGTACCGTCCGCAATCTTGCTGCCGAACTCCAGCACCACGACCCGGTCGGTGACACCCATGACCAGACGCATGTCGTGCTCGATCAGCAGCACGGTGTGGCCTCGGTCGCGAATCTGCCGAATCAGGGTCAGCAACTGTTCCTTCTCGGCCGGGTTGAAGCCCGCCGCCGGCTCGTCGAGGCAGATCAGCTTCGGTTCGGTGGCGAGCGCCCGGGCGATCTCCAACCGCCGCTGGTCGCCGTACGGCAGGTTCCGGGCGACCTCGTTGGCTCGTCCGTCGATGCCGACGAAGCGGAGCAACTCCAGTGACTTCTTCTCCGCCGCCCGCTCCTCGAGGACGTGTCGGGACAGGCCGAAGATCTTGGCCGACCCGCGACGGACCTGCTGCCATAGCCGGGGCAGCCCACCGGCGGCGGTCACCTGCGGCAGCTCCTCCGGCTTGGGCTTGACCCGGTAGATCCGGAACAGTGCCCCCGGCACGCTGGTCTTGTGCCGGGAGTCGGTCCCGACCATCACGTTCTCCAGCGCCGTCATCTCGGGGAAGAGACGGATGTTCTGGAAGGTACGGGAGATCCCGATCCGACTGATCTGGTGCGGTTTGCGCCCGCTGACCCGCACCCCGGCGAACCGGACCTCACCGGAGGTCGGCTTGTAGACCCCGGTCATCACGTTGAAGCAGGTCGTCTTGCCGGCACCGTTCGGCCCGATGAGCCCGAGGATCTCGCCCTCGTACAGCTGGAAGCTGACGTCGTTGAGCGCCACCACCCCACCGAACCGCAGCACGACGTGGTCCACGTCGAGCAGCGTCCGCCGTGGACCCGGCTGGCTCGGGATCTTCGGGCCGTCTCCGGTGGCCGTCGTCGTCTGGTCAGACACTGGCCGCCGCCTCCTTCGCACGATCCTCCAGCTCACGGGCACGCCGCCGGCTCGGGATCAGACCCTGCGGACGCAGGACCATCACCAACACCATCGCCACACCGAACGCGAGCCACCGGTAGTCCTCGATCGCCCGGAACCGCTCCGGGAGGTACGCGAGCAGCACCGCGCCGAACGCGACCCCCACCATGTTCCCCGACCCGCCGACCACCACCATGGCGACGAAGAGAATGGAGAGTCGCACGTTGAACTGAGTCGGGTCGATGAAGGCATACCGGCTGGCGAAGAGGAACCCGGCCAGGCCGCCGAGGGCGGCACCGATGGCGAAGGCCCAGAGCTTGTACTTGAAGCCGTACACCCCCATCACCGCGGCGGCGTCCTCGTCCTCGCGGATCGCCAGCCAGGCCCGGCCGACCCGGCTGTTCTCCAGCCGCCAGACCGCGAAGACCATCAGCAGGACCACGGTGATGGCGAGGAAGTACCACCACTTCGGATCGATCAGACCGAAGTACTGGTTGTCGGCCGACGGAGCACCCTCGGGGCCCGGGATGCCGTTGATCCCCTGCGATCCCCGGGTCACCTCGGTCATGTTCCGAGCGAAGATCCGGATGATCTCACCGAAGCCGAGCGTGACGATGGCCAGGTAGTCACCACGCAGTCGCAGCGTCGGCCAGCCGAGCAGCACGCCGGAGATCATGGTCAGTGCGACGGCGATCGGCAGACAGATCGCCCAGGTCACCGCCCAGGTCGACGGCAGGTCGAAGGTCTGCTGGAGCCAGTGCACCACCGGCGAGTTCAGCGAGCCGAAGAGCGCGACACTGTACGCCCCGATCGCGAAGAAACCGATGTACCCCAGGTCCAGCAGTCCGGCGAGCCCGACCACCACGTTCAGACCGATCGCGACCAGTACGTAGATCGCGCAGGTGAAGAGCACACCGGACCAGTTGCTGCCACCGTCCATGTAGTCGGTCCGCAACGAGACCAGCCCCGGGATGATGAGGTTGGTGCCGGGGATCTTGCCGAAGCTCGGCAGGTAGTAGGCGAACACCACCATCGCCGCCCCGGCTAGGAAGCGCTGCCCCCGGGACAGGGCACGCCAGCGCGCGCCGATGCCGCCGAGCAGGGCACGGCGTCGGTCGTCGACCTCGCGAAGCTTGTCGATCATGCGCGTGCCCTCCCCAACGACTCACCGAGCAGACCGGTCGGCCGGAACATCAGGACCACGACGAGCACCACGAAGGCGACCACGTCCTCCCAGGACGAGTTGTAGAGCGTCGCGGCGTAGACCTCGACGACACCGAGGAGCAGACCGCCGAGCAACGCGCCGCGTAGGTTGCCGATGCCGCCGAGCACGGCGGCGGTGAACGCCTTCAGACCGAGCACAAATCCGAGCTCGTTCTGGGTGATGCCCGTCCGCATGCTCCACAACAGTGCCGCGGCGCCGGCCATCACCCCGCCCAGGACGAAGATGAGCATGATGACCCGGTCCTGGTTGACCCCCATCAGGGCGGCCGTCTCCGGGTTCTGCGCCACCGCCCGGACGCCGCGGCCGTACTTGGTCCGGTTGATGAACCAGTCCAGCAGGGCCATCATGACCAGCGCGGCGATGAGGGTAATGAACTGTACGTTCGTGATCGACGTACCGGCGATGGTGAAGAGCGGCTTGCTCTCGATAATGGTCGGCATCCCGACGACCTGCCGGGGACGGCCGAACAGGGTGGTCATCGTACCGCCGAGGGTGTCCGGCAGCAACTGGCCGAGGATCTCGACGATGACTAGCGAGAGGCCGATCGCGGTGATGAGGAAGACCAGCGGTGGTGCGTTGCGGCGGCGCAGCGGCCGGTAGGCGAGACGCTCGATCACCAGCGCGGTGCCGCCGGAGGCGAGGGCCGCCGCGGCCAGACCGAGCAGCAGGAAGAGCGCGGCCTGGGCGACCGGTGGGTTGTTCTCCAGCCCGACAGCGGTCCAGACGCCGAGCACGGCGAACGTGCCCACCACGAAGACCTCGGAATGGGCAAAGTTGATCAGCCGGAGCACACCGTACACCAGGGTGTAGCCGAGTGCGATCAGCGCGTAGATCGCTCCCTTGGCCAGCCCGTCAACGGTATGTTGGCCGAGGTGGCCGAAGAGTTCGTCGAAGTTCACAAAGGCTCCTTGCACCGAGCGCGGCCGGGAGTCGTGCTCCCGGCCGCACTCAACTGACCCGTCAGGAAATCTTCAGCTCTTCCAGCGGGACGATCTCGTTCCCCTTGACCTGGTAGGCCCAGATGACAACCTTGGTCGGGTCCACGTCGCCGTTGGCGTCGAACTTGATGTACTTCGACGTGCCCTGCTTGTCGTAGGTCCGGACGAACTCCAGGATGTCGGCCCGGGTCTGCTTGCCGGCCTCGAAGGCATCCAGGAAGATCTTGGCCGCGTCGTAGCCCTCCGCGCCGTACGAACCCGGCGCGATGTTGTACTTCTTCTGGTAGTCCGCCGCGAACGTACCGCCGGCCTTGTCAGCCGGGAGGCACGGGCAGGTGACGATGGCACCCTCGGCACCGCCGGACGCACCCTCCGGGAAGGCGGTGTCGTACAGCCCGTCGGGCGCGATGAACTTGGCGGTGACGTTGGCGGCCCGCAGCTGGCGGACCAGCGGCGCCGCCTCGCGGGTGTAGCCGCCGTAGAAGATCCAGTCCGGCGAGGCGCTCTTCACCTTGGAGACCGTCGCGTCGAACTGGTTCTGCCGCTCCTGGATCTTGTCCGTGCTCACCTGCAGCGGGCCGAGCAGCTTGCCGAGCTCTGCGGTGATGCCGGCACCGTACGCGCTGCCGTCGTCGATCACGAAGACCTTCTGCGCGTTCTGCCGCTTCAGGTACGCGGTGACCGCCGCCGCCTGGGTGCCGTCGTGGCCGACAACCCGGAAGAAGCTCTTGACGCCCTTCTGGGACAGGTCGATCCGGGTGGCGGACGGCGAGACCATGGCCATGCCGGCGGCCTGGTAGGTCAGCATCGTCGCGTCGCTCTCACCGGAGAAGTGCCCACCGATGACGCCGAGGTACGACTGGTCGCCCGCGACCTGGTTGGCGATCGGAGTGGCCTGGTCCGGGGCACCCTGGGTGTCGAACTCCTGCAGGGTGACCTGGCAGTCCGGCTTGGCCGTGTTGTGCTGCTCCACGGCGAGCTTGGCGCCGTTCAGCGACGGGATCACCAGACCCGCGTTGTCGCCGGTGAACGCGCCGAAGATCGCGATCTTGCCACCACACTTCGCGCTGTCGGCGGTGCTGCCGCCCGTGTCCTGGCAACCGGCCGCGGCCACCATCACCGCCGCCAGCGCAGTGGTACTCAGCGCCCGTACGTACTTTCGCCTCACGGCTCCTTGACCTCCTCCAGATGCAGGCAGCGGCGGACCCGGCGGCGACACATCACTACCAGCGCATCCACCACCCGGCGACAAACGCCAACCCGCGTTACGGCTCGTGATGGCGGAGCGTACCGAGGCTTATTCGGTCATGGAAAGGCCTGAAGGCGGGGCTTGCCAAACCGTTACGAACGCGTGCACCAGGATGACCGGAGCCGTAACAAGCGCGGCGGGTTGCGCCCCTTATCCGACCCTGCGTCCGATCCCGGCCGGCCGGAGCGGGTAGCGGCGGTACGGACGCTACCGACGGCCCGGAAGCGCCGCATCGTCGTACGGGCATCCTCAGTCCCCGGTGCCGAGCCGGGTCGCCCAGACCATGCCCTCCCGCCCGTCGTCGACCGACAGCAGCACCCGGTCGTCGAGCGCGACCACGCTGACGTCCTGGTACGCGCCGACCGGCATCGGTACCGGCGCCGCCACCGGACGCCAGGCCCTCCCGCCGTCGAGAGAGGACCAGAGCCCGTACGAGGCGCCGTCGGAAGCGACCGCAAGCAGCCGGTCCGCTCCGACGACGGTCAGCGCGACAACGGCCGGAACGCCGGAGGCGGCCCGACCGCCGAACCCGCCGACCGGCTCCCAGCCGTTGGAACCGCGTCGCCAGGCGCCGAACTCCCGCCCGCGCAGCCCCACCGCGACCGGCGTACCGCCGAGCAGGACCACCCGCTGGAACTCCTCGTAGTCCTGGGTCGCCGGGGCCGGGTCGCGCTGCCAGTTCCGGCCGTCCGGGGAGGTCCAGCCGAGCGGGTCTCGGTCGATCCGGCCGCCCGCCGGCAGCATGCCACCGACCAGCAACCAGCCGGTGGGCGTGGCGACCGCGTCGGACGCCCAGGTCGCGCCCTGGGCGTCGGTGGCCAGCCCGGGAACCGCCTCGATGATCTCGAAGTCGCCAGCGTCCGGAGAGAGCCAGACGGCCGCCCCGCTGGACCGGTTGCCGGTGATCAGCCAGCCGGATGGCCCGGCAGCGAGCCGGGCGACGTTCACCGCCTTCGGCCCGCCGTACAGCTCGAAGGAGGCTGCCTCGACCTCCACCAGTGAACCGTCGGACCGGTGCTGCCAGGTGCTCACCCGGGGGTTGCCGTGCGCTCCGCCGGGCTTGTCGCCGATCACCGCGACCCGGCCGTCCCGGCAGGCCGCCGCGTAAAGCACGTTACGCAGCCCGTAGTAGCTCTTCGGCTCGACCCGCAGGGCGCTCCAGGTCTGGCCGTCGGCGCTGTGCCAGGCCGCCGGCCGGGTCTCGCCGGACCCGGTGCCGACCCCACCGGTGACGTACCAGTGGCCGGCGCACGCGGCGAGGTCCCGGACCATGAGCCGGCCGGGTGTACCGGGCGGCGCCGGCAGGGCCAACCGCCGCCACTGCGGGCGCAACTGTTCCACCGATGCCTCTGGCGCCGGCCCTTGACAGCCGGTGGCGAACAGGACGGACACCATGAGCGCGACACCGACACACCGTCGGAGGAGCATCGGCCGATTGTAGGGCCCGGGAACGCGGCCGAGGAAGCTCGTGATCGGGTACCGCAGCGGCGGCGCGCCCGGCCGGGGCGGCGCCGCCTCCGCTCGTCCGCCGGTGGCCTCAGCCGGCCTCGGTCGCCGGCTCGGCGCCGGTCCCCTCGGCCAGGATGCGTTCGGCCACCTCCCGCATCGTCATCCGGTGGTCCATCGCGGTGCGCTGGATCCACTTGAATGCCTGCGGCTCGGTCATCCCGTACGTCGTCATCAGGGCGCCCTTGGCCCGCTCGACGGTCTTGCGGATCTCCAGCCGGTCGGTCAACCCGGCGACCTCGGCCTCCAGCGCGGCGATCTCCGAGTAGCGCGACAGCGCGATCTCGATCGCCGGCACCAGGTCGCTCTTCTGGAACGGCTTGACCAGGTACGCCATGGCGCCCGCTGCCCGGGCCCGCTCGACCAGGTCACGCTGGCTGAACGCGGTCAGGATGACAACCGGGGCGATCCGGCCACCGGCGATCCGCTCCGCCGCCGCCAGCCCGTCCATGATCGGCATCTTGATGTCGAGAATGACAAGGTCGGGCTTCAACTCCTCGGCGAGGCGTACGGCGGTCTCGCCGTCGCCCGCCTCCCCCACCACGTCGTAGCCCTCCTCGACCAGCATCTCGGCCAGGTCCAGCCGGATGAGCGCCTCGTCCTCGGCGATCAGCACCCGCCTCCGCTCGGCACCTGCCTGCGTGTCGGCCACGAGCCCCTACCCCCAACTACTACTTTTCCGACACCTGCCCAGCCGGGTGTCGCCGCCATCAGCGTAGTGGGTAGTCTTATCGACGCCAGGCCCCTGTAGCCCAACGGCAGAGGCGCGATTCTCAAAAGATCGACAGTGTGGGTTCGAATCCCACCGGGGGCACCACGCATCGAACGTCGCCAGGACCGGTTCCCGTACGGCACCAGGGTCGTCCCGGGAGACGGGCAACCCGGCCGTACGGGCGCATTTCGGCGACGTCTGTCGGTAAGTTTCCACACCGGGTGCTTCGTCCGTGGTTGTGTGCGGTTGGTGCGGAAACGGCATCCGGACCGGATTCCAGGACCCCAGGAGACTCGCGCATGGGCGCCGACCACCATCGTCCCCCGCCCCCGGCCCCGCCCCGGCTGCGCCGGATCCTCATCGCCACCGTGGTGCCGCTGTTCGCCGCGACGTGTGTCGGTGTCCTGCTGCTCTGGCCGTCGGAGACGCCCACCCGGGACGAGGCACCGCCGGTCCCCCGCTACCACGGCACGGTGACCCGGGTGGTCGTCGAGCCCTGTCCCGACGTGCCGGACCTGCCGGAGGCCGGACCGCCCGGTACGGACGGGCCGTGCGGCACGGTCCGGGCGACCGTCGAGGAGGGTCCGGACGCCGGCCGGGAGGTCGAGACGCCGATCCCGGTCGGTCCCGGGGCCCCCGAGGTCGCGGTCGGCGACCAGGTGGTCCTGGTCCAGCTCGTCGATCCGGCCAACCCCGACGTGAGCAGTTACAACATCGCCGACCAGCAGCGCGCCCGGCCGCTGCTCTGGCTGCTCGCCGCGTTCGCGGTCGCGATCGTCGCCTTCGGACGCCTGCGCGGCCTGGCCGCGCTGGCCGGGCTCGCCGCGAGTTTCGCCATCCTGCTCAGCTTCATCCTGCCGGCCATCCTCGACGGCAGTCCGCCGCTGCTCGTCGCCGTCACCGGCGCCGCGCTCATCATGTTCGTGGTCCTGTACCTCACCCACGGGGTGACCACCCAGACCTCGGTCGCCGTCCTGGGCACCCTGGGCAGTCTGCTGCTCACCGGCGTACTGGGTACGGTGGCGATCGCCGCCACCCACCTGACCGGGTTCGGCAGCGAGGACGCCACCACGCTGTCCTTCCTCGACGCCGACGTGGACCTGCACGGCCTGCTGCTGGCCGGCATCATCATCGGCTCACTCGGTGTCCTCGACGACGTCACCGTCACCCAGGCCGCGACGGTAGGCGAACTCGCCCGGGCCAATCCCGACCTCACCCGACGGCAGCTCTACCAGGCGGCGACCCGGGTCGGCCGGGCGCACATCGCCTCCACCGTCAACACCATCATCCTCGCGTACGCGGGTGCGTCCCTGCCGCTGCTGCTGTTGCTCATCGCCGGCGGTCGGGCCACCTCCGAGATCCTGACCACTGAGTTCATGGCCCAGGAGATCGTCCGTAGCGCGGTCGCCACGCTCGGCCTGATCGCCGCCGTGCCGATCACCACGGGCCTGGCCGCCATCGTGACCACCGCCGGTCGGCGCCGGGCGGAGCAGCGGGACGTGTCCCGGCCCACCGGCCCGCCCGGAGAGGCGCTCGCCGCCCTCGCCGGCTCCGGCGCCTCGGTGGACGCCGGGCCGGACCCGGCCGGTTGGGAACCCGACCGGACCTGACCCGGACGCCGGGAAGAAGATCACAGGCGGAAGAAATTCCCGGCGTCCCCGGTTGCGGCAAGGTGTGATCGACGTACCGCTCTCTGTCCTTGACCTGGCCCCGGTCGCGGGCGGCGCCACCGCCGGTGACGCCCTGCGGCACACCACACAACTGGCTCGACGTACCGAGGAACTCGGATACCACCGGTTCTGGGTCGCCGAGCACCACAACATGCCGGCGATCGCCTCGTCCGCGCCGGCCGTGCTGCTCGCGCACATCGCCGCCGCCACCTCGACCATCCGGGTCGGTTCCGGTGGGGTGATGCTGCCCAACCACGCACCGCTCGTGGTGGCCGAACAGTTCGGCACGCTGGAGGCGTTACACCCCGGCCGGGTCGACCTCGGCATCGGTCGGGCGCCCGGCACCGACCAGGCAACCGCGCTGGCGCTGCGCCGGACCGTCGAGGGACTCTCCGCGGAGAACTTCCCGCAGGAACTCGCGGATCTGATCAACTACTTCACCGGCGCCCGGCCCGGACCGATCACCGCCACCCCGGGACGGGGACAGTTGCCGGCGGTCTGGCTGCTCGGGTCCAGCGGGTTCAGCGCCCGGCTCGCCGGGCTGCTCGGACTCCCCTTCTCCTTCGCCCACCACTTCAGCGCCGCGAACACGCTGCCCGCGCTGGAGCTGTACCGGGACAGCTTCCGGCCGTCGGAGTGGCTGTCCGAGCCGTACGCGATGGTGGCGGTGAACGCGGTCTGCGCCGAGACCGACGAGCGGGCGCAATGGCTGGCCGGTCCGGCCGAGCTGTCGTTCCTGCGCCTGCGCACCGGTCGACCGGCACCGCTGGCGACTCCGGACGAGGCGGCGGCGTACCCGTACACCGACATCGAGCGCCAGTTCGTCGCCGACCGCCGGGAGGGACAGGCGCTCGGCTCACCGGAGACGGTGGCCCGGCAGCTGGGCGACCTGCTGACCCGGACCGGCGCCGACGAGCTGATGCTCACCACGCTGGTCTACGACGTCGACGACCGGGTCCGCTCGTACGAGCTGATCGCGGAGAAGGTCGCCGGCGGCCTGCGCCGCTGACCGGCGCGGGACCGCCGGGGTGACCAGGGACACAGCGGATCGGCGCCTCCGAAACACAGTTTTCACCGTGCTGTCATCGACCGGCACCGGAACCCGCCTAATGTTCTTACCGGTGGTGGTTCGACAAGCGCGATCGGGACGGGTCGCGTGATGTCGCGGTGTGTGCCGCACCGGCCGGCGGGGAGATGAGCGACCCCGCAGGCCGGTGCGGCTTCGCGTTTCGCCGGTGCGTCGCGGTGCCTGGCCCTACCTGGCACCGCGACGCACCGGCGTTCCGGAGATTCTTCCGGATCCGCCTCAGCGGAGGTAGACCGCCGGGGTCGGCGGGGCGGACATGCCGTTGCCGATGAAGAAGCTCGGGTGCGGCGGCTGGTTGTAGGCGGTGTTCTGCCAGGCGATCGCCACCCGGTACATCGGGTCGTGCATCAGGGTGTGGATCCGGACGTCCGTCGGGTTCGGCGTGCTGTAGATCCGCAACGCCCGGTTGTCGCTGGTCCGCCAGACCACCTCCTCGCGCCAGTCACCGAGGAGGTCGGCCGAGAGCGCCGGGGTGGCCTTGGTGCCGTTGTTCGACGCCACCCCGCTGCCGGTGAGCAGTCGGGTGTCACCACTCGTGCCGTACTTGTCGATCCGGGTCTGGTCGAGCAGCTCGCGGACCGGATCGCCGTCCCACCAGATCAGGAAGTTCGCCGACGACGGCTTGCGGCCGACGTTCGTGCCGGAGGGGCTGCGTAGTCCGTCGGCCGCCGACGACCATGCCTCGGCGCCCGGGCTGCCGGCGTGGACGTCGCCGGCCACGCCCCGGCCGTTGTCCCCGGCCGGGCCGGTGGACCAGTAGATCTGTCCGGTACGGGCGTTGGCGAACCAGGACGACGGCTTCGAGGAGTCCTCGCTGACCTTGAAGTACTCCAGCCCGGCCCGGGCCGGGTCGAGGTCGCCGAGGTGCGCCGCGTCGCCGTGCCCGTGTCCGGTGTTCCACAGCGGCGCGCCGTTGTCGTCGACGGTCATCGCGCCATACACGATCTCGTCGCGGCCGTCGGCATCCACGTCGCCGACGGTCAGCGCGTGGTTGCCCTGGCCGGCGTACTGGGAGCCGGCCGAGTTGGAGTCGAACGTCCAGCGCCGGGTCAGGCTGCCGTTGCGGAAGTCCCAGGCGACGATGACGGACCGGGTGTAGTAGCCCCGGGCCATGATCAGCGAGGGACGCTGGCCGTCCAGGTACGCCGTACCGGCGAGGAACCGGTCGACCCGGTTGCCGTAGTTGTCACCCCAGGAGGAGACGGTGCCCCGGGCCGGCAGGTAGTCGACGGTGGAGAGGGCGGCGCCGGTCCGGCCGTCGAACATGGTCAGGAACTCGGGCCCGGCCAGCACGTACCCGGACGAGTTGCGGTGGTCCGCCGAGGCGTTGCCGATCACCTGACCGGTGCCGGAGCGGCTGCCGTCGGCGGTCTTCATCGCCACCTCGGCGTCCCCGTCGCCGTCGTAGTCGTAGACCTGGAACTGGGTGTAGTGCGCGCCGGCCCGGATGTTGCGGCCCAGGTCGATCCGCCACAACCGGGTGCCGGTCAGGGTGTACGCGTCGACGTAGACGTTGCCGGTGTAGCCGGACTGCGAGTTGTCCTTGGCGTTGGACGGGTCCCACTTGAGCACGATCTCGTACCGGCCGTCACCGTCCAGGTCACCGACCGAAGCGTCGTTCGCCGAGTAGGTGTACGCCTCGCCGGAGGGGGTGGTGCCGCCGGCCGGGATCTGCAGCGGTACGTCGAGATAGCCCGAACCGAACTGCAGCGCGGGTGCCGAGGCGGCCTGTTCCGTCCCGTTCACCACCGCCCGGACGGTGTACGCGGCACCGGCCGCCGCGCCGGAGTCGAGATAGTTGGTGGCCCCGGTGATCGGGCTCGGGTTGACCCGGGTCGAGCCCCGGTAGAGGTTGAACGCCACTCCCGAGGTTTCGGTGCCGAGCAGTCGCCAGGAGACCAGGTTTCCGTTGCCGGAGCGGACGCTGACCAGTCCCCGGTCCAGCTCCTCGACCTGTTTCGCGCCGGCCGGCGGGTTCGGTGGCGGCGTGGTGACCGGTGGGGTGGTCGGCGGCGGGGTGGTCGCGGGCGGGGTGGTGGCCGGGGGCGGTACGGTCGACCCGCCGGTGGTCGGGGCGATCGTGCCGGTGCAGGTGGTGCCGTTCATCGCGAAACCGCTCGGCACCGGGTTGCTGCCGGTCCACGAGCCGTTGAAGCCGAATCCGACGCTGGTGTTGGTGCCGAGCGTGCCGTTGTAGCCGACGTTGGCGGCGGTGACCTGGGTGCCGGACTGGGTGACGGTGGCGTTCCAGGCCTGGGTGACCTGCTGCCCGGCCGGGTACGACCAGGTCACCGTCCAGCTGGTGACCGGGTCGCCGAGGTTGGTGAGGTTGACGCTGGCGCCGAAGCCGCCCTGCCACTGGTTCGTGACCTGGTAGTCGACCCGGCAGCCGGCGGCAGCGGCCGAGGCGACCACCGCGCCGAGGGCGACACTGGCGGCGAGGGTGCCGACAGTGCCGGCGGCGAGCAGGGTGGTGCGTTGTCGCGACGTGCGCATGACGGTTCCTCCGTAACGAGGCGGGGATTCCTCCGTGACGAGGCGGGGCTGCGGTGACGACGCCTGGCCGGTCGGGCCGGCCGACGGGCCGCACCGGTCCTGCCCTCGACCGGATGGCGCGTACCGCAGGCGGCGACCGTGACTGGAACAGTTCAACGGTTACCGGGGACGGGGGTGGCTCCCTTGTGACGAAAATGCTAGGACAAGCGCTTTCCCAAACACAACATCGGAGCGGGTTGATTTAAAGGTTTCAGTATCCGGCGTCCGGGGTTATCCGGTGGCTGGTCAGACCGGCGCCTGACTAGGCTCGGCCGGTGGCTCCGATCATGATCCAGGTCCGTCCGCTCGAGGTCGGCGAACTCGAGGCGGCCTGGCAACTCGGCCGTCTGGCCTTCGGCTCCGCCCCGACCCCGGCACCCAGCGCGCTAACCCCACTGGTCGGGCTGACCCGGTACGGCGCGTTCGACTCCGCCGGCCGGCTGCTCGGCAAGGCCGTCGACCTGCACCACGAACAGTGGTGGGCGGGCCGGCGGGTGACCGCCGCCGACGTCGCCGGGGTGGCGGTGGCCGCCGAGGCACGCGGGCGCGGGGTCGCCCGGGCCCTGCTGCGGACCCTGCTCGCCGACGCCCGGGAACGGGGTGCGGCGATCAGTGCCCTCTACCCGACGGTCACCGGCCCGTACCGCAGCTGTGGCTGGGAGGTGGCCGGCGCACAGCGCGCCGTCGAACTGCCCACAATCGCGCTACCGGCACACCGGCCGGCTCCGGAGCTGACCGTACGGGCCGGCGGGGCCGCCGACCTGCCGGCGGTTGCCGACCTCTACGAGCGGGTCGCCCGGCACCGCGGCGGCCTGCTCACCCGCAAGGACGTCTACGCCCCGGAGCCGTCGACCGGGCTGCCGAACGGGATCGACGGACTCACCCTGGTCGAACAGGACGGCCAACTGGTTGGGTACGCGGCCTGGGCGCGGGGCCGGGGCTACGACCGGCACGCCGTGTTCACCGTGGAGGACGTCTTCGCCACCACCGCGGCGGCGGCCCGGGAACTGGTCGGTTTCCTGGCCGGCTGGCGCAGCGTCACCCCGACCGTGCGGCTCTGGCCGCTGGCGCACGACGCGGTCGCCGCCCAGTTGCCACTGGAGCACGTCCGGGTGCGCGAGGAGCGGATCTGGATGCACCGGCCGGTCGACGTGACCCGGGCGGTCGCCGACCGGGGCTGGCGGACCGGCGTACGCGGCCGGGTCGACTTCGCGCTGACCGACGCCGACGCGCCGTGGAACTCCGGCTTCTGGCGGCTGGAGGTCGACGGTGGCGAGGCACACCTGCACCGGATCCCGGACGAGCCGGCCCTCTCCCTCGACGTACGCGGGTTCGCCCTGCTCTACACGGGTGCGGCCGACGCGTACGCGGTCGCCGAGGCCGGTCTGCTCCGTGCCGGCGGCGGTGCCGACCCGGGCCCGCTCGACCTGCTCGGCTCCGGACCGCGCGCCGAGGCGATCGACTACTTCTGACGCGGCAGGGCCCTGCCTGTGGTTGCCGTACGCGGCACCTGCGGTGACTACCTGTCGTCGGGCCCCAGCCGCCAGACCGCCACGCCTTCGATGTCCTCCAGTGGGACGAATCCCCAGCGGCGCGAGTCGAGGCTCTCCGGATGCTCACCGAGTAGTACCGTCATGCCGGCGGGCACGTGTCGGAAGCGACCGCCGACGGCGTGGACCACCGGTTCCGGGACGGTGTCGCCCGGCAGCGCCGCCAGCCGCTTGACGAGCCATGCCGACGCGGCGGATCCGGTCGGGACGGTCCGGCGCCCGCCCTCCTGATGGTGTGCGATCACGATGTTCCCCACCCGGAGTCGACGTGTTCGACGGACCAGGAGCCGGTCGCCGGGGGCCAGGCCGGGACGCATACTGTCACCCACCACCTTAATGATCATGAATTGTCGGCGTGCCGCGACCACCCCACCCACCACAATCGCCGCGACCACGGCGGCTCCGATCACCACGGCAAGCAGAAACACAGCCCTGTCGGCCATACCCGTCCTTCAATGACCTTTGCGTGACTGACCCATGAGATCGACCCGTTGACTGCCTTGGATGTTAACGCTAACGTCCAGGATGCCCAGACAGTCGACACGGGCACCGACTGACATGTGGGACATGGGGGAAAGTCGTGAGCGCTGTGGTAGTCGCGGCAATACTGACCACCTCCGGCGCACTGGCGATATCTGTTGTCGGCAAGGTGCGCACACGATCGGCTTTCGCCGCGTTCGCTGACGCGATCACCGGTCTACGGGTGTTACCCCCACCCTGGTCCCGGCCCGCGGCCGCCGCCTCGATCGCGGCCGAGATGTTGGTGCTGGCGTTGCTCTTCTGGCCGGGCGGGGCGAGCGTGGGCCTGGCTGCCGCCGTGTTGCTGTTCGGCGCGTTCGCCCTCGTGCTGGCGCTGGCCATCCGGCGGGGAGCCACCGTCGGCTGCCACTGTTTCGGGCCGACGGGCGCGCCCGTCTCCCGGCGACACGTCATCCGCAGCGGGTTCCTCTCGGCTGTCTCGTTCGGCGCTCTCGTCGGCACCATCGCCCAACCGGCGACATCGCTCAGCAGGCTCGATCCACCGCAGCTTGTGTTGGCGTGCGTCGCGGCGGGACTCGTGGTTGCCGCGCTGGTCTGGCTCGACGATCTGGTATGGCTCCTGCGGGGGCCGACCCACGCGCGCTGACCGCGGAACTCCCGACTGCCCGCCGTTGTGCGCCCCGGCACTGAGCCAAGGAGAACCGGTGCTACTTCTCTCCGTCGTTGTTGCCGCACTGGCGGCACTCGTCCTCGTCGACCTCGTGCTGAGCGCCGCGATCATCAGGCGTCTGCGCGAGACGGAGGCGAAACTCCTCGAGATGACGACGCCACCCGCGTCGGGGCTGCCGATCGGCGCCGCCCTGCCGGAGTTCGCGTCGCCCGACGGTCAGGTCTCCCGCGCCGATGTCGCGGGCAACCCGGTTCTGGTCGGGTTCTTCTCGTCCAGCTGTCGGCACTGCCCGGCCCAGGCGGAACAGTTGGCCGACCGCGCAGAGGAGCTCGCCACCACGGGCGTCCGGGTGGTCAGCGTCCTCACCACGGGCGAGGGCCAGACCGACGAACTCGCTCCGACCCTGGGAAAGGCCGGCCTCGTCGTCACCGAGGACAGCCCGAGCACGCTCATGGCGACCTTCCAGGTGCAGGGCACCCCGTCGTTCGTGATGTTCGGGGCCGACGGACGGCTGTCGGCACGCGGCCACGACCTGGGCGAGGTATTGAACAGCCAATGAGGCGATCGGCATGGTTGCTGGGCCGCGCGTTCGGGATCTATTTCGGCGCCGCGCCCCTGGCCGCCGCCATCAGCATGGTCGTCATGGTGGTGGGCGGTCTGGCGGCGGTGGCCACCGCCTGGTCCACCCGTGCGCTCATCGACGGACTGTCCGCCGACGACAGTGCCAAGCTCTGGTTCGGCGTCGCCGGTTTCGGCCTGCTGGCGATCGTGTCGCCGGTCATCCTGCACGTCTCCCAGTACGCCCAGCGGGATGCGGAACGCCGGGTGACGATTCGCACGCAGCAGGAGTTGTTCGCCGCGGTGTCGGCGCATCCGGGTCTGAAGGAGTTGGAGGACAGCTCGTTCCATGACCGGCTGCGGCTCGCCCACGAGGCGAGTCGCTTCGCACCGACCCAACTCAACAGTCTGGTCCTGGCCGTCGGCCAGGAGACGATCACCGTGGTCGCCTTCGGTGTCACGCTGGTGCGCTGGTCTCCTCTGGTGGGCGCACTGGTGCTGCTGGCCGCCGTACCCACACTTCTCGCCCAGATCCGGCTGGCGCGGATGCGGGGGGCGATGCTGGAACGCACCGTGCCGATGATCCGCAGGCAGGCCTTCTACGCCGCACTGCTGCTCGACATGCGGGCGGCGAAGGAGATCCGGCTGTTCGGACTCGGCGCGTTCTTCCAGGGCCGGCTCCTCGACGAACTGCGGGCGGCCCAGGCGCAGGAGCGTCACCAGGACCGTCTGGCACTGTGGGTGGACAGCGTGCTGGCGGCGCTGACCGGCCTCGTGTCGCTGGTGGCGCTGACGGTCTTCGTTGTGCGCGTCGCAGACGGGCGCGGCACCGTCGGCGACCTGGTGCTCGTGATCGCGGCACTGGCCGCGCTCCAGATGTCCGCCTCGGGTCTGGTCCGCCAGATAGCGATGCTCGGCGAGACGTTCATCATGTTCGGCCACTACGTCGACATCACGGCGGTGACCCGTGAGGTGCGCAAGACCGGGCCACTACCTCCCGCGCCGCCGCTCGCGCAGGGCCTGGAGTTCGACGACGTGTGGTTCCGCTACGCGCCCGACCACGACTGGGTGTTGCGCGGTCTGACCTTACGAATTCCCCGCGGTTCCTCGCTCGCGATGGTCGGCGACAACGGCGCCGGCAAGTCCACGGTGGTGAAGCTGCTCTGCGGCTTCCACACCCCGAGCCGGGGCGTCATCCGATGGGACGGCGTCGACATCACCACCCTCGACCCGGCATCCCTGCGTGCCCGCATCGGGGCGACGTTCCAGGACTTCATGACCTATGAGCTGTCCGCCCACGACAACATCGCGATCGGAGACATCAGCGCGCGCGACGACCGTTCACGCATCCGCGCGGCGGCGGTCACCGCCGACCTGGACTCGGTGTTGTCCGGCCTCCCCCGCGGCTATGACACGATGCTGACACGGGCCTTCAGGGACGGTGACACGGCCGATGCCGGCGTGGTGCTGTCCGGCGGCCAGTGGCAGCGTCTGGCGCTTGCCCGGGCCGTCCTGCGGGAAGGCACCGACCTGCTGATCCTCGACGAGCCGTCCTCGGGGCTCGACGTGGCGACCGAGTACGAGATCAGCCGGCGGCTGGTGTCGCTGCGCCGTACCCGCACCAGCCTGCTCATCTCCCACCGCCTCAATACCGTCCGCGGGGCCACCAGCATTGCGGTGCTGTCCGGCGGTCGCATTCTCGAGCAGGGCAGCCACGACGAGCTGATCGCATCGGGGGGCCGCTATGCCGAGTTGTTTCGCCTCCAGGCATCCGGTTATGACGATGCTCGTGCACCAGAGGTAGCGCTGTGAACGCTAACACGCTCTTACAGGTGTCGTTGCTGGGCCCGCTTGAGGTGAATGTCCGGGGGCGGCCGATGCCGATCGGCAGCTCCGGAAGACGAGCACTGCTGGTGGCGCTCGCACTGAATCTGGGCACCGTGGTCAGCGTCCACCATCTCGTCGCCGTCATCTGGGACGGTAGCCCGCCGAGGACGGCAACCACCAAGCTGCAGGGGCATGTCTCGGCCCTGCGGCAGAGCCTGGTGCGGCTCGGTGGCCCGGACGCCGTGAACGTGCTGCAGACCCGTCCACCGGGTTACCTGCTGTGCCCACACCTCGCGTCGACCGATCTCGCACGCTTCGACGAGTTGACCCGCCGGGGCGCCAACACGCGCCTCCCGGACGAGGCCGAACAGCGGGCTGCCGTACTCGACACGGCGCTGCGGCTGTGGCGGGGAACCGCCTGCGTCGACGTCACGTCCGCCGGACTGACGGTCGAAGCCTCCGCGCTCGACGAGCGGCGGTGGCGGGCGATGGAGGACCTCGCCGAGGCGCGGCTCGTACTCGGGGACCACAACGCCGTCATCGACGCGATGGAGCCCCTGGTACGCCAGTGCCCCTACCGCGAGCGAGCCTGGGAACATCTCATCGAAGCACACATGGGGCGGGGCGACATCGCGTCGGCCCTGGCGGCCCATGACGAGCTGTGCGACCTTCTCGCCGCAGGTCTCGGCATCGTACCCGGCCAACGGATCCGCCGGCTGGTCAGCACGATTCGCGCGAGCGTCCGGCGTTAGCGCGGCGTTAGTGACACGTAAGCGAGCGATGACATCGTTGACGCACCGCCACATCGTCGGACGACGACACGAAGGAGAACGCGCAGATGGTCATCATCAACAGACTGGGCGACAAACTGCTGGCCGCTCTGCTGCCCAAGGCCAAGGCCTCCGCGTGCAACGTCTGCACCCGCGCCTATGTCGGGTGCGGTGGCCCGTTCTGCTACTACTACTACAACAAGGTGGTGGCGGGCCAGGTCCGCTGCTACGCCAACACGGCCGACTACTGCGACGCGCCGAACGTGAGCTACCGCGTCGGTTGCTGCTGATCGCCGGTCCAGCGCCGCCGGCCGGGCCCCCATCCGGCCGGCGGCAGCATGTCGGGCCCGAACCGGTGCTGGTCGCGGACGGACGGTGAGCTAGTTGCTGGGCATGGTCGTTTCGCAGTGGCGGGTACGGGCGCGTCGCTCGTTGGCGTTGTTGTCGATGATCGCCGTGGCGGTGGCGGGATTCACCCTGCTCACCGGAACCGCGGTGACCTCCCGTCTGGACGCCGTCGGCACGATCGCCGCCAACTACCGCCCCGTGTACGACCTCCTGGTGCGCCCCGGCGAGGCGGTACTGCCGCTGGAGCGGCAACGCAATCTGGTGCAGTCGGGTCAGTTGGCGGGAATGCGCGGCGGAATCTCCGTCGCGCAGTGGCGGGAAATCCAGGCGGTACGCGGTGTTTCCGTCGCGGCGCCGGTCGCCGTCATCGGATACGTGATGCGGACCGTACCCGTGACGATCGACCTCTCGGACGAACTGGACCCGACCGCGGAGCGTCAGGTGCTGCGGGTGCAGCCGACCTGGGTGACGGACGCGGGGTTGAGTCGGATCCCGGACGGGCCGGCGTATCTCTACGTCACCCGCAACCGGGTGGACGTGGTGCCGAACAGCGAACTCGACAGTGGCGGGGGGCTGCCGCCGCCGGAGGAGATCGACGCCGACGGAAAGCGGGTGGAGATCTGCCCCGTGGTCCCGTTCATCGGCGAGCGGGACGGGCTCCAACCGACGGATCCCCGGGCCCGGTCGTCGTTGACGTGCGTCGGCGGACCGGGTTCGACGGACCGGGAGGGCAAGCCGACGCGCCCGGCCGTCACCCTCGTGTGGACGGTGCCGTTCCTGATGGCCGCGGTCGACCCCGACTCGGAGGCCGCGCTGGCGGGGCTCGACCGGGCCGTCACCTCGGGGCGGTACTTCACCCCGGCGGAGGTGCCGACCACCCACCGCCTGGACGGGATGCCGTACCCGTACTCGGTGCTGCCGGTCCTGATCGCCGACCGACCGCAGGTCGACGGGACGCTCCAGGTCGACGTCGAGCGGCTGGACCCCGGCGCGGTCGAGTTGGTCCGGACCTCCGCCGACGACCAGCGGCTACGCGCCGCCCTGGGCACCGAGCCCGGCACCCCCGTGGCGCGGTGGTCGACACCGGTCGACGACCCGTACCAGGACATGGTCGACCGGATGCTGCACCCCGGCGAGCTGGGCATCGAATACGACACGGCCACGACGAACACCATGTGGCTCCACTCCTTCTGGACCGTCGGAGCGACGGACACTGTGCCGGAGGCGGACGGGTTGCGGGCCCGGCCCGCACCGTACGACCTGAGGATCTGGGGCCAGGGAGCCGACGACGGGGGATCGTCCCGGCACGTCCCGATGGAGTTCGCCGACACCAGCGTGCGGGGCGGCGTCGCCGTGCATCGCAACACCGCCCGCGGGTACGTCGTCCAGGCTGGCGAGGTCCAGATGCCTGACGTCGCGCTGGGCGCGGTGGGCACCTTCGACCCGGCCGAGGTCTCGCTCGGCGGCGCGTTGTCGGCGGTGCCCATGGACACCTATTTCAACCCGGGCGCCGACGGTGCCGACGAGGCGTCCCGGCGGGCGTTGGGCGGCCGGCGACTCGCGCCGAACGCGAACGTCACCGGTCTGCTCAGCCAACCACCGCTGCTGCTCACCTCGATCGCGGCCCTGCCGGCCATCTTCGACCCCGGCGCCTACACCACCGAACCGGCCTACCCCGAGTACCAACTGAACACCGCCGCACCGATCAGCGTGGTGCGGGTCCGGCTGGCCGGCGAGGTCGGCATCGACGCGGTCTCCCGGGAGCGGGTACGGGTGATCGCGGAGGAGATCGCCCACCGTACCGGCCTGCAGGTCGACATCACGCTGGGCTCGTCGCCCACCCCGGTCACCGTGCACTACCCCGCCGGTGACTACGGGCGACCCGATCTCGCCGTGGCCGAGCCGTGGGTGCAGAAGGGCGTCGCGGCCGTCCTCGTCCGCGCCGCCGACCGCAAGAGCGTCCTGCTGTCGATCCTGGTGCTGGCGGTGTGCGCGCTGGCGGTGCTCAACGCCAACACGGCCGCCATTCGGGCCAGACGCACCGAGTTCGGCATCCTCGCCTGCCTGGGCTGGAGCCGGCGACACCTGGCCCGACTGATGTTCACCGAGATCGCCGGAGTCGGCCTCGCCGCCGGCGTGGTCGGCACCCTGCTCGCCCTGGCCTTCGCCTCCGCCTTCGGCCTGCGCATCGCCTGGAGCCACACCCTGCTCGCCGTTCCCGCGGCCGTGGCCATCGCCCTGGTCGCCGGCGGCTGGCCGGTCTGGCGTGCCGCCCGCCCCGACCCCGGTGAGACCGTCCGCCCGGCCGTGTCCGGCGCCGCCGTGCGCCTGCGGGCACCGCACCGGGTGGTCACCCTCGCCCTCGCCAACCTGGCCCGCACCCCCGGCCGCACGGTGCTCGGCGCGACGAGCCTGATGATCGGGGTCGCGGCACTGACCATGCTGCTGGCGATCACGATCGCCTTCCACGGGGCGGTCACCGGCACCCTGCTCGGTGACGCCGTCACCCTCCAGGCCCGCACCGTCGACTATCTCGCGGTGGCGGTCACGATCGTGCTGGGCGTCGTCTCCGTCGCCGACGTGCTCTACCTCAACATCTCCGAACGCGCCGCCGAGCTCGCCCTGCTCCGCGCCGTCGGCTGGACCGACGGCGTGCTCAACCGGCTGGTCGTCCTCGAGGCGATCGGCATGGGTGCCCTGGGCGGTACGCTCGGCGCCGCTGCCGGCCTCGGTGCGGCGGCGGCCTTCGCCGGTGGGGTCACCGCACCGATCGTCTGGTGTGCCGTGGCCGCCCTGGTCTCCGGCATCGCGGTAGCCGCCGTGTCGGTGGTGGTGCCGATCGTCATGCTCCGTCGGCTGCCCACCGCCCAGGTACTCGCCGACGGGTGACGGACAAGGAGCGCAGACCTGATGGAACGGACCTCACCCCCGGCGCCGGTCACGGCCACCGCGCCGCCCCCGTTGGTCAGCCTCGACGGCGTACGGAAGAGTTTTCCACTGCCCGACGGCGCGCCGCTGGTGGCCGTCAACGACGTCAGTCTGACCCTCACCGCCGGCACCGCGGTCGCGTTGACCGGGCCGAGCGGCTCCGGCAAGTCCACACTCCTGCACCTCGTCGGGGCGATCGAAAAAGCCGACAGTGGGAGCATCGACGTCGCTGGCCAACGGGTGACCGACCTGTCGGGCCGTGCGTTGGCGGCGTACCGACGGAGCGTCGGATTCGTGTTCCAACGGTTCCACCTGCTGCCCACGCTCACCGCCCTGGACAACGTCATGGCACCGCTGATCCCGTTCCACACCGAATTCGACAAGGCCGCCCGCGCACGTGAACTGCTGGCGATGGTCGGGCTCGCCGACCGGGCCTCCGCCCTGCCGTCGCGGCTGTCCGGTGGTCAACAACAGCGGGTGGCCATCGCCCGCGCCCTCGTCAACCGACCGGCGTTGCTGCTGGCTGACGAACCCACCGGCAACCTCGACAGCCACACCGGCACGGCCATCGTCGACCTGCTGCTCGGCCTGCGCGACGAGCCGGGCACCACCACCCTCGTCATCGCCACCCACGACGCCGGCATCGCCGCCCGCTGCGACCGTGCCGTCCAGATGCGGGACGGGCGTCTCACCAGTCTGGACTGATCAATGGGTGCCGTGAAAGGGCGCCAGCTCCTGCTGACCCCCTGGGTGACGGCGGCCAGGCCCGCGCCGTCAAGCGGATCTGCGCCCAGACCAGCAGCACCCGGGTGCTGATCCTCACCACCTTCGACGTCGACGAGTACGTCTACGGCGCGCTACGCGCGGGTGCGAGCGGTTTCCTTCTCAAGGACACCACCGCAGCCGACTCTCCTTGCCGCCATACGAGTGGTCGCCGCCGGCGAAGCGATCGACTACTTCTAGTGTTCTGTCTCAGTTTTGAGTAGTCGCTTGTTGGAGGGCTACTCGTCCACGTCGGACCTTGGCCAGGATCGATTCGGCGGTGGCGGTCCACACGAACGGCTTCGGGTCGTCGTTGTGCACGCGC